>NZ_JBEYVV010000117.1:0-1038 GCF_040644155.1 Streptomyces sp. NPDC047022 | reverse complement strand
GTGTCGTTCCATTCCGTCAGTACGTGGTGGAGCTCGTCCTCGCCCAGGACCTCGACGGCCGACAGCCGGGTCTGCGGCCGAGCGGTCACCGTCTCCAGGACGCGCCGCAGCCAGTGGACAACGCGCCCGGCCGTGGCGGCGTCGAACAGGTCGGCCGCGGCGACGAGGGTGCCCCGCAAGCCCGCACAAGCGCCCTGGCCGTCGAAGGCCTCGCCCACGGACAGCTCCAGGTCGAACTTCGCCACCGCCGTCCCCGCCGACAGGCCGACGACCTCCAAACCCGGCAGATCCAGCACCGCCTCCGCCGTGTTCTGCACGGTCAGCATCACCTGGAACAACGGATGACGACCCATCGAACGGACCGGGGACAACTCCTCGACCAGCTTCTCGAACGGCACGTCCTGGTGCGCGAACGCACCGAGCCCCGCCTCCCGGACCCGCTCCAGGACCTCCGCGAAGGACGGGTCACCGGACAGATCGGTACGCAGCACCAGAGTGTTGACGAAGAACCCGACCAGGTCGTCCATGGCTTGGTCGGTGCGGCCCGCGACCGCCGTACCGATCGGGATGTCGCTGCCGGCGCCGACCCGGGACAAGGTCACCGCCAGCGCGGCCTGCAGCACCATGAACAGGGTCACACCCCGCTCCCGCGCCAGGGCCTGAAGCCCGCTGTGCAACCCCGCGGAGAGCTCCAGCGCAACGGCATGACCACGATGGGTGGAAACCGCCGGACGCTGACGGTCGACAGGCAGCGCCAACTCCTCCGGCGCATCCGCCAACCGCTCACGCCAGTAAGCGACCTGGCGGGAAATGAGGCTGTCGAGGTCGCGTTCGTCACCGAGCAGGTCGCGCTGCCACACCGCGTAGTCCGCGTACTGCACCGGCAGAGCAGACCACTCGGGTGACCGGCCCTCGACACGAGCCGCGTACGCCGTCGACAGATCGCGCGCCAGCACACCCGTCGACCAGCCATCGGTCGCGATGTGGTGCACCACCACCAGCAGCACATGCTCGGTCGGGTTCACCACGAACAATGAC
>NZ_JBEYVV010000116.1:0-1045 GCF_040644155.1 Streptomyces sp. NPDC047022 | reverse complement strand
CCCGCACCCGCACCCGCACGCAACTCCTCGAACGTCACATGCACCGTCGTCTCGGTGATCCCATACATGTTCACCAACCGCGGCCCACCCCCACCAAAACACCCCCACCACGGCACCAGACGCCCCGCATCCAACGCCTCACCCCCGAACACCACCGCCCGCAACGAACCCACCACCCCAGGCCGCTCCAACACCACCGGCATCAACTGATAGAACGCCGACGGAGTCTGACTCAACATCGTCACCCCCTCACGCTCCAACAACCCCGCAAACTCCCGCGGCGAACGCGACACCTCGAACGACACCCCCACCACCCGACCCCCATACAACAACGCACCCCACAACTCCCACACCGAAAAATCGAACGCAAACGAATGGAACCAACTCCACACATCACCCGGACCGAACCCGAACAGATCACGCGACTGCGCAAACAACCCCGTCACATTCCCATGCGTCACCGCCACCCCCTTCGGCCGCCCCGTCGACCCCGACGTATAAATCACATACGCCACCTGACCAGGCAACACCTCACCACCGACAGCAACCCCCGGCCGACCCGCCACCTCCGCCGCCACCACCGGATCATCCACCGCCACCACCGGCACACCCAACCCCGACACCCGACCCACCAGACCCGCCGACGTCACCACCAACCCCACACCCGCATCCCCCACCACAAACCCGATCCGCTCCCCCGGATACGCCGGATCCACCGGCACATACGCCCCACCCGCCTTCACCACCGCCAACAACACCACCACCAACTCCACCGACCGCTCCATCACCACCGCCACCCGCGACTCCGCACCCACCCCCAACGCCACCAGATGATGAGCCAACCGATTCGCCCGCACCTCCAACTCCCCATACGACAACGACACATCCCCCACCGACACCGCCACCGCACCCGGCGCCCGCACCACCTGAGCCCCGAACAACCCAGGCAACGTCGACACCCCACCATCCACCGACGGCACCTGCCACCCCAACAACCGCTCCCGCTCACCACCACCCACCACCGACACCACACCAAGACGTGACT
>NZ_JBEYVV010000115.1:0-1050 GCF_040644155.1 Streptomyces sp. NPDC047022 | reverse complement strand
GCTGAGTGCGGTGGATGTGTTGGATGGGGTGGAGCGTGGGCGGCTCCTTGAGGGTTGGAATGACACGGGTGTGTCGGTGGCTGAGGTGACGGTTGCCGAGTTGTTCGAGGCGCAGGTGGTGCGGTCGCCGGGTGAGGTGGCGGTTGTTGCTGGTGGGGTGTCGGTGTCGTATGCGGAGTTGGAGGTGCGGGCGAATCGGTTGGCGCGGTGGCTGGTGGCGCAGGGTGTGGGTGGGGAGTCGGTGGTGGCGGTGTGTGTGCCGCGTGGGGTGGATGCGGTGGTGGCGTTGTTGGCGGTGTGGAAGGCGGGGGGTGCGTATCTGCCGGTGGATCCGGGGTATCCGGTGGAGCGGATCGGGTTCATGGTGGGGGATGCGCGGCCGGTGGTGGCGTTGGTGTCGGGTGCCACGGTGTCGCTGGTCGGGGGTTCGGTGCGGTCGTTGGTGCTGGATGATCCGTCGGTGGTGGCGTTGTTGGCGGGGTTGGACGGTGGGGTGTGGGGTGTGGGTGAGCGGGTGTTGTCGCCTGTGCATCCGGCGTATGTGATCTATACCTCGGGTTCTACGGGTGTTCCGAAGGGTGTGGTGGTCGAGCATCGTTCAGTGGCGGCGTTGTTGTCGTGGGCGGTGGGTGTGTTCGGTGGGGATGATTTCGAGCGGGTGTTGGTGTCGACGTCGTTCAACTTCGATGTGTCGGTGTTCGAGTTGTTCGGTCCGTTGGTGTCGGGTGGTTCGGTGGAGGTGGTGGCGGATCTGTTGGCGTTGGCGGATGGTGGGCGTGGTGAGTGGGGTGTGAGTCTGGTCAGTGGTGTGCCGTCGGCGTTTGCGCAGGTTCTGGGGGGTGAGGGGTTGTCGGTGGCGCCGCGGACGGTGGTGCTGGCGGGTGAGGCGTTGACTGCGGATGCGGTTGCGGCGATCCGTGGGGTGTTGCCCGGGGTGCGGGTGGCGAACATTTATGGTCCGACCGAGGCGACGGTGTATTCCACGGCGTGGTTCGTCGGGGATGATGTGGCGGGTGTGGTGCCGATCGGCCGGCCGATCTCGAATGTGCG
>NZ_JBEYVV010000114.1:0-1053 GCF_040644155.1 Streptomyces sp. NPDC047022 | reverse complement strand
GATCCAGGTCGGGTCGGTGGCGGTCGGCGGGGACGCGCCGGTGTCGGTGCAGTCGATGACGACGACGCGTACGTCGGACATCGGGGCGACGCTGCAGCAGATCGCGGAGCTGACGGCGTCGGGCTGTCAGATCGTGCGGGTGGCGTGCCCCACGCAGGACGACGCGGACGCGCTGGCGGTGATCGCGCGGAAGTCGCAGATCCCGGTGATCGCGGACATCCACTTCCAGCCGAAGTATGTGTTCGCGGCGATCGAGGCGGGCTGTGCGGCGGTCCGGGTGAACCCGGGCAACATCAAGCAGTTCGACGACAAGGTCAAGGAGATCGCGAAGGCGGCGAGGGACCACGGCACTCCGGTCCGGATCGGTGTGAACGCGGGCTCGCTGGACAGGCGGCTGTTGCAGAAGTACGGCAAGGCCACGCCTGAGGCGCTGGTGGAGTCGGCGTTGTGGGAGGCGTCGCTGTTCGAGGAGCACGACTTCCGCGACATCAAGATCTCGGTGAAGCACAACGATCCGGTCGTGATGGTGGAGGCGTACCGCCAGCTCGCGGAGCGCTGTGACTACCCGTTGCATCTGGGTGTGACGGAGGCGGGTCCGGCCTTCCAGGGCACGATCAAGTCGGCGGTTGCGTTCGGTGCGCTGCTGTCGCAGGGCATCGGTGACACGATCCGGGTCTCTCTGTCGGCGCCTCCGGTGGAGGAGGTCAAGGTCGGCATCTCGATCCTGGAGTCGCTGAACCTGCGGCAGCGGGGTCTGGAGATCGTTTCCTGCCCGTCCTGCGGGCGTGCCCAGGTGGATGTCTACAAGCTGGCGGAGGAGGTCACCGCCGGGCTCGAGGGCATGGAGGTCCCGCTGCGGGTGGCGGTCATGGGCTGTGTCGTCAACGGGCCGGGGGAGGCCCGTGAGGCGGACCTGGGTGTGGCTTCCGGCAATGGCAAGGGGCAGATCTTCGTGAAGGGCGAGGTCATCAAGACGGTGCCCGAGTCGAAGATCGTGGAGACCCTCATCGAGGAGGCGATGAAGATCGCCGAACAGATGGAGAAGGACGGCGT
>NZ_JBEYVV010000113.1:0-1159 GCF_040644155.1 Streptomyces sp. NPDC047022 | reverse complement strand
AAGTCCCGGAACGGCAGCGGCTCCGGCAACGAGCCGCCCTGACCGGACATGATCGCCCGCAGCTCACCGAGCAGCACGTCCAGCGTGGTGTGGTCGCGCACGAGGTGATGGATGCGCAGCAGGGCCAGCCAACGGTCGCTGCCCGGCTCGGCGGCGATGTGCACGCCCATCAGTGGGGCCCGGTCCAGGGCTATCCAGCCGCCGGCCGCCGTCAGCAGTTGCTCCTCCGGCGACGCCGCGCCGTGCGGGTCCAGGGTGACCTCCGCGACCGGCAGCACCGCGCGTCGTGCGACCACCTGGACCGGCTCGGGCAGCCCCTGCCAGAGGACGGCGGTGCGGTAGATGTCATGCCGGTTGACGACTTCCTGCAGGGCCGCCAGGAACGCGTCCAGACGTTCCCGCGAGTCGACCCGTAGGACCATCGGCGACACATAGACATCGACGCCGTCCTGGTCGCTCACCAGGTGGTGGAAGAAGATCCCTTCCTGGAGCGGGGCGAGCGGGTAGACATCGGCCACGTTCGCCGCGCCGCCCTCCACCGCTTCCACGATCCGCTCGATCTGCTCGGCGGTCAGCTCGACCAGCGGCAGCATCTCCGGGGTGATCTCGGTCGCGCCGGCCGGGATCAGGTTCGGCGGCACCGCCACCTGCTCCGGACCGGCCGATGCGGCCAGGCCGGCCGGTGTGGGTGTCTGGAACAGCGCCTTCACCGGCAGCGACACGCCGCGTGCCCGCAGCCTTTCCACCAGCGACATGGCCAGCAGCGAATGCCCGCCCAGAGAAAAGAAGTCGTCGTCGACCCCGACGCTCTCCAGGCCGAGGACATCCGCGAACTCCTGGCAGAGCACCTCCTCCTGCGCGCTCGCCGGTGCCCGGCCGCCGCCCGCGTGTGCCGCGTAGTCGGGCGCGGGCAGCGCCCTCCGGTCGAGCTTGCCGTTGCCCGTCAACGGCAACGCCCCCAGCACCACCACCGCCGACGGCACCATGTGCTCAGGCAACCGAGCCCCCACGAACCCCCGCACAACCGCCGGCAGCGACCCATCGACATCCTCCGGATCACCCGGCACCACATAGGCCACCAACCGCACATCCCCCGGGACGTCCTCACGGGCCACCACCACCGCCTGTGCCACCAGCGGATGCGCCACCAGCACACTCT
>NZ_JBEYVV010000112.1:0-1198 GCF_040644155.1 Streptomyces sp. NPDC047022 | reverse complement strand
GACCGGCATGACATCTACCGCACCGCGATCGTCTGGGACGGCCTGCGCGAGCCGGTGCAGGTGGTGGCCCGGCGGGTGCAGCTGCCGGTCGAGGAACTCGTCCTCGATCCGCAGGGACCGGAGGCTGTGGAGCAGTTGGTGGCCCTCGGCGGGGGCTGGATGGATCTCAACCGCGCGCCGCTGATCCGCGTGCGGATCGCCGCCGACCCGGGCAGCAGCCGGTGGCTTGCCCTGCTGCACATCCACCAGATGGTCCGTGACCACACCACGCAGGAAGCACTGCTGCGGGAGGTGCGCGCCTTCCTGACCGGACATGGAACGTCGCTGCCCGAGCCGTTGCCGTTCCGCGACTTCGTGGCACAGGCCCGCCTCGGCGTGCCGCGCGAGGAACACGAGCGACACTTCGCCGAGCTGCTGGGCGACGTCACGGAAAGTACCGCGCCCTTCGGGCTGCTGAACGTGCACGGCGACGGCGCCGCCGCGGAGCGCGGGCAGATCCACGTCGACCAGGACCTCGCCGACCGGGTGCGGGCGGTGGCACGTGGGCTCGGAGCGAGCGCGGCCACGGTCTTTCACCTCGCCTGGGCGCGGGTGCTGACCGCCGTGAGCGGCCGGGACGACGTGGTCTTCGGCACCGTGCTGTTCGGGCGGATGAACTCCGGCGCCGGCGCCGACCGGGTGCAGGGCCCGTTCATCAACACCCTGCCGGTGCGGGTACGGGTGGACGCGACGAGTGCCACCGACGCACTCACCGGGATTCGGCACCAGCTGGCGGAGCTGCTGGTGCATGAGCACGCACCGCTGGCGGTGGCACAGCGCGCCAGCGGAATCGAGAGCGGCAGCCCGCTGTTCACCTCGCTCTTCAACTACCGGCACCACCAGCTGTCCGCCCAGGAGGCCGACCACGGGCTGGAGGGCATCAGCACTCTGCTCATCCGTGAGCGCACCAACTACCCGCTGATGGTGGCCGTTGACGACTTCGGGACCGGGTTCAACCTGACCGTCGACGCCGCGGGTGGCATCGACCCGGCGATGGTGTGCGCCCTGCTGCGCACCGCCGCCGAGAACCTGGTGGCCGCGCTGGAGGCCGAAACTCCTGTGCCGCTGAGTGCGGTGGATGTGTTGGATGGGGTGGAGCGTGGGCGGCTCCTTGAGGGTTGGAATGACACGGGTGTGTCGGTGGCTGAGGTGACGGTTG
>NZ_JBEYVV010000111.1:0-1207 GCF_040644155.1 Streptomyces sp. NPDC047022 | reverse complement strand
TACTGCTCGCTGGAGTCGCGGCGGCTCCGGCGCACGCGAATACGCCGGTGGCCTGCTCGGACACGGCCCTGATCCAGGCGATCAACGACTCCAACGCCAACCTGAACGACCACATCCTGGACCTCACGACATACTGCCTCTATACCCTCACCGACGCCGACGGCCAATTGCCGACGATCACCCAGCCGCTGGTGATTCACGGCCACAACGCCACCATCCGTCGCGACCCGGGCGCCACCACCAACTTCCGCATCTTCGAGGTCGGAGGGGTGTCGCTGACCATGGACACCCTGACCGTCATGAACGGCAACGCCATGGGCGTCGGTAACGGCGGCGCGGTGGACCTCGAGACCAATTTCGGGTCCCTGACCACCACCGACGTGAATTTCCAGGGCAACGCGTCAGACTCGGGCGGCGCGATCTTCGCCGGTGCCCGTACATCGCTCTCTCTCACTCGAGGCTTGGTCAACGACAACCGTACTGATGGTGGTGGGGGCGGCATCGGCGTCATCGGATTGGTTCCGGTCTTTCTGGACACGGTGACCGTGACCGGCAACCGCGCGGACATGGGTGGTGGCGCGATCCTCGACTCCACCCAGTTGTCGACCATCATGAACAGCACGTTCAGCCACAACACCGCGGTAGAGGGTGGCGGCGGCATCTTTTCCGCATCCTCCGGCACCCTGGCGGTCACCGGTACCAAGATTGCCGATAACCGGGTCGCTGCCAGCACCGACGGCGGAGGCGGAATCTTCCGGGAAGCGATCTCGGGCGGGAGTGCCACGTTCACCAACTCCACCATCAGCGGCAACACCGTCACCGGCTTCCGCACGGCCGACGGCTCCAGCAACCGAGGCGGCGCAATCCACGCTATCGCCGGCCCCATCACTCTGGACAACACTCAGGTCGCCGGAAACCGACTGATCGGACCCTTCGGCCAGGGCGCCGGCATCGCCGCCGCCGGAGACGTGGTAACGACCACGCTGACGCTGCAGAACGGCACCACCCTCACCCGCAACCTCGCCTCCGGCCGCTACTCCCAGGGCGGCGGCCTCTACACCGACAGCTCCACAAGCGGCGTGACCGTATCGGTGACCGGCTCCCACATCGACGCCAACAAGGTCACCGGCACCGGATCCGTCTCCGGCGGCATCTACAACAGCGGCGGCACCGTCTCCCTCACCAACTCCAGCGTGAACAACAACGT
>NZ_JBEYVV010000110.1:0-1214 GCF_040644155.1 Streptomyces sp. NPDC047022 | reverse complement strand
CCCGTCTGGCGGCGGGGTTGGCGCCTGAGGTGGGGGTGGTGCTGGCGCGTTGGCCGTTGCGTGAGGGGGTGTCGTCGTCGGTGGTGTTGCCGTTGGTGGTGGAGCGGGAGCGGGCGTTGTTCGGGTCGTGGTACGAGTTCTTTCCGCGGTCGGAGGGGACGGCGGGGCGGCCTCATGGGACGTTGCGGTCGGCGGCGCGGCGGTTGCCGGTGATCGCGGGGATGGGTTTTGACGTGGTGTATCTGCCGCCGGTGCATCCGATCGGGAGGACGTTTCGCAAGGGGCGGAACAACGGTCTGTCGGCGGGTGCGGGGGATGTGGGGGTGCCGTGGGCGATCGGGTCGCCGGAGGGTGGGCACGAGGCGGTGCATCCGCGGCTGGGTTCGGTGGAGGATTTCGTGTGGTTCGTGGAGCGGGCGCGGGATGTGGGGCTGGAGGTGGCGCTGGACTTCGCGTTGCAGTGTTCGCCTGATCATCCGTGGGTGGAGAAGTGTCCGCAGTGGTTTCGTCGTCGGGCGGACGGGTCGGTGGCGTTCGCGGAGAATCCGCCGAAGAAGTACCAGGACATCTATCCGGTCTTCTTCGATGAGGACATGGATGGTCTGGTGGCCGAGACGGTGCGGTTGCTGAGGCTGTGGATGGGGCGGGGGGTGCGGATCTTCCGGGTGGACAATCCGCATACGAAGCCGGTGGTGTTCTGGGAGCGGGTGCTGGGGGAGATCGGGCGTTCGGATCCGGATGTGATTTTCCTGGCGGAGGCGTTCACGCGGCCGGCGATGCTGCGGACGCTGGCGGCGGTGGGGTTCCAGCAGTCGTACACGTATTTCACGTGGCGTAACACGAAGGGGGAGCTGACGGAGTATCTGGGGGAGTTGGCGGGGGAGACGGCGGCGTATCTGCGGCCGAACTTCTTTGTGAACACGCCGGACATCCTGCATGGGTATCTGCAGCAGGGGGGGCGTGCGGCGTTCGAGGTGCGGGCGGTGCTGGCGGCGACGCTGTCCCCGTCGTGGGGGATGTACTCGGGGTTCGAGCTGTGCGAGAACGTGCCGGTGGGGGAGGGCAGTGAGGAGTACCTGGACTCGGAGAAGTACCAGTTGCGGCCGCGGGAGTGGGAGGCGGCCGAACGTGAGGGCCGCACCATCACCCCGCTGATCACCAGGCTCAACGCCGTCCGGCGGGCCAGTCCGGCGCTGCGGCAGCTGCGTGATCTG
>NZ_JBEYVV010000109.1:0-1224 GCF_040644155.1 Streptomyces sp. NPDC047022 | reverse complement strand
GGTCCGACCGAGGCGACGGTGTATTCCACGGCGTGGTTCGTCGGGGATGATGTGGCGGGTGTGGTGCCGATCGGCCGGCCGATCTCGAATGTGCGTGTCTATGTGCTCGACGGCTCGCTCAACCCGGTGCCGGTGGGGGTGGCGGGCGAGTTGTATCTGGCGGGTGTGGGGCTGGCGCGCGGCTATCTGGGGCGGCCGGGTTTGACGGCGGAGCGTTTTGTGGCATCGCCGTTCGGTGTGGCGGGTGAGCGGTTGTACCGCACGGGTGATCTGGTGCGGTGGTGTGCGGATGGTGAGATCGAGTATCTGGGCCGGGTGGATGAGCAGGTGAAGGTCCGGGGGTTCCGGATCGAGTTGGGTGAGGTGCAGGCGGCGGTGGCCGCGTATCCGGGGGTGGACCAGGCCGCGGTGGTGGCGCGTGAGGATGTGCCCGGTGACAAGCGACTGGTGGCGTATGTCGTCCCGGCCGAGGAGGCCTCGCCTGAACTGCCAGCTGTTTTGTTGGAGTTCGTCGGTCAGCGGTTGCCGTCCTACATGGTGCCGTCGGCGGTGGTGGTGCTGGAGGCGCTGCCATTGACGGTGAACGGCAAGCTGGACCGCCGTGCGCTGCCCGCACCCGACTTCACGGCCGCGCTGACGGTGAGCCGGGAGCCGTCGACGGTGCAGGAGGAGCTGCTGTGCCAGGCGTTCGCGGAGGTGCTGGGGCTGGAGCGGGTCGGGGTCGATGACGACTTCTTCCTGCTGGGCGGGCATTCGCTGCTCGCCACGCGTCTGATCAGTTGGGTGCGGACGGTGCTGGGTGTGGAGGTGCCGCTGCGAGCGCTGTTCGAGGCCTCGACGCCGGCGGCGCTGGCTGCGCGGCTGGGCCAGGCGGGCGAGGGCCGTCGGGCGCTGACGGTGACGGCCCGTCCGGAGCGGGTACCGCTGTCCTTCGCCCAGCAACGCCTTTGGTTCCTCGGCGAGTTGGATGGTCCGAGTACCACCTACAACGTTCCGATGGCGCTGCGTCTGACCGGTGAGCTGAAACGCGAGGCCCTTGAAGTCGCCCTGCGCGATGTCATCGAGCGCCACGAGGTGCTGCGTACGGTCTTCCCCGTCGCCGACGGTGAGCCGTACCAGCGGATCCTGTCGGTGGACGAGTCCGGGTTCGAGCTGGTCGTCGCCGAAGTGGCGGAGGCCGGCCTGGACGCCGCAGTGGCTGATGCGGCCGGTGTCGGCTTCGCC
>NZ_JBEYVV010000108.1:0-1338 GCF_040644155.1 Streptomyces sp. NPDC047022 | reverse complement strand
CCGGAGCTGTTGGTGCATGAGTTGTTCGAGGCGCGGGTTGTGGAGGCGCCGGGGGCGGTGGCGGTGGTTGCGGGTGGTGTGTCGGTGTCGTATGCGGAGTTGGAGGTGCGGGCGAATCGGCTGGCGCGTTTTCTGGTGGGGCAGGGTGTGGGTGCGGAGTCGGTGGTGGGTCTGGCGTTGCCGCGTGGTGTGGAGATGGTGACGGCGATCCTTGCGGTGTGGAAGGCGGGGGCGGGGTATCTGCCGGTGGATGTGGCGCAGCCCGCGGAGCGGGTGGCGTTCGTGGTGCGGGATGCGCGGGCGCAGTTGGTGCTGGCCACTGAGGAGGTGCTGGGGGAGTTGCCGTCGCTGGGTGCGCGGGTGGTGGCGGTGGACGGGACGCTGACGGCGATGCAGGTGGCGGCGATGCCGGGTACTTCGCCGGGTGTGAGGGTTGCGGCGCAGTCGTTGGCGTATGTGGTGTATACGTCGGGTTCGACGGGGCGGCCGAAGGGTGTGGCGGTCACGCATGGGGGTGTGGCGAATTATGTGTCGTCGGTGCCGGGCCGGGTGGGTTTTGCGGGGGGCCGGTTTGCGTTGTTGCAGGCGCAGGTGACGGATCTGGGGAACACGGTGGTGTTCGCGAGTCTGGCGCATGGGGGTGAGCTGCATGTGCTGGACGAGGCGGCGGTGACGGATCCGGTGCGGGTGGGGGCGTATTTCGCGGAGCACGGGATTGATCATGTGAAGGTGGTGCCGTCGCATCTGGCGGCGTTGGGTGGGGCCGGGGGGCTGGAGCGGGTGCTGCCGGCGGGGTCGGTGGTGCTGGGGGGTGAGGCGGCTTCGCCTGGGTGGGTGGGGGAGTTGCTGGCTGTGGCGGGTGAGCGGCCGGTGTTCAACCATTATGGGCCGACGGAGACGACGATCGGTGTGGCGACGTCGCGTCTGGTGCCGGGTGGGGTGGTGGCGGTGGGCTCGCCGGTGGCGAACACGCGTTTCTTTGTGCTGGATGAGGGGTTGCGGCTGGTGGCGCCTGGTGTGGTGGGTGAGTTGTATGTGGCGGGTGTGCAGGTGGCGCGTGGGTATGTGCGTCGTCCTTCGTTGACGGCGGGGCGGTTTGTGGCGTGTCCGTTCGGGCGGGGTGTGCGGATGTATCGCACGGGGGACCGGGTGCGCTGGACGGCGGAGGGGCAGCTGGTGTTCGTGGGGCGTGCGGATGAGCAGGTGAAGGTGCGTGGTTTCCGGGTGGAGCCGGGTGAGGTCGAGAGTGTGCTGGTGGCGCATCCGCTGGTGGCACAGGCGGTGGTGGTGGCCCGTGAGGACGTCCCGGGGGATGTGCGGTTGGTGGCCTATGTGGTG
>NZ_JBEYVV010000107.1:0-1339 GCF_040644155.1 Streptomyces sp. NPDC047022 | reverse complement strand
GGTCCGACCGAGGCGACGGTGTATTCCACGGCGTGGTTCGTCGGGGATGATGTGGCGGGTGTGGTGCCGATCGGCCGGCCGATCTCGAATGTGCGCGTCTATGTGCTCGACGAGTGGCTCCATCCCGTTCCGGCGGGCGTGGCGGGCGAGTTGTACATTGCCGGTGTCCAGCTGGCTCGCGGTTATCTGAACCGTGCGGGACTGACCTCGGAGCGATTCGTGGCTTGCCCGTTCGAGCCGGGTGCCCGGATGTACCGCTCGGGCGACCTGGCCCGCTGGACCGCGGACGGCACCCTGGAGTACCTCGGCCGCGCTGACGAGCAGGTGAAGGTCCGGGGGTTCCGGATCGAGCTGGGTGAGGTGCAGGCGGCGGTGGCCGCGTATCCGGGGGTGGCCCGGGCCGCGGTGGTGGCGCGTGAGGATGTGCCGGGTGACAAGCGGCTGGTGGCGTATGTCGTACCGGCCGATGACGCTCCCGAGCTCACGGTGCCGCTGACAGAGTTCGTCGGTGCGCGGTTGCCGTCCTACATGGTGCCGTCGGCGGTGGTGGTGCTGGAGGCGCTGCCATTGACGGTGAACGGCAAGCTGGACCGCCGTGCGCTGCCCGCACCCGACTTCACGGCCGCGCTGACGGACGGCCGGGAGCCGTCGACGGTGCAGGAGGAGCTGCTGTGCCAGGCGTTCGCGGAGGTGCTGGGGCTGGAGCGGGTCGGGGTCGATGACGACTTCTTCCTGCTGGGCGGGCATTCGCTGCTCGCCACGCGTCTGGTGAGCCGGATCCGTGTGGTGCTGGGTGTGGAGGTGCCGCTGCGGGCGCTGTTCGAGGCCTCGACGCCGGCGGCGCTGGCTGCGCGGCTGGGCCAGGCGGGCGAGGGCCGTCGGGCGCTGACGGTGACGGCCCGTCCGGAGCGGGTGCCGCTGTCCTTCGCCCAGCAACGCCTTTGGTTCCTCGGCGAGTTGGATGGTCCGAGTACCACCTACAACATCTCCATGGCGCTGCGTCTGGCAGGCGAGCTGGACCGCGAGGCCCTGGCAGTCGCGTTGCGTGACGTGATCGGGCGGCATGAGGTGCTGCGTACGGTCTTCCCGGTCGCCGACGGTGAGCCGTACCAGCGGATCCTGTCGGTGGACGAGTCCGGCTTCGAGCTGACCGTCGAGGAGGTGACGCCGGAAGGACTGGACGCGGCGGTGGCCGAGGGGGCCGGTCATGGCTTCGCGCTGGGGTCGGAGATTCCGTTCAGGGTGTCATTGTTCGTGGTGAACCCGACCGAGCATGTGCTGCTGGTGGTGGTGCACCACATCGCGACCGATGGCTGGTCGACGGGTGTGCTGGCGCGCG
>NZ_JBEYVV010000106.1:0-1395 GCF_040644155.1 Streptomyces sp. NPDC047022 | reverse complement strand
CGACTGGAACGCGACGGAGCGTCGGCTGC
Organism: Streptomyces sp. NPDC047022; assembly: GCF_040644155.1. Lineage (NCBI taxonomy): Bacteria > Bacillati > Actinomycetota > Actinomycetes > Kitasatosporales > Streptomycetaceae > Streptomyces > Streptomyces sp. NPDC047022. The sequence continues at coordinate 1,366 of NZ_JBEYVV010000106.1, read as the reverse complement.
CGGTGGGTCTGGTGCCGGAGTTGTTCGAGGCGCAGGTGGGGCGGACGCCGGAGGCGGTGGCGGTGGTCTGCGAGGGTGTTGGGCTGTCGTTCGTGGAGCTGGATGCGCGGGCGAACCGGTTGGCGCACTATCTGCGGGTTCAGGGTGTGGGTGCGGAGTCGGTGGTGGGGCTGTGCCTGCCGCGTGGTGTGGAGTTGGTGGTCGCGGTCCTGGCGGTGTGGAAGGCGGGGGCGGGGTATGTGCCGCTGGATCCGGAGTACCCGGCGGAGCGGCTGACGTTCATGCTGGCGGACAGCCGGGCGTCGGTTCTGGTGGGTTTGGAGGAGATCCTCGACGAGCTGCCGTCGGGCCGGATCCGCACGATCGCGGTGGACGATCGTATGGTGGCGGCCGCGCTGGCGGGGCAGCCGGAGCATGCCCCGGAGGGCAAGCTCGAGGCGGGCCGGTTGGCTTATGTGATCTATACGTCGGGGTCGACGGGTCGGCCCAAGGGTGTGGCGGTCACGCATGGCGGGCTGGCGAACTATGCGCTGTGGGCGGTCGAGGTGTATGGCATGGCGGGGGGTGGTGGTGCGCCGCTGCACTCGTCGCTGGCGTTCGACCTGACGGTCACCAGTGTCGTGGTGCCGCTGGTTTCGGGTTCGGCGGTGGTGGTGTCCGAGGCCGGTGGTGCCGAGGGCTTGGCCCAACTGCTGGGTGGCGCGGGTGGCTTCGGGTTGGTGAAGGTGGTGCCGGCGCATCTGCCGTTGCTGGCGGAGTTGGTGGCTGATGACGGGGTGGCTGGTGCGTCGCGGCGGTGGATCGTGGGTGGTGAGGCGCTGCAGGGTGCCGTGGTGCGGGAGTGGCTGGGGCGTGCGCCGGGCGCGGTGGTGGTGAACGAGTACGGTCCGACGGAGACCGTGGTCGGCTGCTGTGTCTTCGAGCTGACTGCGGCGCAGGAGATTCCGGATGCGGTGCCGATCGGTCGTCCGGTCGCCAACACGCGTCTGTATGTGCTCGACGAAGGTTTGCAGCCGGTGCCGGTGGGTGTGGCGGGTGAGTTGTACATCGCCGGTGCGCAGCTGGCGCGGGGTTATGTGAACCGGGCGGGGCTTACGGCGGAGCGTTTCGTGGCGTGTCCGTTCGAGGCAGGGGCGCGGATGTACCGCTCGGGTGACCTGGCCCGCTGGACCGCCGACGGGCAGCTGGAGTATCTCGGCCGGGCCGACGAGCAGGTGAAGATCCGGGGTTTCCGGATCGAGTTGGGTGAGGTGCAGGCGGCGGTCGCCGGTCACCCGCAGGTCGCGCAGGCTGCCGTGGTCGCCCGGGAGGACGTGCCGGGCGACAAGCGCCTGGTGGCCTACCTGGTACCCGCCGACGCCGACAC
>NZ_JBEYVV010000105.1:0-1397 GCF_040644155.1 Streptomyces sp. NPDC047022 | reverse complement strand
TGCCGGTGTTGCAGTTCGCGTCGTTCAGTTTTGATGCGTCGGTGTTGGATGTGGCGGTGACGTTGTCGGCGGGTGGCCGGTTGGTGGTGGCGTCGGCTGCGGAGCGGGTGGATACGGGGTTGTTGGTGGAGTTGGTGTGTGGGGCGGGGGTGCGGGCGGCGAGTGTGGTGCCGTCGTTGCTGGCGGTGTTGGATCCGGGTCGGGTTCCGGGGTTGGGGACGGTTCTGGTGGGTGCGGAGCCGATTTCGGTGGAGTTGGCGCGGGTGTGGGGTGCCGGGCGGCGGTTGGTGAACACCTATGGTCCGACGGAGTCGACGGTGATGGTGACGGCTGGTGGGGTGGATGGTTCGGGTGTGGTGGTGCCGATGGGTGCTCCGGTGGCGGGTAGTTGTGTGCTGGTGCTGGATGGTGGGTTGCGGCCGGTGCCGGTGGGGGTGGCTGGTGAGGTGTATGTGGCGGGTGGTCAGGTGGCGCGGGGTTATGTGGGGCGTGCGGGGTTGACGGCGGAGCGGTTCGTGGCGTGTCCGTTCGGGGGTGTGGGTGAGCGGATGTATCGCACGGGGGACCGGGCGCGGTGGACGGTGGATGGGCGGTTGGTGTTCGTGGGGCGTGCGGATGAGCAGGTGAAGGTGCGTGGTTTCCGGGTGGAGCCGGGTGAGGTGGCTGCTGTGGTGTCGGGGTGTGGGGGTGTGGGGCGGGCTGTGGTGGTTGCGCGTGAGGATGTTCCGGGTGATGTGCGGTTGGTTGCTTATGTGGTGCCGGCTGAGGGTGTGTCGGGGGATGGTCTGGCGGGTGTGGTGCGGGAGTTTGCTGTGGGGCGGTTGCCGGGGTACATGGTGCCGTCTGCGGTGGTGGTGTTGGAGGAGTTGCCGTTGACGGTGAATGGGAAGGTGGACCGGGCGGCGTTGCCGGTGCCGGAGTTTGTGGGGGGTTCGGGGCGGGGTCCGGTGTCGGTGCAGGAGGAGGTTCTGTGCGGGGTGTTCGCCGAGGTGTTGGGGGTGGCGGATGTGGGTGTGGAAGATGATTTCTTCCGGTTGGGTGGGCATTCGTTGTTGGCGGTGTCGTTGGTGGAGGCGGCGCGTGCGCGGGGTGTGTCGGTGTCGGTGCGGGCGTTGTTCGAGTCGCCGACTCCGGCGGGGTTGGCCTCGGTGGCTGGTCCGGAGCGGGTGGTGGTGCCGGCGAATGTGATTCCGGCCGGTGCAACCGAGATCACCCCGGAGATGCTGCCGCTGGTCGAGCTGGGCGAGCAGGAGTTGGCGCGGGTGGTGGCCGCGGTGGAGGGTGGTGCGGCGAACGTGGCGGATGTCTATCCGCTGGCTCCGTTGCAGGAGGGTCTGTTCTTCCACCATCTGATGGCCGGCCGCGACGGCATGGACGAGGACGTCTACGCCGTCCCC
>NZ_JBEYVV010000104.1:0-1430 GCF_040644155.1 Streptomyces sp. NPDC047022 | reverse complement strand
AAGGAGTCTCAATGACGAAGTCAAGCCGTTTGCGTGACCGGCGGGGCGGAGGTGAACGTCCTTCCGTCACGCAGCAGCGCCCACAACACGTTCGCCCGTCGGCGGGCCAGGGCGATCACAGCCTGAACGTGCTTGCAGCCTTCGCCGCGCTTCTTGAGGTAGAAGTCCCGGTTTGGGCCATCGCGGATGATGCTGGTCTGCGCGGACATGTAAAACACCCGGCGCAGGCGGCGGCTGTAACGCTTGGGCCGGTGGAAATTGCCGGTGCGGCGTCCGGAGTCGCGTGGGACGGGCACCAGTCCGGCCGCGGAAGCAAGGTGGCCAGCGTCGGAGTACGCCGACAGATCGCCAGCGGCGACGACGAACTCGGCCCCGAGTATCGGGCCCATGCCGGGCAGCGACTCGATGATCTCCGCCTGCGGATGGCTGTGGAACACCTCGCGGATCTGCTTGTCGATCCGCTTGAGCCGATCGTCCAGGGCCAGGATCTGATCCGCCAGGTCGGAAACGATCGCGGCAGCGACGTCCTCGCCGGGCAGCGCGGTCTGTTGGGCCTGCGCAGCCTCCAGCGCGGTGGCGGCAACCGCGTCGGCACTGCGAACGCCGCGGTTGGCCAGCCAGGCCGTCAGTCGGGCCCGGCCGCGGCGGCGGATCGCCGCTGGCGTCTGGTAGCCGGTCAGCAGCACCAGCGCACCTTTCTGCGCGCTGTAGTCGAAGGCGCGTTCCAGCGCGGGGAAGATGCCAGTCAGCACGTCACGCAGGCGGTTGATCATCCTGACTCGGTCGGCCACGAGGTCGGTGCGGTGGGAGGTCAGCAGGGCGAGGTCGGCGGCGAGCTGGGCCGGCACGTCGATTGCGGCGAAGTCTCTGCGGTGACGGGCGGTCTCGGCGATGACGTAGGCGTCGCGAGCGTCGGTCTTCGCTTCGCCCCGATAGGCACCCGACATGCGGTTGACGGTGCGGCCAGGCACATAGACGGCCTGCTGGCCGTGAGCCGCGAGCAGGGCCAGCAGCAGCGCCGAGGATGTTCCGGAGATGTCCACCGCCCAGCGGACGTCGTTCGCCATGTCCAGGATCTCGCCCAGCGCCGTCAAGATCGCCGACTCGTCGTTGTCGATCTTCTTCGACCACAGGGTCGCGCCAGTCTCGTCGACCACCACAGCCCAGTGATGGCCCTTGCCCGCGTCGATGCCGGCCCAGACCTGAGCCTTCCGCTCGCTCAACTGCTCCTCCTCGCTCCGCACGGCTTGCCGTCGGCCCGAGGAACACCCCGCTGTCATCTCCGTAATCAGCGACCGCACGAAGCGCGCACATCTCAATCAGCAGCCAGGGCGCCCCGGAGAGCCGGACGGCCACTCCTTCGGAGCCACGACCGGCAAGACCCGATCAGCCACATCCGGCCCTCCCGGGCCGCCTAACAACTTACGGAG
>NZ_JBEYVV010000103.1:0-1445 GCF_040644155.1 Streptomyces sp. NPDC047022 | reverse complement strand
ACTTCAAGGAGTCTCAATGATGAAGTCAAGCCGCTTGCGCGACCGGCAGTTCGGGGGTGAAGACCCGGTTGTCGCGCAGGAGGGCCCACAGGACGCTGGCCCGCCGTCGGGCCAGGGCGATGACGGCTTGGACGTGCTTGCAGCCTTCACCGCGCTTCTTAAGGTAGAAGTCCCGGTTCGGCCCCTCGCGCATCATGCTGGTCTGTGCGGACATGTAGAACACCCTGCGCAGACGGCGGCTGTAGCGCTTGGGCCGGTGAAGATTGCCGGTCCGGCGACCGGAATCACGCGGGACGGGAACCAGCCCGGCCGCCGAGGCAAGGTGCCCGGCGTCGGCGTAGGCCGTGAGGTCGCCGGCGGCGACGACGAACTCAGCGCCGAGGATCGGTCCCATGCCGGGCAGGGACTCAATGATCTCCGCCTGCGGATGGCTGCGGAACGTCTCGCGGATCTGCTCGTCGATCCGCTTCTGGCGGTCGTCCAGGGCCAGGATCTGCTCGGCCAGGTCGGCCACGATCTGGGCAGCGACATCCTCGCCGGGCAGTGCGGTCTGCTGGGCCTGGGCGGCCTCCAGCGCGGTCGAGGCGACGCTGTCGGCACCGCGAACACCGCGGTTGGCCAGCCAGGCCGTCAACCTCGCCCGGCCGCGGCGGCGGAGAGCCGCCGGGGTCTGGTAGCCCGTCAGCAGGACCAGCGCGCCCTTCTGCGAGCTGTAGTCAAAGGCCCGCTCCAGCGCGGGAAAGACGCCGGTCAGTGTGTCGCGGAGACGGTTGATCATCCGGACTCGGTCGGCCACGAGATCGGAGCGGTGGGCGGTCAGCAGTGCGAGGTCGGCGGCCAGCTGGGCAGGCACGTCGATCGTCGCGAAGTCCCGGCGGTTGCGCGCGGTTTCGGCGATGACGTAGGCGTCGCGGGCGTCGCTCTTCGCCTCACCCGGGTAGGCACCCGACATGCGGTTGACCGTGCGGCCGGGCACGTAGACGGCCTGCTGGCCGTGTGCCGCGAGCAGGGCCAGCAACAGAGCGGAGGACGTGCCGGAGATGTCCACCGCCCATTGGACCTCGTCGGCCAGGTCCAGGATCTCGCCCATGGCGGTCAGGATTGCCGACTCGTCGTTGTCGACCTTCTTCGACCACAGCGTCGCACCGGTCTCGTCGACCGCCGCTGCCCAGTGATGCCCTTTGCCTGCGTCGATCCCGGCCCATACCCGGTGCCTTCGCTCGCTCACTCGCCCCTCCTCGTTCCGAACAGCATGCCGTCGGCCCGAGGAACACCCCGCTGTCATCTCCGTAATCAGCGACCGAAGCGCACATCTCAATCAGCAGCCAGGGCGCCCCGGAGAGCCGGGTGGCCACTCCTTGGAAGCCACTGAAGGCAGAGAGCCATAAGCCACACCCGGCCCTCCCGGGCCGCCTAACAACTTACGGAGAGCCATGCGATACACC
>NZ_JBEYVV010000102.1:0-1491 GCF_040644155.1 Streptomyces sp. NPDC047022 | reverse complement strand
CCCCGTTATGTTTTGCGCGGTCCTGCAAGAGGGCCGCTGGCCTCCGGGCCCGGCATGACTGTTCCCCCCTGTCGAACGGATGACCTGGGGGGTGGTGTCACCGGGCCCGAGAGGCGCCGTTGGAGACGCTGATGAGAGGTCTGACCACCGCCTGGTCTGGCGCAATGCCCGGCATCCCGCGGGCGGCAGGTCTGCATAACGTGGATGCGCGCATACGACGCCAACGCCCTGGCCAGCACCGCACGAACTCGGTTCAGGAGGATGGGTTGTACGACATCGACGACGTGGGCGTCTTCCTCGGCCTGGACGTCGGCAAGAGCGCCCATCACGGGCACGGTCTCACCCCGGCAGGCAAGAAGGTCTTCGACAAGCAGCTGCCCAACAGCGAGCCGAAGCTGCGGGCCGTCTTCGACAAACTGGCCGCGAAATTCGGCACCGTGCTGGTCATCGTGGACCAGCCCGCTTCCATCGGAGCCCTGCCCCTGACCGTCGCCCGGGACGCCGGCTGCAGGGTTGCCTACCTGCCCGGACTCTCGATGCGGCGGATTGCCGATCTCTACCCGGGCGAGGCGAAGACCGACGCGAAGGACGCCGCGGTGATCTCGGACGCCGCACGGACCATGCCGCACACCCTGCGCTCGCTTCAGCTGACCGACGAAATCACCGCCGAGCTGACCGTGCTGGTGGGATTCGATCAGGACCTCGCCGCCGAGGCGACCCGCACCTCCAACCGGATACGCGGCCTGCTCACCCAGTTCCACCCCAGCCTCGAGCGCGTCCTCGGCCCACGCCTGGACCACCCCGCGGTGACCTGGCTGCTGGAACGCTACGGATCCCCCGCTGCGCTGAAAAAGGCCGGTCGCCACAGGCTCGTTGAGGTGATCCGGCCGAAGGCTCCGCGCATGGCCGCCCGGCTGATCGACCAGGTCTTCGACGCGCTCGACGAGCAGACCGTCGTGGTCCCGGGCACCGGCACCCTCGACGTCGTGATCCCGTCCCTGGCCCGTTCACTCGCTGCCGTCCACGAACAGCGACGAGCCCTGGAAGCGCAGATCGGACAGCTGCTGGAGGCTCACCCTCTTTCCGCGGTCCTGACCTCGATTCCCGGGGTCGCGGTCAGGACCGCCGCCACGCTGCTGGTCACCGTCGGCGACGGCACCAGCTTCCCCACCGCCGCTCACCTGGCCTCCTACGCCGGTCTTGCCCCGACGACCAAGTCGTCGGGGACCTCGATCCATGGAGAACATGCGCCCAGAGGCGGCAACCGGCAACTCAAACGCGCGATGTTCCTGTCCGCGTTCGCCGCCCTGCACGATCCCGCCTCCCGCACCTACTACGACCGCTGCCGGGCCCGCGGAAAGACCCACACCCAAGCGCTTCTCCGACTGGCCCGCCACCGCATCAGCGTGCTCTTCGCGATGCTCCGCGACGGCACCTTCTACGAACCCAGAACCCCACGCCTCGCTTGACGAAAGACATAGAGGCACCCCC
>NZ_JBEYVV010000101.1:0-1551 GCF_040644155.1 Streptomyces sp. NPDC047022 | reverse complement strand
GACGCCATCCACCCCGGCTACGGCTTCCTCTCCGAGAACGCCCACTTCGCCCAGGCCGTCCTGGACGCGGGCCTGATCTGGATCGGCCCGCCCCCGCAGGCCATCCGCGACCTCGGGGACAAAGTCGCCGCCCGCCACATCGCCCAGCGCGCGGGCGCACCCCTCGTCGCCGGAACCCCCGACCCGGTCTCCGGCGCCGACGAGGTCGTCGCCTTCGCCCGGGAACACGGCCTGCCCATCGCCATCAAAGCCGCCTTCGGCGGCGGCGGACGCGGCCTGAAGGTCGCCCGCACCCTCGAAGAAGTCCCCGAGCTCTACGAATCCGCCGTCCGCGAGGCCGTCGCCGCCTTCGGCCGCGGCGAATGCTTCGTCGAGCGCTACCTCGACAAGCCCCGCCACGTCGAAACCCAGTGCCTGGCCGACAGCCACGGCAACGTCGTCGTCGTCTCCACCCGCGACTGCTCCCTCCAGCGCCGCCACCAAAAACTCGTCGAGGAAGCCCCCGCCCCCTTCCTCGACCAGGACCAGACCACCCAGCTGTACACGGCATCCAAGGCCATCCTCAAGGAAGCCGGATACATCGGCGCCGGCACCGTCGAATTCCTCGTCGGCGCGGACGGCACCATCTCCTTCCTCGAGGTCAACACCCGCCTCCAGGTCGAACACCCCGTCACCGAAGAAGTCGCCGGCATCGACCTCGTCCGCGAGATGTTCCGCATCGCCGACGGCGAGGAACTCGGCTACGACGACCCCGAACTCCGCGGCCACTCCTTCGAGTTCCGCATCAACGGCGAAGACCCCGGCCGCAACTTCCTGCCCGCCCCCGGCACCGTCACCCGCTTCGACGCACCCACCGGCCCCGGCGTCCGCCTCGACGCCGGCGTCGAAACCGGCAGCGTCATCGGCCCCGCCTGGGACTCCCTCCTCGCCAAACTCGTCATCACCGGCCGCACCCGCGCCGAAGCCCTCCAGCGCGCCGCCCGCGCCCTCGAAGAGTTCCACGTCGAAGGCATGGCCACCGCCATCCCCTTCCACCGCGCCGTGGTCACCGACCCCGCCTTCGCCCCCGAACTCACCGCCTCCACCGACCCCTTCACGGTCCACACCCGCTGGATCGAAACCGAGTTCGACAACCAGATCAAACCCTTCACCACCCCCGCCGACACCGACACCGACGAAGAAACAGGCCGCGAAACCGTCGTCGTCGAGGTCGGCGGCAAACGCCTGGAAGTCTCCCTCCCCGCCTCCCTGGGCATGTCCCTGGCCCGCACCGGCCTCGCCGCCGGAGCCAAACCCAAACGACGCGCCGCCAAGAAGTCCGGCCCCGTCGCCTCCGGCGACACCCTCGCCTCCCCCATGCAGGGCACCATCGTCAAGGTCGCCGTCGAGGAAGGCCAGGAAGTCAAGGAAGGCGACCTCATCGTCGTCCTCGAAGCCATGAAGATGGAACAACCCCTCAACGCCCACAAGGCAGGCACCATCAAGGGCCTCACCGCCGAAGTCGGCGCCTCCCTCACCTCCGGCGCCACCATCTGCGACATCAAGGACTGA
>NZ_JBEYVV010000100.1:0-1552 GCF_040644155.1 Streptomyces sp. NPDC047022 | reverse complement strand
CCTCGATCGTTCATGAGTCCCTGTCAGCTTGCTGACGGGGATTCTGTGTCTGTGTGGTGGGGTCATTTCGGGGCTGGGCAGGTTGAGGGCCCGGCTTTCGCGTCGGGTGGGCGCCGGGTTCCACTTCGCCGGTGGGGTGATGCGGGTTGTCGGGACGGTCGAAATGGCTGGTCAGCCGGGGTTCGGGAGGCTGTGGAGCGTGTCGATCGCGTGGGTGATGACGTCGGTCCAGGGCCATCGGGCGGTGAAGCGGAGCCAGTGGCGGCGGCCGGTGGTGGCGAGCTGGGCGGCGGCGGAGAACAGGCGAAGGCGGAGCTTCTTCGGTTCCCAGCGGCGGGTTTGGCCGGTCAGGGCGAGCATCGGCATCCAGGCGAGGAGGTCGAGTGCGAGGGAGATGATCTCCAGCCAGATCCGGTTCTGGGCGGTGTCGTGCAGGGGCAGGTTGCGCAGGCCGGTGTCGCGGGCGCCTCGGATGCGGTCCTCGCAGCGGGCTCGTCTGCGGTGGCGCAGTTCGAGGTCGGCGAGCTGGCCGCCTTTGGTGTTGGTGGCGAAGCAGGTCAGCCGCAGTCCGTCGAGGTCGGTGAAGCGCAGTTGGGCGCCGGGGTGCGGGCGTTCCTTGCGGACGATCAGCCGCATCCCCTTGGGCCAGGTGCTCAGGTCGGGCATGTCGGTGATCTCCGCGACCCAGGCGCCGGGCCGCTCGGTGCCGCCGGAGTCGTAGGCCGGCGTCCACGCCTTCTTCGGGATCTTCAGCACGGCCTGGTGGATGGCGTCGGTGATGGTCATTCCGACGGAATACGACAGCCACCGCCCTGGCCTGGAGAGCCAGTCGAGGAAGGCGTGGGTGCCGCCGGCGGAGTCGGTCCGGATCAGTGTCTGCCGTCCTCGCCGCAGGTGTTTGGGCAGTTGGGCCAGGGCGAGTTGGGCGGTTTCGATGTGGTCGGCGGCGGTGTTGGAGCCCGCGTTGCCCGGCCGCAGCAGGGTGGCCACCGGCTCCCCGGACCCGGATGGGCCGTGGTCGACGAACGCGACGAGCGGGTGATGACCGAAGGTCTTCTTCCAGGTCGCGGTGGCGTCCTGCTTCTCGGAGTGGGCGAGCACCAGCACCCCGTCGATGTCCACGATGACGCTGCCGTCAGCGGCCGGACCGCTCTCACCGGCCAGGTCCCAGACCCGCCCGCGCACCTGAGAACGTACGCCCCGGATCGCGGCCAAAGCTTTTGGGCCGGACGCGGCGAGAGCGTCGACGAGACGGGAGACGGTCGGATCGGAAGCCACCGGCCCGAACACCGAGGGTTCGGCCCGCAGCATGCCGATGTCGGCCAGGCAGTCTCCGCCGAGTGCGACGGCCAGGGCCACATCCAGCAGGATCTTGCCCGGGTCGTGCACCGCCCGCGGTTTGCGCCACGGGGCCAGCGCCGCCGATATCGCGGTGTCCAGGCCGGACTTACGGATTGTCTCGACCAGTAGCACCGACCCGGCCTGCGAGACCGCCCCACGGCCGCCGCCCTCGACACGGACACGCGGGTACGACCCGCTACGCTTCTTCACC
>NZ_JBEYVV010000099.1:0-1555 GCF_040644155.1 Streptomyces sp. NPDC047022 | reverse complement strand
CCCCGTTATGTTCTTCGCGGTCCTGCAATGGGGCCGCTGGCCTTCGGGCCCGGCATGACTTTTGCCCCCTGTCGATCGGATGACCTGGGGGGTGGTGTCACCGGGCCCGGGAGGTGTCCGTCGGAGACGCTGATCAGAGGTCCGGCCACCGTCCGGTCCGGCGCAATGCCGGACAGTTCGCGGGCGGCAGGTCTGCATAACGTGGATGCGCGAGCACGACACCCGAGCCGAGGCCGGCACCGTCAACACCCCTTGGGAAGGGGCGCGATGTTCGAGATCGAAGACGTGGGCGTATTCCTGGGCCTGGACGTCGGCAAGACCGCTCATCACGGCCACGGGCTCACCCCGGCCGGGAAGAAGGTCTTCGACAAGCCGCTGCCCAACAGCGAGCCGAAGCTGCGGGCCGTCTTCGACAAACTCAGGGCCAAGTTCGGCACCGTCTTGGTGATCGTCGACCAGCCCGCCTCGATTGGCGCCCTGCCGCTGACTGTTGCCCGCGATGCGGGCTGCCGTGTCGCCTACCTGCCCGGACTGGCCATGCGCCGGATCGCCGACCTCTACCCCGGCGAGGCCAAGACCGACGCGAAGGACGCCGCGGTGATCGCGGACGCGGCCCGCACCATGCCGCACACCCTGCGATCCCTGGAGCTGACCGACGAGATCACCGCCGAACTCACGGTCCTCGTCGGCTTCGACCAGGACCTCGCGGCCGAAGCGACCCGCACCTCCAACCGGATACGCGGCCTGCTCACCCAGTTCCACCCCAGCCTCGAACGCGTCCTGGGACCCCGCCTCGACCACCAGGCCGTCACCTGGGTGCTGGAACGCTACGGCTCCCCGGCCGCCCTGCGCAGGGCCGGTCGCCGCAGACTCGTGGAGCTGATCCGGCCCAAGGCCCCGCGCATGGCCCAGCGGCTGATCGACGACGTCTTTACCGCACTCGATGAACAGACCGTCGTCGTCCCGGGCACCGGCACCCTCGACATCGTCATCCCCTCCCTGGCAGCCTCCCTGGCCGCCGTCCACACCCAGCGCCGGGCGTTGGAAGCCCAGATCAACGCCCTGCTGGAGGCGCACCCTCTTTCCCCGGTCCTGACGTCGATGCCGGGCGTCGGCGTCAGGACCGCAGCCGTCCTGCTGGTCACCGTCGGCGACGGCACCAGCTTCCCCACCGCCGCCCACCTGGCCTCCTACGCCGGCCTCGCCCCGACCACGAAGTCGTCCGGGACCTCGATCCACGGCGAACACGCGCCACGGGGCGGAAACCGCCAGCTCAAACGGGCGATGTTCCTGTCCGCCTTCGCCTGCATGAACGCCGACCCGGCCTCCCGCACCTACTACGACAAGCAACGCGCCCGCGGCAAGACCCACGCCCAGGCACTCCTCCGCCTCGCCCGCCAACGCATCAGCGTCCTGTTCGCCATGCTCCGAGACGGAACCTTCTACGAATCCCGCACGCCCGCGGACGTCGAGCTCGCCGCATAATCCCAGCAAGACCGAATCACCCCAAACCCGACAGAGGCACCTTGACGAAAGACATAGAGGCACCCCCCCC
>NZ_JBEYVV010000098.1:0-1599 GCF_040644155.1 Streptomyces sp. NPDC047022 | reverse complement strand
GGGCGGAGCCAGATGGTGGCGAGTGGGGGGAGGGTGAGGCGGATGCTGGCCGGTCGGCCGTGGTGGGGGGTGGGGTCGGGTTTGAGGGGGTGGGGGTGGTGGATGTCGCTGCCGCCGTAGGGGGCGCGGTCGGTGTTGAGGGTTTCGTGCCAGGCGGGGATGTCGTCGGGGACGCCGAGGCGGTAGTCGTGGCGGACGGCGGGGGAGAAGTGGGAGACGGCGAGGAGGGGGGTGCCGGCCGTGTCGTAGCGGAGGAAGGCGAGGACGTTGTCGTCGGCGGCGTCGCCGGTGATCCACTGGAAGCCGGTGGGGTGGGTGTCGAGCTGGTGGAGGGCGGGGGTGTGGTGGTAGTGGGTGTTGAGGTCGCGGACGAGGTCGCGGATGCCGCGGTGGTCGCTTTCGGCGCTGTAGGCGGGGTCGAGGAGCCACCAGTCGGGGCCGTGGGCTTCCGACCATTCGGCGCCCTGGGCGAATTCCTGGCCCATGAAGAGGAGTTGTTTGCCGGGGTGGGCCCACATGAAGCCGAGGTAGGCGCGGTGGTTGGCGCGTTGCTGCCACCAGTCGCCGGGCATCTTGGAGACCAGGGAGCGTTTGCCGTGGACGACTTCGTCGTGGGAGACGGGCAGGACGTAGTTCTCGCTGTAGGCGTACACCATCGAGAACGTCATCTCGTTGTGGTGGTATTTGCGGTGGACGGGCTCGTGGCTCATGTACTGGAGCGAGTCGTGCATCCAGCCCATGTTCCATTTGAGTCCGAAGCCCAGGCCGCCGAAGCCGCTCGGGCCCGGGTGGTGGGTGGCGCGGGTGACGCCGTCCCAGGCGGTGGACTCCTCGGCGATCGTGACCACGCCGGGGCAGCGCCGGTAGACGGTGGCGTTCATCTCCTGCAGGAACGCGACCGCGTCGAGGTTCTCCCGACCGCCGTGCGTGTTCGGGACCCACTGTCCGGGTTCGCGTGAGTAGTCGAGGTAGAGCATCGAGGCGACGGCGTCGACGCGCAGTCCGTCGATGTGGAACTCCTCGCACCAGTACACGGCGTTGGCGACGAGGAAGTTGCGTACCTCGCGGCGTCCGTAGTCGAACTCCAGGGTGCCCCAGTCGGGGTGCGCGGAGCGCAGGGGGTCCGCGTGTTCGTACAGCGGCCGTCCGTCGAACTCGGCCAGGGCCCACTCGTCGCGCGGGAAGTGGGCGGGTACCCAGTCCATCAGGACTCCGATGCCCGCCTGGTGGAGTGCGTCGATCAGGTACCTGAAGTCGTCGGGGGTGCCCAGACGCGCGGTGGGGGCGTAGAAGCCGGTGACCTGGTAGCCCCAGGAGCCGCCGAAGGGGTGCTCGGCGACCGGCATCAGCTCCACGTGGGTGAAGCCGAGGTCCTTGACGTAGGCGGGCAGCTGTTCCGCCAGTTGACGGTAGGTCAGGCCGGGGCGCCAGGAGGGCAGGTGCACCTCGTAGACCGAGAACGGCGCCTCGTGCACCGGGGTCTCGCCCCGCCGCGCGAGCCACTCCCCGTCCCCCCACTCGTGGCGGGAGGCCTCCACGATCGAGGACGTGTTCGGCGGGGCCTCGGTGCGGCGGGCCATCGGGTCGGCACGCAGGGTC
>NZ_JBEYVV010000097.1:0-1750 GCF_040644155.1 Streptomyces sp. NPDC047022 | reverse complement strand
CCGCTGACCGTCAACGGCAAGCTGGACCGCAAGGCCCTGCCCGCCCCGCAGTACACCACCGGTGACGGCAGGGCGCCTGCCACGGTGCAGGAGGAGATCGTCTGCCAGGCGTTCGCCGAGTTCCTCGGGCTCGAGAGCGTCGGCGTCGACGACGACTTCTTCCAGCTGGGCGGGCACTCCCTCCTCGCGGTATCGCTGGTGGAGGCCCTGCGCGCCCGGGGCGTGGCCATCTCCGTACGGGCACTGTTCCAGACCCCGACACCGGCCGGACTCGCCGGCTCGGCGGGCGAAGCGCAGGTCGTGGTGCCGGCGAACCTGATCCCCGCCGACGCCACCGAACTCACCTCGGCGATGCTGCCGTTGGTGGAGCTGACCGCGTCCGAGGTCGCGCAGGTGGTGGCACAGGTCGACGGCGGCGCGGCGAACGTGGCGGACGTCTACCCGCTCGCCCCGCTGCAGGAGGGTTTCTTCTTCCACTACCTGATGACCAGTCAGGATCGTGCCGCTGCCGACGTCTACTTGACACCGACGGTGCTCGGGTTCGACTCGCGACAGCGGCTGGAGGCCTTCCTGGACGCGTTCCAGCAGGTGGTCGACCGTCATGACATCTACCGCACGGCGATCGTCTGGGAAGGGCTGCGCGAGCCCGTCCAGGTGGTGCTGCGCCGCGCGGCGCTGCCTGTCCGTGAGCTGACCCTCGATCCGCACGGCGCCGACCCGGTGGAGCAGTTGGTGGCCGCCGGCGCGCCGTGGATGGACCTGCGCCGGGCGCCGCTGCTCGACGTCACCACCGCCGCCGAGCCGGGGAGCGACCGGTGGCTGGCGATGGTGCGCTTCCACCACCTGGTGCAGGACCACACCACGATGGAGGTCGTGCTCGGCGAGCTCGCCGCGCTGCTCTCCGGCCGTGGTGACGCCCTGCCGCAGCCACTGCCGTTCCGCAACTTCGTGGCCCAGGCGCGGTTCGGTGTGCCGAGCGAGGAGCACGAGCGTTACTTCGCCGAGCTGCTGGGCGACGTCACCGAGACCACAGCGCCGTTCGGTTCCGTGGACGTCCACGGCGACGGCAGCGACGGCGAGCGCTCACTGCAGATCGTGGACAGCGAACTGGCGTCTCGGCTCCGCGCGTTGGCGCGCCGCCTCGGGGTCAGCCCGGCCACCGTGTTCCACCTGGCGTGGGCGCGGGTGCTGGCGGCGGTCAGCGGCCGGGACGACGTGGTGTTCGGCACCGTGCTGTCCGGCCGGATGAACTCCGGTGCGGGGGCGGACCGGGTGACCGGCCTCTTCCTCAACACCCTGCCCATGAGGGCACGGATCGGGCCGGCCTCGGTTGCGGACGCCCTGGTCGCGATGCGGGACCAGCTGGCCGAGCTGCTGGTGCACGAGCACGCACCGCTGGCGCTGGCCCAGCAGGTCAGCGGCCTGCCGGGCGGCAGCCCACTGATCGCCTCCATCTTCAACTACCGGCACCAGCAGACCGCCGCGCGGCGCGGCGATGGCGGTCTGGCGGGCATCGCGACGCTCTACTCGCGGGAGCGCTCGAACTACCCGCTGAACGTGACCGTCGACGACGGCGTCGAGTTCGGCCTGACCATCGAGGCAGCGTCGCCGGCCGACCCCGCCCGGGTCGGTGCGCTGCTGCAGACCGCACTGGCCGGACTGGTGACGGCCCTCGAGGAGGCCCCCGACACGCCGCTCGCGGCGGTACCCGTGTTGAACGCCGAGCAGCGCCACCAGCTGGTAGCCGACT
>NZ_JBEYVV010000096.1:0-1775 GCF_040644155.1 Streptomyces sp. NPDC047022 | reverse complement strand
CGTCGACACCCCACCATCCACCGACGGCACCTGCCACCCCAACAACCGCTCCCGCTCACCACCACCCACCACCGACACCACACCAAGACGTGACTGCGGCTCACGCGACAGCAGTTCCAGGACGCGCCGCAACCAGCCCGCGAAGCGCTCGGCCGTAGCGGCGTCGAACAGGTCGGCCGCCGCGATGAGGGTGCCGCGCAGACCCGCTGGGGCACCGTCGGCGTCGAACACCTCGCGGACCGCGAGATCCAGGTCGAACTTCGCCGCCGATGCACCCGCCGGCCGTCCGGCAATGTCCAGGCCGGGCAGGTCCAGCGCCGGGTCCGCGGTGTTCTGCACGGTCAGCATCACCTGGAACAGGGGGTGGCGGGCCATCGAGCGGACCGGGGACAGCTCCTCGACCAGCTTCTCGAAGGGCACGTCCTGGTGCGCGAAGGCACCGAGCCCGGTCTCCCGGACCCGCTCCAGCACCTCCGTGAAGGTCGGGTCACCGGACAGGTCGGTACGCAGCACGAGAGTGTTGACGAAGAACCCGACCAGGTCGTCCATGGCTTGGTCGGTGCGGCCCGCGATCGCCGTCCCGATCGGGATGTCGGTTCCGGCGCCGACCCGGTTGAGGGTCACCGCGAGGGCGGCCTGCAGCACCATGAACAGGGTCACGCCCCGCTCGCGGGCCAGCGCGACCAGTCGCTGGTGGGTCTGCGCGTCCACATCCAGCTCCACGCCGACACCGCGGTGGGAGGCCACCGCCGGGCGCTGCCGGTCGGCCGGGAGCTCCAGTTCCTCCGGCACGTCCGCCAACCGCTCGCGCCAGTAGGCGACCTGACGGGAGATGAGGCTGTCGGTGTCGCGCTCGTCACCGAGCAGATCGCGCTGCCACAGCGCGTAGTCCGCGTACTGCACCGGCGGAGCAGACCACTCGGGTGACCGGCCCTCGACACGAGCCGCGTACGCCGTCGACAAGTCCCGCGCCAGCACACCCGTCGACCAGCCATCGGTCGCGATGTGGTGCACCACCACCAGCAGCACATGCTCGGTCGGGTTCACCACGAACAATGACGCCCTGAACGGAATCTCCGACCCCAAGGCGAAGCCGACACCGGCCGCATCAGCCACTGCGGCGTCCAGGCCGGCCTCCGCCACTTCGGCGACGACCAGCTCGAACCCGGACTCGTCCACCGGCAGGATCCGCTGGTACGGCTCACCGTCGGCGACCGGGAAGACCGTACGCAGCACCTCGTGGCGCTCGATGACATCGCGCAGGGCGACTTCGAGGGCCTCACGATTCAGCTCACCGGTCAGACGCAGCGCCATCGGAACGTTGTAGGTGGTACTCGGACCATCCAACTCGCCCAGGAACCAAAGGCGTTGCTGGGCGAAGGACAGCGGCACCCGCTCCGGACGGGCCGCCGCCGTCAATGCCCGACGGCCCTCGCCCGCCTGGCCCAGCCGCGCCGCCAGCGCCGCCGGCGTCGAGGCCTCGAACAGCGCCCGCAGCGGTACCTCCACACCCAGCACCGCACGGATCCGGCTCACCAGACGCGTGGCCAGCAGCGAATGCCCGCCCAGCCGGAAGAAGTCGTCATCGACCCCGACCCCCTCCAGCCCCAGCACCTCCGCGAAGGCCTGGCACAGCAGCTCCTCCTGCACCGTCGACGGCTCCCGGCTCACCGTCAGCGCGGCCGTGTAGTCGGGTGCGGGCAGGGCGCGGCGGTCGAGTTTGCCGTTCACCGTCAGCGGCAGCGTCTCCAGGACGACGAACGCCGACGGCACCA
>NZ_JBEYVV010000095.1:0-1814 GCF_040644155.1 Streptomyces sp. NPDC047022 | reverse complement strand
ACGACGGTCGCTGGTACGGAACCTGGGCCGCCCGCCCCGGCTCGCCTCCCCCGCCGCGCCTCCCGTCTCCCCCCGGCTGCGGGTGGAGGTGGACGCTCCGGACCCCGGACCGCCGCGACGCGCCGCGTCAGGGGGGTGGGGGGTGAGGGTGTTCAGTCCGGAGAACTCGTCCGGGACGGTCCGAACCACCGGCGCAGGGCCTCCACCAGACCCGCCGGGGTGGTCCCGGACCAGGCCACATAGCCGTCGGGCCGCACCAGCAGCGCCTGGCCCGTGGGCAGGGGGGAGCCGGAGGCGGGGCGCAGGCCCGTGACGGTGACGCGGTCGGCCCAGCCGCCCGTGGCAGCGCGCAGCGCACCGGCGTCGTCCGCGTCCAGCAGGAGCAGCAACCCCCGCCCGGTGTGCAGCAGCTCTGTCGTGCGGTGCAGGCCCGCGTCCTCGGGATCGCCGGGCCCCGGCTCCAGCGGAACGTCGGGCAGGCGCCGGCCGACCAGCGGATGCGCCTGCGCGTCCGCCGCGATGTCGTAGCGGATGCCGAGGCCGCTGATCACACCGGCCAGCCGCTCCCGTACACCGTCCAGGGTGAGGAGTTCGGCGAGCAGGGTGCGCACCGGTTCGACCTCCGGCCCGCCGAGCAGCAGCTGGACCTGGGCGCGGATGTTGGCCAGGACATGGCCGCCCACGGCGTGCCGTTCCCGGTGGTAGGTGTCCAGCAGCTCGTCACCGGCGCTGCCGCGCACCACCGCCGCGAGTTTCCAGCCGAGGTTGAAGGCGTCCTGCACCCCGAGGTTGAGGGCCTGGCCGCCGCTGGGCATCTGCTGGTGCGCCGCGTCCCCGGCGAACAGGACACGCCCGTGCCGGTACCGGGCGAGCTGCCGGTCGAAGTCGCCGAACGCGTTGACCCACACGGGTGTGCCCTGGCCGATGTCCTCGCCGGTGACCCGCTTCCATACGTCCGCGACCTCGGCGAAGTCCGGCTCTGCGCCATCGCGGGGGCCCGCGGGCCTGCCGAACTCGTGCACCATCACCCGGGTCGTGCCCTCCCGGGTGGCGGCGATCGCGAGTCCTCCCGGCAGCCGCTCGAACCGCCGGTCGGCGATGCTGACGCCGGTGACATCGGCCCGCAGCAGCTCACGGGTGGCGTCGCGGCCCGGGAACTCGGCGTCGAGCAGCCGCCGAACCGTGCTGTTCTCCCCGTCGCAGGCGACCAGGTAACGGCCGTGCAGCCGCACCGGACCCTGGGGACCCAGGGCCTCGGCCGTCACGCCGTCCTCCTCCGCGCCGAGCGTCAGCAGCTGGTGCCGGCGCCGTATGTCGGCGCCCAGCACGCACGCCCGGCGCTGCAGCAGCTCCTCGACGCGGGCCTGGGGCACCTTCCACTGTCCGGGGTGGGAGCTGGGCAGGGTCAGGTCCAGGGGCACACCGCCGAAGTGGCCGCGCGGCTCCCGCGGGGGTGTGCCGAGCTCGCCCAGCAGCCCGCGCGAGTCGAGGATCTCCATGGTGCGCGCGTGCAGGGTCGAGGCCCGTGACTCGGTGGTGGGGCCGGGGCGTTCGTCCACGACGACCACCCCGGCACCGCCCAGCCGCAGCTCGGCGGCGAGCATCAGCCCCGCGGGTCCCGCCCCGGCCACGACGACATCGGTCCTGACGACATGACCGGTGTCGTCGGCGTCCGTGTCCACGACGTCGGTGTTCATGACCCGCGCTTGTCCTCGGCGAACGCCTTGGCGTGGTGGAGGGTGGCGCGGCTGTTGGTGGAGAGGGCTTCTTGTACGTAGTTCCTGGCGTCGTCGAGGGTGGCGTGGGTGCCGAGG
>NZ_JBEYVV010000094.1:0-1937 GCF_040644155.1 Streptomyces sp. NPDC047022 | reverse complement strand
GGGTGGTGGCGGCGGTCGAGGGCGGCGTGGCCAACGTGCAGGACGTCTACCCCCTCGCCCCACTCCAGGAAGGGATCTTCTTCCACCACCTGATGGCGACCCAGGACGAGGAGGGCGGCGAGGCGGAGGCGCACGCGGATGTCTACGCGGTGCCCACCGTGCTCGCGTTCGACTCCCGGGCGCGCCTGGACGCCTTCGTGGCGGCCCTGCAGTGGGTGGTGGACCGGCATGACATCTACCGCACCGCCATCGTCTGGGAAGGGCTGCGCGAACCGGTTCAGGTGGTCTTGCGGCAGGTCCAGCTGCCGGTCCATGACGTCGTGCTGGACGGTCCGGGCGACCCCGTGGCTCAGCTGCTCCAGGCGGGTGGCCGCCGGATGGACCTGAGCACAGCCCCTCTGCTGCGGCTGCACGTCGCGGCCGACCCGGGCAGCGACCAGTGGCTCGCCCTCCTGCACAGTCACCACGTGGTGCAGGACCACACGGCGATGGAGGTCATGCTCGGCGAGGTCCGGGCATTCCTGGAGGGCCAGACGGACGCCCTGCCGGAGCCGGTGCCGTTCCGCGACTTCGTGGCACAGGCCCGCCTCGGTGTGCCGCGCGAGGAACACGAGCGGTACTTCGCCGGCCTGCTCGGCGATGTCGAGGAGACCACCGCGCCGTACGGGCTGCTGGACGTGCACGGCGACGGCGTCGGCTCGATCCGCGCGCAGCTGCCGGTCCAGGACGAGCTGGCGGCCCGGGTGCGCAGCGTGGCGCGCGGGCTCGGCGTGAGCGCGGCCACTGTCTTCCACCTGGCGTGCGCGAGGGTGCTGGCGGCGGTCAGCGGCCGGGACGACGTGGTGTTCGGCACCGTGCTGTTCGGGCGGATGAACGCCGGAGCCGGCGCCGACCGGGTGCCGGGTCTCTTCGTCAACACCTTGCCCGTGCGGGTCGGGGTGAACGCGTCGGCGGTGGACGCGGCCCTGGCCGGTCTGCGGCAGCAGATGGCGGAGCTGCTGGTGCACGAGCACGCCCCCCTGGCGCTGGCCCAGCAGGCCAGCGGCGTGTCGGGAGCCAGCCCGCTGTTCACTGCGCTCTTCAACTACCGCCACAGCAAGCCGACCGACGAGCAGTCGGGTCTCGGTCTCGACGGTATCCGTGTGCTGTCGGGCGAGGGGCGCACCAACTATCCGCTGGACGTCGCCGTGGACGACGACGGAACCGGGTTCCGACTGACCGTTGACGCGGTGGCCCCCGCCGACGCCGTGCGGGTGGGCGCACTGCTCCACACCTGCCTGGACAACCTGGTGACAGCGCTGGCAGAGGCCCCGCACACCGAGCTTAGAGCCATACCGGTGCTGGACGCCGATGAGCGTCGCCAGGTCGTGGCGCAGTGGAACGACACCGGCGCCGTGGTTCCGGATGCGACGTTGGTGGAGTTGCTCGCGGCGCAGGTGGCGCGGACACCGGATGCGGTCGCGCTGGTTTGCGACGGGATCGAGGTCTCGTATGCGGAGCTGGATGCACGGGCGAACCGGCTCGCGCGGCACCTGATGAGGTGTGGGGTTGCCGCGGAGTCGGTGGTGGGGGTGTGCCTGGAGCGTTCGGTGGAGCTGGTGGTTGCGCTTTTGGGCGTGGTGAAGGCGGGAGGCGCGTATCTGCCGGTGGATCCCGAGTATCCGGCGGAGCGGATCGCGCTGACGCTGGCGGATGCCGACGCGGTGTGCGTGGTGACATCGGAGGCGCTGGCCGGGGTGCTGCCGGTCGAGGTGGAGCGGGTGCTGGTGGACGATGCCCGGATCGCGGCGGAGTCCCCTGCGACGCCGATGGTGGACGTGAGGCCGGGGCAACCGGCCTATGTGATCTTCACTTCGGGCTCGACGGGTCGTCCCAAGGGTGTGGTGGTGGCGCACGAGGGTGTGGTGAACCGGCTCGCCTGGATGCAGGAGGTGTAC
>NZ_JBEYVV010000093.1:0-1962 GCF_040644155.1 Streptomyces sp. NPDC047022 | reverse complement strand
AGATCGTGAACTGCGGACACCCCCCGCCTCTGCTGATCCGCGACGGAAGCGTTCAGGCACTGGCAAACCGTGACCCGGCCCCACCACTCGGCATGGCGGTGATCCGCCGGGGTGCGCCACGCAGGTGGCCGGTCGTCACACCGGCGCCAGTGCCGCCTCCTGCCGCCCCGCCGACACCGTCTCCCGCTCCCGCACCGTGGAGTCCGCCCTCAGCGGCAGGGCGCGGGGGATGGGGCGTGTCTCGCGCAGGCTCGGTGCGGGGGCTGTCGGCACGAGCAGGGCGTGGTCGCCGGCCCGCGCGCGCTGGGAGAACCAGATGATCTTTCCGCCGGTGTCGGTGGCACAGCACCCCCACCCATTGCTCAGTGCGGCGATCTGCGCCAGGCAGCCGGCCGGGGCGTAGTGCGGCCGTATGTCCCGCTCGCTGTCCTGGACCGCGGTGATGAGGTGCTGACCGTTCCACCACATTTCGATGGTGGTGTTCTTGTCCGCCGCGTGTGCGTCGATGGTGCGCAACAGTGTGTCCGCGCAACGGCAGACGGGCTCGATGAGCATCTCCAGGTCCCAGTACCGGAGATGGGCGGCCAGAATGCGTTTGACCTGACCGATTCGCTCCGGGCTGAGTTCCACGTCGAGGTGGTAGTAGCAGGGTGCTGCGGTCTTCATCGTCGTTGGCTCCTCACCGGCGAAGCTCTCGCTCCTCATGGCCCTCACGGACCGAGCCCCGAATACGAAGCGTGAGCACTCATCGCTTCTGAGTAAGTCCAAGAGTGAGGTCACTACTCCATTCGTGCAACACGAAGCACACGCGCCCCAGCAGTTGAATTCCGAACAGGACGCTGCGTGGCGTACCGTGCACCATGGGTGAAGGTCTCGATCGCCGTGCCGGATCAACCCCATTCCGCGCACGGCCTTCGCGCACCGTCCGGACCGCTACCCGCGACCTTCCGGAACCGTGCTCCTGCGAAGAGGTTGGGAGGTGACCTGTGCGATGTTGCTACCCGCCAGAGCCGAGGTCGCCAGGCATCTCGAGCAGTACCGGGCGTGGGAACGCCTGATGCTCGCATCCCCCGACAACCGGGCGGTACGCGGCAACTTCGAGAACACGGGCTACACCCTGTGCGTGCTGATGGGCAAGCGCTGCGCGCGTGAGGCCGTCGACGCCGCCGAGCTGTATCTGAACTCCCGTGGGTCCCGCGAGCGAGCCGCGCGCGACGCCTGGCCCACACCGTCGGCGAACGCGTAGGCGCGGGCCGTACGGAGCGGTGAACCGAGGATCGAAGTGCCGAGGACCGGAGAGCCGGTGCCGAGCGGGGCCCGGGATCGGCCGAGGAGACGAAGCCCATGGAACTGAAGGCCGTGCACCGGGACGGGAGCATTCCCGTCGCCGGGGGCGCGAGGCCCACGATCGGACGCATCCCGATCCTGGATGTCCGTCCGGCGGTCGACTGCGGCAGGCGTCCGGCGAAGGCGGTGGAAGGCGAGACCTTCCAGGTGACCGCCACGGTCTTCGGTGAAGGGCATGGCGCGATCGGCGCCGACGTCGTCCTCAGGGACCCGGAGGGACGCCCCGGCCCCTGGACCCCGATGCACGAGCTGGAGCCGGGCTCGGACCGCTGGGCCGCCGAGGTGACACCGACGTCGGTCGGCACCTGGACATACGCCGTGGAGGCCTGGGGTGATCCGGTCAGCACCTGGCGGCGCCATGCGCGGATCAAAGTCCCCGCGCGCATCGATGTCGCACTGGTCCTGGAGGAGGGCGCGGACCTGTACGAGCGGGCCGCTGCCGGGGTTCCGGAGGGACCGCCGCGAGAGACGGTGCTGGCCGCCGCCTTCGCGCTGCGGGACGAGTCCCGCCCGCCCGTCGCCCGTCTGGCGGCGGGGTTGGCGCCTGAGGTGGGGGTGGTGCTGGCGCGTTGGCCGTTGCGTGAGGGGGTGTCGTCGTCGGTGGTGTTGCCGTTG
>NZ_JBEYVV010000092.1:0-2059 GCF_040644155.1 Streptomyces sp. NPDC047022 | reverse complement strand
CGGCCCGCCACATCCTCGTCGAACAGATCCGCCGCCACCGTCAGCACGCCCCTGATCCCCGCCGGAACACCCTGCCCGTCGAAGACCTCACCGACCATGACGTCCAGGTCGAACTTGGCCCCCGGTCGGTCCAGCGGCCAGCCCTCGATCCGAACGCCCGGCAGCTCCAGGCCCGAGCCGGTGTTCTGCATGGTCAGGACGGTCTGGAAGAGTGGGTGGCGGCCCAGCGTGCGTGCGGGGGCCAGCACTTCCACCAGCTTCTCGAACGGGACGTCCTGGTGCTCGAGACCGTCCAGTGCCACGTCGCGGACGCGCTTCAGCACTTCGTCGAAGGTCGGGTCGCCGGACAGGTCGGTGCGGATCACCAGGGTGTTGACGAAGCAGCCGACCAGGTCGTTCAGGATGGGGTCGGTGCGGCCTGCAATGGCCGAGCCGATCGGGATGTCGGTCCCCGCGCCCAGGCGGGACAGCGTCACCGCCAGAGCGGCCTGCAGTACGACGAACATGCTGGCCCGCCGCTCGCGCGCCAGTCTGACCAGTCGGCCGTGCACCTCGGCGGGGACGTCCAGGGCCGCCTGGTGGCCGCGGTGCGAGGCGACCGCAGGGCGCGGCCGACTGGTCGGCAGCTCCAGCTCCTCGGGCACCCCGTCCAGCGCCTCGCGCCAGTAGGCCACCTGCTGCGCCAGCAGGCTGTCCGGGTCGTTCTCGTCGCCGAGTGATTCCCGCTGCCACACGGCGTAGTCCGTGTACTGCACCGGAAGCGGCTCCCATCCCGGCTCGCGGCCCTCCATACGCGCCGCGTAGGCCAGCGACAGATCGCGCATCAGTGGTCCGGTGGACCACCCGTCGCCGGCGATGTGATGAACGACGACCGCGAGCACCTGCTCGTCCGGCCCGTCGGAGAAGAGCCAGGCGCGCAGCGGGATCTCGGTGGCGAGGTCGAAGGCATAACGAGAGGCCTCGGTGACCGCGGCGTTGAGCTCTTCGGGCGTCACCTCGATCACCGGCAGCTCGAACCGGACCTCGTCCAGCGGCAGGACCTTCTGGTACGGCTCGTCACCGGCTTCGGGGAAGACCGTCCTGAGCACCTCATGACGCTCGATCAGGTCGCGGAAGGCGGCATTCAGTGCCTTGTGGTCCAGCCGCCCGGTGATCCGCGCCGCCATCGGGGTGTTGTAGGTGGCGGAGGCCCCTTCGACCTGCCAGAGGAACCACAGCCGGCGCTGGGCGAACGACAACGGAATCATCAGGACTCCTCCTGCTTGCGCACCGGCCGCAATGCGAGCCTGGCCTGCTTCTTCTTTCCATCGGTCTGTTCAGCTAGCGAGGCCGCGATCGCGGCCGGCGTCGACGCCTCGTAGAGCACCCGCAGCGGCAGCTTCACCCCGAGCAGCGACCACATCCGGCTGACCAGCTGCGTGGCCAGGACCGAGTGTCCGCCGAGGGCGAAGAAGTCATCGTCGACGCCCACCGCGGGCAGGCCCAGGACCTCGGCGAACGCCTCGCACAGCAGCCGTTCCTGCTCGGTGGCCGGCTCCCGGCCGGCGCCCGCGGCGGCCGCGAAGTCCGGGGCCGGCAGCGCCCGGCGGTCGAGCTTGCCGTTCACGGTCACCGGGAGCGCCTCGAGGACCACCACGGCGGCCGGCACGAGGTGGGACGGCAGTCGTTCGGCCGCCAACTTCCGTACAGCTGTGGGTACTTCCGGTTCGACCGGGCCATCGGCTGCGGGCACGACGTACGCCACCAGGCGCACCTCACCCGCGTCCTCACGCGCGACCACGGCGACCTGGCGGAGCGCGGGATGCGCGCCCAGTACCGCTTGGACCTCACCCGGCTCGATCCGCCGGCCACGGATCTTGACCTGATCATCGGTTCGGCCGAGGTAGACCAACTGACCGTCGACCGTCCAGCGCACGACATCACCGGTGCGGTACATACGAGCGCCCGGCTCGAACGGGTTCGCCACGAACCGCTCCGCGGTCAGGTCGACCCGCCCGGCGTACCCGCGCGCCAACTGCACACCGGCCAAGTACAGTTCGCCCGCGACGCCCACCGGCAC
>NZ_JBEYVV010000091.1:0-2149 GCF_040644155.1 Streptomyces sp. NPDC047022 | reverse complement strand
ACAACTCATGCACCAACAGCTCCGGCAGCTCCACCGCCGTCCGGTTCCACCCCTCCAGCACCAACTCCCGCTCACCCTCGGTCAACACCTCCACCGAGCTCAGCGGCAGCGTCACGTCCTGCGCCAGCTGCTCCAGCACGCGCGCGAACCGCCGTGCGATGCCACGGACCGTCGTGTCCTCGAACAGGTCGACCGGCGCGGTCACCGTGCCACGCACACCCCTTGGCACGCCCTGCTCGTCGAAGACCTCACCGACCATCACGTCCAAGTCGAACTTGGCTGCCAGCCGGGCCGACGAGAGTGATTCGACCTCGATGCCGGGCAGCATCACGATCGGCCCGGTCTCGTTCTGCACGGGCGAGACCGTGTTCACCTTGGTCAGCACCACCTGGAACAGCGGGTGCCTGACCAGCGAACGGGTCGGCGCCAGCTCCTCCACCAGCCGCTCGAAGGGCACGTCCTGATGCGCCAGCGCGCCCTGTCCTGCCACCCGGACGCGCTCCAGCACCTCGGCGAAGGTGGGGTCGCCGGACAGGTCGGTGCGGATCACCAGGGTGTTGACGAAGAAGCCGACCAGGTCGTCCAGCGCCTCGTCGGTACGGCCGGCCACCGCCGAGCCGATCGGGATGTCCTGACCGGCACCCAGGCGGGACAGCAGCACCGCCAGCGCTGTGTGCAGCAGCATGAACATCGTCACGCCATGGGCTTGCGCCAACTCGGCAAGCTGCGCGTGCAGTTCGGCCGACACCTCGAACCCGCTGGTGTGTCCCCGGTGGCTCGCCACGGCGGGGCGCGCACGGTCGAACGGAAGCTCCAGCTCTTCCGGGGATCCGTCCAACGCCTGGCGCCAGTAGTCGATCTGCTGGGCCATGAGGCTCTGCGGGTCGTCCTCGGACCCGAGCAGCTCGCGCTGCCACAGCGCATAGTCGGCGTACTGCACGGGCAGGGATGCCCACTGCGGCTCCCGGCCCTGGCACCGCGCCGCGTAGGCCGTCGAGATGTCCCGGGTCAGCGGCTCCATCGACCAGCCGTCGCCCGCGATGTGGTGGACCACCAGGACCAGCACGTGCTCGTCGGGACCGGCGGTGAGCAGCCAAGCCTTCACCGGCACCTCGGCGGACAGGTCGAAGGCGTGCCCCGTCGTCCGCGCCACCGCCGCGGCCAGCTCTTCGGGTCCGTCGTCCGGCGTCCGCGGGGCTACCGGCAGTGAGGCGAAGTCCAGCAGCCGCTCGGCCGTCTCCGCCGTCCTCACCACCTCGATCAGCGGCAGTTCCCAGTCCACCTCGGCCAGGTCGAGCACCCGCTGGTACGGCTCGCCGTCCTGCGCGGGGAAAACCGTACGCAGTGCCTCGTGCCGCTGGATGACGTCCCGCAGCGCACCGGCGAGGGCTTCGCGGTCCAGCTCTCCGGACAGGCCCATCACCAGCGGCGCGTTGTAGGTCGAGCTCGGCCCCTCGAGCTGACCGAGGAACCACAGGCGGCGCTGGGCGAACGACAGTGGCACCCGCTCGGGCCGTTCGCCGGCCATCAGGGCCGTACGTGCCGCGCCCGCTCCAGCGAGCTGGGCGGCGAGCCCGGCGACAGTGGGGGCCTCGAAGACGTCGGCGATCCGTACCTCGACGCCGAGCAGCGCGCGCACCCGGCTCACCAGTCGCGTCGCGAGGAGTGAGTGTCCGCCCAGCTGGAAGAAGTCGTCGTCGACGCCGACGCTGTCCAGTCCGAGAACCTGCGCGAACGCCTGGCACAGGAGTTCCTCCTGCACCGTGGCAGGCGCCCTGCCGTCACCGGTGGTGTACTGCGGGGCGGGCAGGGCCTTGCGGTCCAGCTTGCCGTTGACGGTCAGCGGCAGCGCGTCCAGCACCACCACGGCCGCCGGGACGAGGTGGCCGGGCAGCAGATCAGCGGCGAACTCCCGTACAAGAAGGGACAGTTCCCGCTTGAGCTGACCGTCGGTGGGCACCGCGTAGGCGACCAGTCGGACCTCGCCCGGCACGTCCTCGCGTGCGACCACCGCGACCTGGCCCACACCCGCGCAAGCCGACAGCGCGGCGGCGACCTCGCCGGGTTCGATACGGAAACCGCGGATCTTCACCTGCTCGTCCGCCCGCCCCGCGAACACCAACTGCCCCTCACCCGTCCACTTCACCCG
>NZ_JBEYVV010000090.1:0-2198 GCF_040644155.1 Streptomyces sp. NPDC047022 | reverse complement strand
GTGCGCCACGAGGCGCTACGCAATCGAGTGGAGGTGAAAGGCCTTCTCCGCCGGGCCGTCGCAGCGGCCTGGTGAAGCTGGGGGCAGCCTGATCCGGGGAACGCCGGGGAGGGTGGCAAGCAGCCCCGACAACGGCGGGACGCTCCGGGACTACCGGACGGTGCGGGTCCGTCTAGCGAGGTCAGAAGGTGTAGCGAGAGCGAACCAGTGGTTGAAGCTCCGTAAGCAGCGAGCCGGCTCAAACCTGGTGGATACGGGCCGGTATGCAGCGCGTGACCTGTTCGTCCTCGGACGGGTGGGTCAACTCCGAAGCCGGATTTCCTGTTCCGGTGGGGAGGCCACGTTGAAAGCCTGCGGCGTAGGCGTGGCGATGCTGCCGGAGGAGAGCTGGGCGTCTCCCTGACCGATCGATTGTGTGGTGAACGTGGGAACCATCCGCGGTCGCCCGAGCCGCCGGACAGCCAGTTCGGTGGTGGGCAGGTCCGTTGCCGACTGATGGCCGTGGGTGGGGCGGAGGCCCCGTAGTAGTCGCGGGAGTAACGACCCGTCATGGAGACCGGGAAAGCCGGTCGCAGGGCCAAGGGGGCCAGCAAGTCAGTGGCCGAAGTACTGGAATGTCGGGAGGGTCGCCGGTGAATACCGACGAGCTGGAGCGCGCCTTGTATGAGGCGGAGCGCCGGGTACTGAAGATCCAGACCAAGCTGCATCGTTGGGCTCGTGGTGATCCTCATCGCAGGTTCGACGACCTGTTCAATCTCGTTGCCGATCCCGGCTTCCTGCTGGTGGCCTGGGATCGGGTGCGGGGTAACAAGGGTGCACGCACGGCCGGGGTGGACGGGCGCACGGCGTCGTCCATCGCGCTGTGGGTCGGCGTCGAGGAGTTCCTCGACGCTCTGCGGTCGCAGATCAAGGACCGCAGTTTCCGGCCCATGCCGGTGCGGGAGCGGATGATCCCCAAGGCGGGCGGCAAGCTGCGCCGTCTGGGGATCGCGACGATCACCGACCGGGTGGTGCAGGCATCCTTGAAGCTGGTGCTGGAGCCGATTTTCGAGGCGGACTTCCTCCCGTGTTCCTACGGGTTCCGCCCGAACCGCCGGGCTCACGACGCGGTGGCGGAGGTGCGTCTGCTCACGTCCAAGAAGTACGAGTGGATCGTGGAAGGCGATATCAAAGCCTGCTTCGACGAGATCTCACACACCGCCCTGATGGAGCGGGTGCGGGCACGCGTCGGGGACAAACGGGTCCTGGACCTGGTGAAGGCGTTCCTCAAGGCGGGCATCCTCAGTGAGGACGGCCTGCTGCGGGACAACGACACCGGCACCCCGCAGGGTTCGATCCTTTCGCCGTTGCTCAGCAACGTTGCTCTCGCGGTCCTGGACGAGCACATCGCCCGGGCATCGGGAGGCGCCGGAACTGATCTCAACGAGCGCCGGAGGCGTCGACGCCGAGGTCTGCCCAACTACCGGCTGGTCCGGTACGCGGACGACTGGTGCCTGATGGTGCACGGCACCAAGGCAGACGCCGAAACGCTACGCGAAGAGATCGCCGAAGTCCTCACCACGATGGGCCTGCGCCTCTCGCCGGAGAAGACTTTGATCACCCACATCGAGCATGGCCTGGACTTCCTCGGTTGGCACATCCAGCGCCACCGGAAGCCAGGCACCAATCGGTACTACGTCTACACCTATCCGGCCAAGAAGGCCCTGCGGGCCATCATGGCCAAGGTCAAGACGCTGTGCCGGGAGGTCGGCACGAATCAGCCGCTCGATGCCCTGCTCGTCCGGATCAATCCGGCAGTGCGGGGCTGGTGCGCCTACTTCCGGCCCGGGGTGTCCTTCGCGACCTTCTCCTACCTGCGCAAGTACATGTGGCACACGGTCTGGAGATGGGTGCAGCGCAAGCACCCCAAGACGGGCCGGAGAAAGATCTTCAGTCGCTATTGCGGTCGCAGATCTTGGTGGACCGGGGAGACCCGGGAGTTGTTCAACCCGATCACGGTGGGCACCACTCGCTACCGCTACCGGGGCATGGCGATTCCCACTCCCTGGGACACCACGGGATAAGGACAACCACCACGAAGCCCTCGGGACTTGGGGAGAGCCGGGTGCGGTGCCAAGTCGCATGCCCGGTTCGGGAAGCGGCTCCGGGGAAACGGGCCGGTCGAAAGACCGGCACCGCGCCCCGGGCCGACTTCACCA
>NZ_JBEYVV010000089.1:0-2317 GCF_040644155.1 Streptomyces sp. NPDC047022 | reverse complement strand
TCACCGGTGTCACCTATGACTGGGGCCGGAGCAACTATGTACGACTGACGCCGGGTGAGCGCCCGGCGCATGTGCTGACCGTACTGCGGCCGTCCGTCCCCCACGCCACCAAGGTGAACCTGTTCGTGGGCGGTTGACAGCAATCGACATCTGGCCCCTGATCCGCCGGCCGCCACGGAAAGGACGTGACGCCATGCCGAAGACCCAGACCGCCACGCTCCGCCCGGACACCCCCGGCCCCGCCTCGCTGCTCCCCGCGCTCTCGGGTCTGCTGCGCGACTGGCTGCCGCGCCAGCGCTGGTTCGCGGGCAAGGGGTGCGCCGTGACGGACCTGGCGGTGCTGTCGGTGACCCAACTGCGGCCGGACTGCCTGCACCTGCTCGTCCGCGCCGACCACACCGAATTCCCCACGACAGGGGGACCTGGCGCGGCCTTGGCCGACTGCTACCAACTGTTCCTCGGCACAGGGAAATCGTTGCCGTCCCGGCTCGCCCCGGCCGCTGTCCTCGGCCGCGTGACCGAGGGACCCCTCGCCGGGCTGCTGCTCTACGACGCCCTGCAGGAGCGGGACTCGGCGTCCCTGCTCCTGGAACTGCTGGGCACACCGGGCACCATGGGCGTCCTGCGCTTCGAGTGCGACCGGCGCGTGGCGATCCCGGCCGGGCTCGAGCCGCGCCTGCTCGAAGCCGAGCAGTCCAACTCCTCGCTGGTGTACGGCGATGCGTACATCCTGAAGATCTTCCGCAGGGTGCGGCCCGGCATCAACCCGGACCTGGAGGTGCCCTGGGCGCTGGCCCGGCAGGGCTGCACCCGCGTACCCGCTCCGGTGGCCTGGTTCCGTACGTCGAGCCCCTGGGACGCGACGCTCGGCGTGCTCCAGCCGTTTCTGCACGGCGGTGTCGACGGCTGGGCGCAGGCCCTGGAAGCCCTCGAAACCGGGCGCGACTTCACCGAGGAGGCGTACGAGACGGGACGGGCCACGGCCGAGGTGCATCTCGCGCTCGCCGCCGCCTTCCCCGTGGAGTTCCAGGGCGCGCCCGAGAGCCGGAGGCTGGCGTCCGGGATGCTCGGCCGTCTGCGGGACGCAAGCCGCGCCGTACCGGAACTGCTGCCGTACGCGTCAGGACTGCGTTCCGCCTTCACCGAGCTGGCGTCGCTCGACACGTTCCGGCCCGCCCAGCGCATCCACGGCGACCTGCATCTCGGGCAGGTTCTGCGGGCCGAACGGCAATGGCACGTCATCGACTTCGAGGGCGAACCGGCACGCCCGCTCCCCGAACGGCGCCGTGCCCAGTCCCCGGTACGCGATGTCGCGGGCATGCTCCGCTCCTTCGAGTACGCCGCCCACGCCCACCGGCCCCTGCGCCCCGAGTGGGCGCTGCACTGCCGCGAGGCGTACTGCGCGGGCTACGCCGCAGAGTCCGGCTGGGACCCCCGGGCCGAACCGGAACTGCTGCGTGCGTACGAGACGGACCGTGCCGTGTACGAGGTCCTGTACGAGGCCCGGCACCGCCCCGACTGGCTGCCCGTGCCCATGGCGGCGATCGAGCGCCTCGCCGCACGTCCCGCCCTGAGGAGGCTGACGCCGTGACCGCCCCCGCCGCCCACCGGCCGCCCGGCTCCGGCCGGCCGGGTGTCCCGAGTCCCGCCCCGATGGAGCCGGGGGACAGGGAGAGGCTGCTGGCGGGCACTCACCACGATCCGCACACGGTGCTCGGCGCACACCCGGTGCCCGGCGGTGTGGTCCTGCGTGTGCTGCGCCCGTGGGCGCTCTCGGTCACCGTCGTCATGGGTGACGCGTGGGCCGAGCTGTACGACGACGGGGACGGCTTGTTCTCGGCACTCCTGGCGCGCGATGACGTACCGGACTACCGGCTCCTGGTGGCGTACGAGGACGGTGTGCTGGAGACCGACGACGCGTACCGCTTCCTGCCCGCGCTCGGCGACTTCGACCTGCATCTGATCGGCGAGGGCCGCCACGAGGAGCTGTGGACGGCGCTCGGCGCGCGGGTGATGAGCCACGCCGGTGTCCAGGGGACCCGATTCACCGTATGGGCGCCGGACGCCCGAGGGGTGCGGCTGTGCGGCGACTTCTGCCACTGGGACGGCACCGCTCACCCGATGCGGTCGCTCGGTTCGTCCGGCGTCTGGGAGCTGTTCGTTCCGGGAATCGGTGAGGGCGAGCTGTACAAGTTCGAGATCACCCGGCCGGACGGCTCAAGGACCCTGCGTGCCGACCCGATGGCCCGCCGCACCGAGGCCCCGCCGAACACGTCCTCGATCGTGGAGGCCTCCCGCCACGAGTGGGGGGACGGGG
>NZ_JBEYVV010000088.1:0-2544 GCF_040644155.1 Streptomyces sp. NPDC047022 | reverse complement strand
CGTCACATGCGTCACCGCATGCCGCGCCACCACCTCCACCAGACCCGCACCCGGCAGCAACTCCTTCGCATCCGCCACCACCAGCGCCGCACCACTGGACAACGCCACCACCACATCCGACACCGCCGCATCGAAACTCACCGACGCGAACTGCAGCAACCGGCTCCCCGCGTCCACCGCGAACCGCTCCACCTGAGCCGCCGCCAACGACGCCACACCCGCATGCGACACCGCCACACCCTTCGGCCGACCCGTCGACCCCGACGTATAGATCACATACGCCAACTGGGCAGACCTCAGGTCAACTTCCGGTGCCGCAGCCGACTGCCCGGCCACCGCAGCGGCGACCTCCGGGTCATCCAGCTCAACGACGTGGAGCCCGGCGACCGGCACATCCGCCGGCAGCTCTCCTCGGCCGATCACGACACCCGCCCCACTGTCCGCCAGCATGAATGCCAAGCGCTCTGCCGGATACTGTGGATCCAGCGGCAGATACGCCGCCCCCGTCTTCCACACCGCCAGAATCGCGGTGATCATCTCAACGCCCCTGGGCAGGCACAACCCGACCGGCCGCTGCAGTTGAACACCCTGATCGACCAGGTAGTGCGCCAGGCGGTTGGCCCGCGCGTCCAGTTCCGCGTACGTCACCGATGCACCGTCGGCGATGATCGCCACCGCGTCCCGCGTGCGTGCCACCTGGGCCTCGAACAGCTGGGAGGCGGTCAGTTCCGGCAGCGCTACGGCGGTGTCGTTCCACTCCGCCAGCACCTGGCGCCGGGCTGCGTCGTTGAGGACGTCCACGCGCGCGAGGCGGGTGTCCGGGGCGGTCTCCAGTGCGGTGACCAGGTTGTCCAGCGCGGAGTGCAGCAGCGCGCACACCCGGTCGGCGTCCACTCCGACCGCCTGCACGCTCACAGTGAACCCGGTGGGGCCACGGTCGTCGACGGCCACGCTCAACGGGTAGTTGGTGTGGTCCTGCGACGTCAGCAGGGTGATGCCGGCCAGGACGGCGCCGGTCTGCTCGGCGGCTGCCTGGTCGTAGCGGTAGTTGAAGAGCGACGTGAACAGCGGGCTGCCGCCCGGCACACCACTGACCTTCTGGGCGAGGGACAACGGGGCGTGCTCGTGCACCAGCAGCTCGGCCAGCTGCTGCCGCATCCCGTCGAGCGCCTCGGCCACACCCGTCTCGCCGACCCGCACGCGCACCGGCAACGTGTTGAGGAACAGGCCTGGCACCCGGTCCGAGCCCGCACCGGCGTTCATCCGGCCGAACAGCACGGTGCCGAACACCACGTCGTCCCGGCCGCTGACCGCCGCCAGCACCCGCGCCCACGCCAGGTGGAACACCGTGGCCGCGCTCACACCGAAGGCACGCGCCAACCCGCGCAAGCTGACGGCCAGTTCGTCGGCGACGGCGATCTGCGCATGGTCCACGCCGGTGCCGTCGCCATGCACGTCGAGCAGGCCGAACGGGGCCGTGGTCTCGTCCACGTCACCCAGCAGCTCGGTGAAGAATCGCTCGTGCTCGTCCTCCGTCACGCCGAGGCGGGCCTGCGCCACGAAGTCACGGAAGGGCAGCGGCTCGGGCAGCGAGTCGGCACGGCCGGAGAGGATCGCCCGCAGCTCGGCGAGCAGCACCTCCATCGTCGTGTGGTCCTGCACCAGGTGGTGGATCCGCAGCGCGGCCAGCCACCGGTCGGCGCCCGGGTCGGCGGCGATGTGCACCCGCATCAGCGGGGCCCGGCTCAGGTCCAGCCAGGACCCGGCTGCTGTGAGCAGCTGTTCGACAGCGTCGGTGCCCTGCGGGTCCAGCACGACTTCCTGGACTGGCAGTTCCACCCGGCGGGAGACCACCTGCACCGGCTCGCGCAGGCCCTCCCACACGATCGCGGTGCGGTAGATGTCATGCCGGTCGACCACCTGTTGCAACGCCCGGAGGAACAGATCCAACCGGTCGCGCGAGTCGAAGCCGAGGACGAACGGCATCGCGTAGACGTCCCCCTCGCCGCCCTCCCAAACGGCCATCAGGTGGTGGAAGAAGATCCCCTCCTGCAGCGGTGCGAGCGGGTAGACGTCCGCCAGGTTGACCGCGCCGCCGTCGACCGCCGCGACGACCGTGTCCACCTCTGCGGCGTCCAGCTCGACCAGCGGCAGCATCTCCGGGGTGATCTCGACGGCGCCCCCGGGGATCCGGTTCGCCGGTACCGCCACCTGCTCCGCACCGGCCGCGACCGCGAGCCCGGCCGGGGTCGGGGTCTGGAACAGTGCACGCACCGACACCGAGACACCTTGGCCGCGCAGGCTCTCCACCAGCGACACCGCAAGCAGCGAGTGCCCGCCCAGCCGGAAGAAGTCGTCGTCCACACCGACCGCGGACAGCCCGAGGGCGTCGGCGAACGCCTGGCAGATGATCTCCTCCCGGACCGTCGCCGGACCCCGGCCCACGGTGGCCGTGTAGTCGGGTGCGGGCAGGGCGCGGCGGTCGAGTTTGCCGTTCACCGTCAGCGGCAGCGTCTCCAGGACGACGAACGCCGACGGCACCAT
>NZ_JBEYVV010000087.1:0-2579 GCF_040644155.1 Streptomyces sp. NPDC047022 | reverse complement strand
GTACACCTCCTGCATCCAGGCGAGCCGGTTCACCACACCCTCGTGCGCCACCACCACACCCTTGGGACGACCCGTCGAGCCCGAAGTGAAGATCAGGTACGCCGGGTGCGTCGGCAGCAGCGCTCCGCCCCGCTCGGCATCCGTCACCGGCGCACCGTCCAGCCTCGCGAGCTCGGCCGCCGACGCCGGGTCGTCCAGCACCACGACCGGTACCCCGGCCGCCCCGGGCAGCGCCGGCGCCGAGCCGACCGACGTCAGTACGGCTGCCGGGCCACCGTCGGCCAGCAGGTGGGCGATCCGTTCGGCTGGGTGGCCGGTGTCGATCGGCAGGTAGGCACCGCCCGCCTTGAACACGGCGAGCAGCGCGACCACCAGCTCGACGGAGCGCTCCATGGCCACTGCGACCACGGACTCCGGCCGCACCCCCAGCGCCAGCAGGTGCCGGGCCAGGCGGTTCGCCCGAGCGTCAAGGTCCGCGAACGTGATCTCGACACCCTCGAACACCACCGCCAAGGCGTCCGGGGTCCGCGCCACCTGGGCCTCGATCAGCCCCGGCAGGGTGCCGTTCGGCACCGTCCGTGCCGTGTCGTTCCACTGCTCCAGCAGGCGGGCCACCTCGGTCTCGTCCAGCACGCCCACGGCGTCCAGCCGGGACTGCGGGTCGTCCTCCAGGGCGGTGACCAGGTTGTCCAGGCAGGTGCGCAGCAGCGCGCACACCTGTTCGGCGTCCGCCGGTGCCGCCGCGTCGACGCTGAGCCGGAACTGCTCGCCGTCGTCGTCGACGCCTGCCACCAGCGGGTAGTTGGTACGGCCTTCGGAGAACAGGAAGCGCAGGCCCTCGAGGCCCGGGCCCAGCCCGGCGCCGACCTGCGGGGTACCGCCCTGGGCGTGCCGGTAGTTGAACAGCGCCGTGAAGAGCGGGCTGCCGCCCGGCACACCGCTGGCCTGCTGCGCCAGCACCAGCGGGGCGTGCTCGTGCGCCATCAGCTCGGCCAGCTGCTGCCGCATCCCGGACAGCGCCTCGGTCACACTGCCCGCGCCGGTGCGCACCCGCAGCGGCAGCGTGTTGATGAATGGGCCCTGCACCCGGTCGGGGTCGGCGCCGGAGTTCATCCGCCCGAACAGTACCGTGCCGAAGACCACGTCGTCGCGACCGCTCACGGCGGCCAGCACCCGGGCCCACGCCAGGTGGCACACGGTGGCCGGGCTGACGCCCAGGCGGCGCGCCGACTGCCGGATGCGCAGCGCGAGTTCGCCGTCGATCAGGGCCTGGGCGTGCACCACTCCGGTGCCGTCGCCGTGCGCCTCGGTCAGACCGAAGGGCGCGGTGGTCTCGGTGACGTCGCCCAACAGCTCGGCGAAGTACCGCTCGTGTTCCGCGCGCGGCGTGCCGAGGCGGGCCTGTGCCACGAAGTCCCGGAAGGGCAGCGGCTCCTGGAGCGAACTGGCCCGCCCGGCGAGGACGGCGCGCACCTCGGCGAAGAGCGCGTCCGTCGTGGTGTCGTCGCGCACCAGGTGGTGGATCCGCAGCAGGGCCAGCCACTCGTCACCGGTCGGTGCGGCGGCGATGTGCACGTCCAGCAGCGGGGCGCGTCCCAGGTCCAGCCAGCCGCCGGCCGCCCCGCACAGCTGCGCCACGGGGTCCGCTCCGTGCGGGTCCAGGGTGATCTCCTCGACCGGCAGCTGCACCCGCCGGGCCACCACCTGCACCGGCTCGCGCAGGCCGTCCCAGACGATCGCGGTGCGGTAGATGTCATGCCGGTCCACCACCTGCTGGAGCGCCCCGAGGAACTGGTCCAGCCGGTCCCGGGAGTCGAAGCCGAGCACGATCGGCATGATGTACACGTCGGTCGCGTCGCCTCGTCCGGCCTGCATCAGGTGGTGGAAGAAGATCCCTTCCTGGAGTGGGGCGAGGGGGTAGACGTCCTGCACGTTGGCCACGCCGCCCTCGACCGCCGCCACCACCCGCGCGATCGCCGCCGCATCCAGATCCACCAGCGGAAGCATCCCCGGAGTGATCTCGCTCGCCCCGACCGGAATCCCGTTCGGCGGCACCACCACCAACTCCGGACCGGCCGATGCGGCCAGGCCGGCCGGTGTGGGCGTCTGGAACAACGCCCGCACCGACACCGACACCCCACGCCCCCGCAAACGCTCCACCAACGACACCGCCAGCAGGGAATGCCCACCCAGAGAGAAGAAGTCGTCATCCACCCCGACCCCCTCCACCCCCAACACCCCGGCGAACGCCTCACACAACAACTCCTCCAGCACACTCACCGGACCCCGCCCCGCACCACCACCCGCCACCACGAACTCCGGCGCCGGCAACGCCCCCCGGTCCAGCTTCCCGTTCCCCGTCAACGGCAACGCCCCCAGCACCACCACCGCCGACGGCACCATGTGCTCAGGCAACCGAGCCCCCACGAACCCCCGCACCGACTCGGCCAAGCGACCGGCCTCGGCCTCATCCGCGTCAGCGGACACCACATAGGCCACCAACCGCACATCCCCCGGGACGTCCTCACGGGCCACCACCACCGCCTGTGCCACCAGCGGATGCGCCACCAGCACACTCT
>NZ_JBEYVV010000086.1:0-2680 GCF_040644155.1 Streptomyces sp. NPDC047022 | reverse complement strand
AGAGGAATCCAGCACTAGGGCACCCAGAGCCACTTGGTGTAGTTGCCGTCGATCTGGTAGCAGCTGAGGTAGGTGTCACCGGAGGCGTAGTGTCCGATGTATCCGGGGACGGTACCGAGGGTAGTGGGCTTGTTCGCCTTGGGGATCGTGCTCATCCCCAGGTAGTAGGTCTTGTAGTTGTTGCAGCTCGTCGTGTCGACGTCCTTGGGGAAGTCACCTTTTTCACTCTTGGGGACGGCCAGGCAGATGTCCGTGTCGTGGAGGCTCCCGTAGACCTCGTGCACCTGGCCCTGGACGACGCCCCACCACTGATTGTCGTCGTTCCGGTTGCACTTCACCATCGTGACGGCGTACGTGTAGCCGGAGCGGACGCCCCGCATGCACTTGCCCGTGGCCACGTTCTTGAGCTGGTACGCGGGGGCGTTGGCGGACGCAGGCGTGGTTCCCAGCACGATCTGGGTCGCCGCGGCAATGCCGGCGACCGCGAGCAGAGCGGTCGTTTTGCGCTTCATTCCGTTCCTCCATGTATTCGTGATGCTATGTCAGGCCCGCGATCCTCGGTTGACTGCGGCGCCCTGGCGGATGACATCCATCCTTGGGGCACGGTCCCGAGACGGGTGCCGCACGGCGACGGAATGGGCGAAACTTGCCTTCATGGCGCGCGCATCGGCGGATTCCGTACTGAGCCTCATGGATCAGCGGCTGGTGGCCGCGCTGCAGTGCGACGGCCGCCTCACCGCGGAGCGGGCGGCCCATGTGCTGGGGCTCAGCTCCACCACCGTTCGCCGCCGCCTGCACGCGCTCGGCGCCGACGGCACCGTGCGCGTAGTGGTCTCACCGGTCGCGCGACCGCGAGCCGGCGGATCGGCCGGGGCCCTGTTCCTGCGCATCCGGGTACTTCGTGGAAAGCTCGACACAATCGTGGCCGCGCTCGCGGCCCGCGAGGACATCCCGTTCATCGACATCACCACCTCGGGTGACGAGATCTTCGCGGTTGCCCGCACCGAGCCGGGTTCACGCGACCCGTTGGTCTTCCGCCAGCTGCCCTCCACCCAGGCGGTGACGTCCCTGGAGAGCGCCACGATCCTGCACGTCTTCCGGCTCACCTCCGAGTGGCGGCACCAGGTGCTGACCGTGCCCGAACGCGCGGCGCTGAGCCCGGCCGAGCCGGTCCCCGGGGCGACGGCGTCCGGTTCTCCGGGTCCGTACGGCGTCGACACCGACGCCCTGGAACAGTCCCTCATCGACGCCCTCACCCCCGACGCGCGGCTGACCGCCGCGGCCCTGGCCGCCCGAACCGGCCACCCGGAGAGCACGGTGCGCCGCCGCCTCGCCCAACTGACCGCCCAGGGCCGCCTGATCACCCAGGTCCTGGTCGATCCGCGCCGCCTCGGGCTGCCCATCGAGGCCAAGCTGCTGCTCCACGTGGCCCCCGACCATCTGGCCGCCGCCGGGCAGGCGCTGGCCGACCACCCCTCGGTGCACGGCGCGTTCGCGACGTCGGGACCCTCGAACCTGCACGCGGCCGCGTACTTCCCGGACCTGACAGCCCTCTACGGCTTCCTCTCCCGCGACCTGGTCGGCCTGGGCATCACCCATGTCGAGACGGCCATCGTCAGCCGCGCCGCCAAACGCACTCCCGCGCCGGTCCAGCCGGTACCAGGTGGCCAGGGCCGAGTGAACGCCACACTATTAGGGCCTTGTTAGGTCGTGTCGTAGGGCTGCCATGGGATGGGCTGTCTGCAAGTCGGGCAGGTGCCGGTCCAGGCAGCCAGGATGTGCTGGAGAAGGTCCAGGGTCTGGTAGAGGGTCAGGCCCTGGCAGGGGCTTTTGGGCAGGTCCGCTGTTCGGTCAGGAAGAGATGGGCGGCGGTCACGAGAGTGACGTGCCGGTGCCAGCCGACGAACGAGCGCCCTTCGAAGTGATCGAGTCCGAGAGCGGTCTTCAGCTCCCGGTAGTCGTGCTCAATGCGCCAGCGTGACTTCGCCAGCCGGACCAGATCGCGGACGGGAATGTCGGCTGGCAGGTTCGAGATCCAGTACTTCACCGGCTCCGCCTCGTCCTCGGGCCACTGGGCGATCAGATGGACCAGTCCGATGACACCGTCCGCGGCAGGCTTCGGCCGCCGCCCGGCCAGCCGGACCTGCAAGAACACGAAACGGGAGGCCATGGCTGCTTTGGAGCCTTTGCGCCAGGTCACCGTCACGGCCCGGTCCCGCCCGGCAGCCAGGACATGTTCACGCAGACTCACGGCCCGGGTGCGATAGCGGGGCAGCGGCCGGGGCCCGAGCCCGCCGTAAGGCGGCTCATAGGGCTCGGCCGATGCGGCATGGGCGGTCAGCTCTCCCTTGACCTGCAACGCGTAGGCCAGGCCCCGTCCCTCCAAAGCGCGACGGAAGCCGGCGTTCGCGCCGTAACCGGTGTCTGCGACCAGCACCGCGGGCCGTAAGCCCAGGGCGGCCAGTTCACCGAGCATCTCAAGAGCGAGCTGCCACTTGGGCCGGTGATGCTCGCCTTCGGGAATCCGGCAGCGGGACCGCCGGTCCACTGCATCAGGCCCGTCCCAGCTCGGGGGCAGAAACAGCCGCCACGACAGCGGACACGAAGCGGTGTCCGAGGCGGCGTGGACGCTGACACCGATCTGGCAGTTGCCGACCTTGCCCAGCGTGCCCGAATACCG
>NZ_JBEYVV010000085.1:0-3163 GCF_040644155.1 Streptomyces sp. NPDC047022 | reverse complement strand
GCATACGACACCGACACACCACCCGCAACCACCGCCACCGCCCCCGGCGCCTCCACAACCCGCGCCTCGAACAACTCATGCACCAACAGCTCCGGAAGAGCGGTAGCGGTGTCGTTCCACTTCTCCACGACCGTTCGGCGTTCCACCGAGTCCAGCAGTTCCACCTGGCCGACCCGCGCCTGCGGATCCGTGGCGATCAGCGTGAGCACCCGCGTCAGCCAGCGCGAGATCCGCTCCACCGTATCGGCGTCGAACAGATCCGCCGCACCGATCAGGCCGCCACGCAGGCCGGTGGGGGCACCTTCGGCGTCGTACCGCTCGCTGACGGTCACGGTCAGGTCGAACTTCGCGGCCTCGGCGCCCGCGGACAGTCCGCTGGTCCGCAGACCGGGCATGTCCAGCGCCGACGCGGAGCCGGTTCCCGCCGCCGGGGCGGTGTTCTGCAGCGTCAGCATGACTTGGAACAGCGGGTTCCGGGCCAGCGAGCGGGTCGGGGCCAGCTCCTCGACCAGCTTCTCGAAGGGCACGTCCTGGTGCGCGAACGCGTTCAGGCCGGCCTCGCGCACCCTGTCGAGCACCTCGGCCAGGGTCGGGTCTCCCGCCAGGTCGGTGCGTACCACCAGGGTGTTGA
This sequence comes from Streptomyces sp. NPDC047022, assembly GCF_040644155.1. Classification (NCBI taxonomy): domain Bacteria; kingdom Bacillati; phylum Actinomycetota; class Actinomycetes; order Kitasatosporales; family Streptomycetaceae; genus Streptomyces; species Streptomyces sp. NPDC047022. The sequence continues at coordinate 2,532 of NZ_JBEYVV010000085.1, read as the reverse complement.
CGAAGAACCCGATGAGGTCGTCCAGGGCCTCGTCCAGGCGCCCGGCGACCGAGGACCCGATCGGGATGTCGGTGCCCGCACCGGCTCGGCTCAGGGTGACGGCGAGGGCGGCCTGCAGCACCATGAACAGGGTCACCCCCCGCTCCCGCGCCATCTCCAGCAGTTGCCGGTGGACCTCGGCGGGCACCACAAGCTCGGCCACCTGCCCCTTGCGGCCGGCCACCGCCGGACGCGCCCGGTCGAACGGAAGCTCCAGCTCCTCCGGTGCGTCGGCCAGAGCCGCCCGCCAGTAGGCCACCTGTCGGGACAGCAGGCTCTCCGGGTCGTCCTCGGCCCCGAGGATCTCGCGCTGCCACAGGGCGTAGTCCGCGTACTGCACCGGCAGGGGGTCCCAGACCGGTGCCCGGCCCGCCAGCCGCGCCGTGTAGGCGGTCGAGACGTCCTGAGCCAGCGGCCGCATCGACGACCCGTCACCGGCTATGTGGTGGAGCACCACCACCAGTACGTGCTCCACCGGGCCCACGCCGAACAGCCAGGCCCTGATCGGGATCTCGGTGGCCAGGTCGAAGGCGTGAACGGCCGCCCGCTCGGCCGCCTCGGCGACATCCGTCTCCGGCAGCCGGGTGTACGGCAGCGCGAAGTCGACCTCGTCGCTGGGCAGGATCCGCTGGTACGGCTGCCCGTCCGCCGCCGCATAGACGGTGCGCAGCACCTCGTGCCGGCCGATCACGTCCCGCAGCGCGGCCTCCAGCGCGGCGCGGTCCAACTCGCCGTGCAGCCGCAGTGCCAGCGGGATGTTGTAGGTCGGACTCGGTCCCTCCAACTGCCCTATGAACCAAAGACGTTGCTGGGCGAAGGAGAGCGGCACGCGCTTGGGCCGCTCCACCGCCGTCACGGCCGTCCGGCCCGAGGCGGCCTGCGCCAGCCGTGCGGCCAGAGCGGCCGGGGTCGGGGCCTCGAACAGCGCCCGGATCGACACCTCCACTCCCAGCAGCGTGCGGATCCGGCTCATGAGCCGCGTCGCCAGCAGCGAATGCCCGCCCAGCGCGAAGAAGTTGTCCTCGACGCCGACGCTCTCCCGGTCCAGCACCTGCGCGAACGCCCCGCAGAGGATCTCCTCCTGCACGGTGAGCGACCGCCGGGCCGCCGCCCGGGTGACCGTGCCCCGATCGGCGGGCTCGGCCGGGGTGGGCAGCGCAGCACGGGCTGCCCGCGTTGCCGCGATCAGCTGATCCCGCTCGGCCGGGTCCAGCAGGTCGATGGTGGCGAAGCGGGACTCGGGGGCCTCCTCCAGCGCCGTGACCAGGTCAGTGACCGCCGTGTGCAGGAAGGTGCACAGTTTTTCGGGATCGGCCGGGGCGATGGCGTCGATGGCGACGACGAAGCCGCTGCCGTCGTCGTTCACAGCGGCGGCCACCGGGTAGTTCGTCCGGTCCCGGGTGGTGAGCATCCTGATGCCGTCGAGCCCGCCGCCGGTGGTGTCAGCGGGGTTCTGGTTGTGCCGGTAGTTGAAGAGCGAGGTGAACAGCGGGCTGCCGCCCGGCACGCCACTGGCCTGCTGCGCCACCGTGAGCGGGGCGTGCTCGTGCACCATCAGCTCGGCCAGCTGCTGCCGCATCCCGGCCACCGCCTCGGCCACGCTCGTCCCACCGACCCGCACCCGGACCGGCAGTGTGTTGATGAACAGACCCGGCACCCGGTCGGCGCCGGCACCGGCGTTCATCCGCCCGAACAGCACCGTGCCGAACACCACGTCGTCCCGGCCACTGACCGCCGCCAGCACCCGCGCCCACGCCACATGGAACACCGTGGCCGCGCCGACCAGCCTGGTCGCCAACCCGTGTATCCGGCCGGACAGCTCAGCGTCGAACTCGAGCACCGCCGTGACGGCCTCGGCGCCACCGCCGTGCACGTCCATCAGGCCGTACGGAGCCGTGGTCTCGGTGACATCACCCAGCAGGCCGGCGAAGTACCGCTCGTGCTCCTCCCGCGTCACACCGAGACGGGCCTGCGCCACGAAGTCCCGGAACGGCAGCGGCTCCGGCAACGAGCCGCCCTGACCGGACATGATCGCCCGCAGCTCACCGAGCAGCACGTCCAGCGTGGTGTGGTCCTGCAGCAGGTGATGGATGCGCAGCAGGGCCAGCCAACGGTCGCTGCCCGGCTCGGCGGCGATGTGCGCCCGCATCAGCGGCGCCCGGGTCAGATCCATCCAGCCACCGGAGGCCGCCAGCAACTGAGCCACCGCGTCCCCTCCATGCGGGTCCAGCCGCGCTTCCTCGACCGGCAGTGCCACCCGACGGGAGACCACCTGGACCGGTTCGCGCAGTCCGTCCCAGACGATGGCCGTGCGGTAGATGTCATGCCGGTCCATCACCTGCTGCAACGCCGCGAGGAACGCGTCCAGACGCTCACGCGAGTCGAAACCGAGCACGAAGGGGACGGCGTAGACGTCCTCGTCCATGCCGTCGCGGCCGGCCATCAGATGGTGGAAGAACAGACCCTCCTGCAACGGAGCCAGCGGATAGACAT
>NZ_JBEYVV010000084.1:0-3292 GCF_040644155.1 Streptomyces sp. NPDC047022 | reverse complement strand
CAACCGTCACCTCAGCCACCGACACACCCGTGTCATTCCAACCCTCAAGGAGCCGCCCACGCTCCACCCCATCCAACACATCCACCGCACTCAGCCGCAGTTGCGGATCCCGCGCAAGCATCTCCAGCACTCGGATCAGGCGTCCGCGGAGCCGTTCGGCCGACGCCGCGTCGAAGAGATCGGCTGCCGTGATCACGGTGCCACGCAGGCCCGCCGGAGCGCCCTCGGCGTCGAACAACTCGCCTACGGAGACTTCGAGATCGAACTTGGCGGCCAGTGCACGTGTCGGCACGCCGGCGGCCCGCACTGCCGGCAGGTCGAGTTCCGCCTCACCGGTGTTCTGCAGCGTCAGCATCACCTGGAAAAGCGGGTGACGAGCCATCGAACGCGCCGGAGCCAGTTCTTCCACCAGCTTCTCGAACGGCACGTCCTGGTGCGCGAACGCCCCCAGGCCTGCCTCCCGGACCCGCTCCAGCACCTCGCCGAAGGTCGGGTCGCCCGACAGGTCGGTGCGGACCACCAGGGTGTTGACGAAGAAGCCGACCAGGTCGTCCAGCGCCTCGTCGGTCCGCCCGGCCACCGCCGAGCCGATCGGGATGTCGGTCCCCGCACCCAGCCGGTTGAGGGTCACCGCGAGGGCGGCCTGGAGCACCATGAACAGGGTCACGCCCCGCTCACGGGCTAGCGCGGCCAGCTGGCGGTGCGTCGCTGCGGAGACCTCCAGTTCCGCGCCGACTCCCCGGTGCGAGGCCACCGCCGGGCGCGGCCGGTCGGTGGGCAGTTCCAGCTCCTCCGGCGCATCCGCCAACCGCTCGCGCCAGTAGGCGACCTGGCGGGAGATGAGGCTTTCGGCGTCGTGTTCGTCGCCGAGCAGGTCGCGCTGCCACAACGCGTAGTCCGCGTACTGCACCGGCAATGCGGCCCACTCGGGTGCCCGGCCGTCCAGCCGGGCCGCGTACGCCGCCGAGACGTCCCGCGCCAGCGGGGACATCGACCAGCCGTCGCCAGCGATGTGATGGACGGTCACCTGGAGAACGGACTCGTCGTCGCTCAGCACGAACAGGCGTGCCCGCAGGGGAATTTCAGTGGTGAGCTCGAAGGCGTGGGCCGCTGACTCGGCGACCGCGGCGTGCAGGCCGTCCGGCGTCACCTCCTCGACGGTCAGCTCGAAGCCGCACTCCTCCACCGACAGGATTCGCTGGTACGGCTCACCGTCGACGGCCGGGAAGACCGTACGCAGCACCTCGTGCCGCCCGATCACGTCACGCAACGCGGCTGCCAGGGCCTCGCGGTCCAGCTCGCCTGCCAGACGCAGCGCCATCGGGATGTTGTAGGTCGCGCTCGGGCCGTCCAGCTCGCCCAGGAACCACAGGCGCTGCTGAGCGAAGGAGAGCGGCACCCGCTCCGGACGGGCCGTCGCCGTCAGCGCCCGGCGGGTCTCACCGGCCTGGTCCAGCCGCGCAGCCAGCGTCGCCGGCGTCGAGGCCTCGAACAGCGCCCGCAGCGGCACCTCCACGCCCAGCACCACACGGATCCGGCTCACCAGACGCGTGGCGAGCAGCGAATGCCCGCCCAGCAGGAAGAAGTCGTCATCGACCCCGACCCGCTCCACCCCCAGCACCTCCGCGAACGCCTGGCACAGCAGCTCCTCCTGCACCGTCGACGGCTCCCGGCCGTCCGTCAGCGCGGCCGTGAAGTCGGGTGCGGGCAGCGCACGGCGGTCCAGCTTGCCGTTGACGGTCAACGGCAGTGCCTCCAGCACCACCACCGCCGACGGCACCATGTAGGACGGCAACCGCTCGCCGACGAACTCCCGCAAAACAGCTGGCAGTTCAGGCGAGATCTCCTCGGCCGGCACGACATACGCCACTAGGCGCTTGTCACCCGGCACATCCTCACGCGCCACCACCGCGGCCCGGGCCACCCCCGGATGCGCGGCCACCGCCGCCTGCACCTCACCCAGCTCGATCCGGAACCCCCGGACCTTCACCTGCTCATCCACCCGGCCCGCGAAGACCAGCTGCCCGTCCGCGCCCCAGCGCACCAGGTCACCGGTCCGATACATGCGGGCGCCCGGCTCGAACGGGCAGGTCACGAACCGCTCCGCCGTCAGACCCGTCCGACCCACGTATCCGCGTGCCAGGCCCGCGCCCGCGATGTACAGCTCACCGACCGCACCCACCGGCAGCGGGGAGAGGAACTCGTCGAGCACGTACACCCGTGCATGGGGGATCGGCGCGCCGATGGCCACCTCGTCCGCGCCGACGCGGCACCGCCAGGCGGTCGCGTCGACGGTTGCCTCGGTTGGCCCATAGGTGTTGAACATCAGCCGGCCGCCGGCCGCCCAGCGGTCCACCAGCTCTCGCGAGCTCGCCTCGCCACCTACCTCGATGACGACGTCCGCGCCGATCGAGCCGGTCTCCAACCCAGCCAGTACGGCCGGGGGCAGAACGGCATGGGTCACCCCCTCCGTGCGGAAGAGCGCCGCGAGTTCCGCCCCGAGGCGGCGGGTCTCCGGCACCACCACCAGCGCCGCCCCGAACGCCAGCCCCAGCGCCCAGTCCGAGCAGAACTGGTCGAAGCTCATCGAGGCGAACTGGGCCACGCGCGCACCGGGGCCGGTCCCGAAGCGGGAGAGCGCCGCCACCGTGTTGGCGAATCCCCCCTGCGGCACCAGCACGCCCTTGGGCCGCCCCGTGGACCCGGAGGTGTACACCACGTACGCCGGATGTCCCGGCAGCAGCGGCGCCCACTCGTCGCGCACCGGCGCGTCCGGCGCCGACGCGGTCAGCTCCGCCACTGTCTCGGGTGCGTCCAGCACCACCAGTGCGTCCCCACCCGGCACCGATTCCGACGTCGCGGCCGAGGCCAGCACCAGCACCGGTGCCGCGTCCTCCAGCATGTACGCGATCCGCTCGGCCGGGTATTCCGGGTCCAGCAGCAGGTACGCGCCACCAGCCTTGAGTACGCCCAGCAACGCCACCATCAGTTCGACACCGCGTTCCAGGCACACGCCGACCAGCGACTCCGGCCCGACGCCCCGGCCCACGAGGTAGCGGGCCACCTGGTTCGCACGAGTGTCCAGCTCGGCGTACGACACCTCGATGCCTTCGGACAGGATGGCCGGCGCATCCGGATTCCGCGCCGCATGCGCCTCGAAGAGCTGATGGACCAGTTGCTCCGCCACAGGCGCGGAGGTGTCGTTCCATTCCGTCAGTACGTGGTGGAGCTCGTCCTCGCCCAGGACCTCGACGGCCGACAGCCGGGTCTGCGGCCGAGCGGTCACCGTCTC
>NZ_JBEYVV010000083.1:0-3501 GCF_040644155.1 Streptomyces sp. NPDC047022 | reverse complement strand
AAGTCGACTGGCACTTCACCACCGACGACGCACGCGTGAAACTGCGCCACCTCTACCCAACCACACAGCAAAATTAAGCCGCGACAATCTACTAGGTCCACAGTCGGCACAGCAGTTTGCTGTTCGGATCCGGGGCCGTCGCTGGGCCGTCCGAGGGCGGCCGACGACGGACGACGACAGTTGCCGACGGCTCTTCCCCTGCTCAGAGACGGTGGTTCGGGTACCGGGGTAGGTGCTCATCCGTGAAGCAGAGTTGAGGAAGTCCAGGGGTTCCCCGTGCCACACCCGTGCCAGATCCAGCGGGGAGCCACCTGGAACGGCAGTGGTCGGCGGGTGACTGCCCCTCGATCAGCCCATGTGGACAGTTCGCAGGTCAGGTATGGCCGTCACTGGCCGATCCGGCTAGAGCAACGGATCAGAAGGTGCCCGTGCCCCATCCGTGCCCGATCGCACGGGGAACCGCGGGGAATCACGGTGCCGAGCGGGCTCCACAGAGCGATCTTCAGAAAACGAAGGTTAGCTGAAAGGGCGCGCAGCCTCCGGCGGACCGGCTCCGCGGTCCGGTGCGTGGTCGATTCGGTATGCCCTCGTAGTCCCGCAGGCGGGCCGCGACCGTTTCGTCGGCCAGATCCTGGCCCCGCTGGGTGAGGCGTCGTGTGCGGTGCTACACCGCCACCCCGAAAGGAAGTCGCCATGTCCTATCCAGAACCCCGCTACTTCGGCGAAAGGGGCCAGGTCAGCGCACTGTTCCTGCCTGCATCCCCGCAACCCGACACCGGTTCCAGCGACTTCGGGATCAGCTACGTGGCCAAGCAGGAGAACACCAACGGCGAGTTCGGCCTGTACAAGATCGACATGGGGCCGAAGGCCATGGGCGCCACGGAACACTTTCACCGCACGATCTCCGAGTCCTTCTACGTCCTGTCCGGGGAGGTCCGGCTCTACAACGGCGAACACTGGGTCACAGGAGGCGAGGGAGACTTCCTCTACGTGCCGGCCGGCGGGCTCCACGCCTTCCATAACGACAGTGACGACCCGGTGTCGCTGCTGCTGCTCTTCACACCGGGCGCTCCCAGGGAGGAGTACTTCGAGAAGGTGGCGGAGTACTCACAGCGCAGCCGCGAAGAGTTGAAAGCCTTCCGGGTCAGGCACGACCAGTACAACACCGACATGCTCGACGACTAGGGTCTTTCGTTTGGATCAGGCCGGATCAGGGAGCGGGGTCTCGTGCCGTGCATCGCGAGGCGGAGGAGGGCGTCATGGCGGAGCCATGGCAACCGACGACAACGCGGCTGGGGGTACCCCCTGCTCGAAGAGCTTGGGGGAACGGTGCCAGCGCCCGCGAGCCCGGTCTGATCCAAACGAGTGGCCCTAGGCTGCACCGAGTGCTGCGGTCCCCGCGTCGCACGCCCGGAACTGCCCGAAAGTCGCCCCGGTCCCCAGGGGCCTCAGAAGGCCCCTGATGGGCACGTCATGGAAACGGAAGGCCGAGTAAGGACAGGGAACGATCACACAGGTACGGAAGACTGCACCGCGTTGACCAGCCTGAACAGCGAAGCCGGGGAAAGGCCATCACGGACAGGGCAGGCTACAGACCCTCTCCTAAAACGGGCGTCGCAGGTTCGAATCCTGCCGGGGGCGCAGAGAGAAGGACCGGCTCAGGAGGGATTTCGTCCCGGGCCGGCCCTTCGGCGCTTCAGGGGTCGTGCCACGCGCGCGCCACTACGTGGAGGAGTCCTGGCCCGGATCGAGCATGGCGTTTGGGACGAAGAGGCTCAGCCGGAACATGGTCGGTTGCGTCAGGCGCCCACAGAGCCTGTCCACCCGCACCGACGTCCAGTCGATCTGCGTGTCCGACGCTCGGAGACGGCGGATATGAGCGTGCCATTCCGCCTCGTCCTGGGTTTCGAAAAGGACCTCCCAGCGGCCCGCGTCACGCGCGAAACGAGCAGCAGCCCGCTGCACCTCGTCCTGCTGGTGACGCCTTCTCTTGCGCTGCCCTGGCATCGGCCCAGCATCGCCAGCTTCGACCATCACAGCAAGGCCAATACCTATCCCCAGGACCGGAGGCCCCTCCCCCGCCCTCCCGAATCATGGTCCCAAGCCGGTCGGCGATGGCTCGGTCTCGGTCGTTGGTCATGCGCTGGTAGATCAGCGCGGCACGGCGGCGGCTGCCGCACCAGCCACGCCGTCAAGGAAGCACCAGCAGCAGCTGGATGCACCTGCGGAGAGTGAATCGACAGGCCCGTCCGACTGCACTGCTCCGCCGGCGCATTCGCCTCCAGCGATCCCCACACGCCGATCACGAGAGCCGTTGGCCTGGACGCACCCGCCGATCGCAGCGCCAGGAGATCACTGGCACTTCTTCCAGGCCAGGTGGTACACGGTTTGGATGCTGCCGTCCGTCGAGTCCATCTCCATGAAGCTGGTGGCGCTCGGGCTCGAGGTGCCGCGATCGACCTGCAGTTCAGTGTTGATGGTGAGGTTGCGATCCTCTCCGCAGCGGGCGACGTCCCGGGCGGCGATGTGCACGGTGTCGGTCGTCTGCCAGTCGTTGTTGAACCCGCCTGGGAAGTGATGGGTGAAGTTGGTGGTGTGGGCATCTCCCTGGAGGTGGTAGCTGGCCCGTTGGGTCCCGGACGCGCCCGGCGCCAGTGACGCGAAGCCCATGTAGGTGGCGGACACGATCGCGTACGTGGAGCGGCGACCGGGGACGTGCAGAACCAGGTTGAGCTGACAGTTCTTCCGGTCGGTCGGCGGCGAGCTGGGCCCCACCTGGGCGAGGTAGTTACTGTAGGTGACGGTGAAGGTGGTTTGGTCGGGGGAGATGGCCACGGCGGCCGTCCCCGGCGGGCAGCCGGAACCATTGGCCGTCACGCTCTCGATGACGATCCGGGCCGGCGGCGGGGGCGGGTGGCCGCCGAAGGCCGCCGAGCCGAACAAGGATGTGGCGACACCAGTCGCGGCCAGCGCGCGGAGCACCATGGGCTTCCCTTCAGTCGTCCACGGATCCAGGGCGGTCGTCGCTATCCGAGCCCGATCCCCGGTTTTCCCGTGGGCATCGCACCACACGCTGCGTGTCCGCGCACAGAAGGTGACGCTCCAGTCACTCAAACGGCCTTCAGGGTGGAGACCTAGTTCACCCACACACGGGGACAGAGCGACGCGAAGTCTCCAACCACTGTCTGACGTCCATCGTTGACATCAACGAACACGGACAGCGGCGTACCTCCTGGATAACCGGCGTACGGCGCGCAGCAGTAAGACTCCGAGTCCGCAGAGCCCGGACCGAACTCCAAAAGCGGGTGTCGCAAGGTTCGAATCCTGCCGGGGCACAGAGAAGGGCCAGCTCAGGGAGGTTTTCCCCCAGAGCCAGGCAGCGGGCCGGGACTCCGTGGTGACGGCTCCCCCGTTATGTTTTGCGCGGTCCTGCAAGAGGGCCGCTGGCCTCCGGGCCCGGCATGACTGTTCCCCCCTGTCGAACGGATGACCTGGGGGGTG
>NZ_JBEYVV010000082.1:0-4090 GCF_040644155.1 Streptomyces sp. NPDC047022 | reverse complement strand
TCGTCACGCGCACCAACGCCAGACGATCTTCGGCACTCAACGCAACCGGATACTTCTTCTGTGAGGACACGGCACCCCTGCCCGGTCGAACGGAAGCGACAAGGGGAGCTTGCCCGACCCCAACTCCACCAACCAGAACAATCCTTAGCCGCGACGATCTACTAGTGCTCCAAGCCCCAGGCTGGGGCGCTTGACTGGGTCATTGAAACTCCAGCCCAAAGCCGCTCCGCCGACCTCTGCCGTTCGAGACCCGTAGCGTCCATCCTCGAGGTATGCCGCTTTCCGCTGAAGCCCTCGAACTGTGCCGGGCAACCTTCGCTCCGGAGTCGCTTGATCTCGCCCTTCGCACCCTGGAGACCTACTACGCTGAGCAGACCGATCGAGTGCACCGGGTCGCGATCCAGCTGAGTTGAGGGGAAGCTGAACCGACTGGCCTGGTGGTTGGACGGAGCAGAGAGAGATCTGGAGACATTTTTCTGGTACGGGGAAGATCCTGAAGAGACCGTCCGGCCGGAGACACGAGCATTCGCGGTGGACTTCATGAACGCTTTCACTGACAAGCACCTGCTGAAGCCACCCCAGTCTTCGAGCTGAGCGGAGCCGTCTCTGGGCCGTCCGAGGCGCGCTCGTACCCGGCCGGGGCCGTGCCCGTTGCGTGCCCGTTCCGGCGGGACGCAGCGGGGACTCACGGGGAACAGCGGCGCCGATCACGCTCCGGCCCAGGTCAGTACCTTCCCAGATCACCCGCGATCCGCATACGGCGTCTTCCAATCTGGTGCCAAGCCAAGCAGGAGCACACCAGCGCCGCCGATATACGCTGCGGAACCGGCTCCATCGACGTGTCCGACCTTGCCGTACGACCGGTTGTAGATCTGTCCGCTCGCATCGACGATTCCGACCTTGTCGAACGACCGGTTGTAGACGTACACCGAGATGACCCCCAAGCCTGGGCCTGTTCTGCAGCTCTTTAGACCAACTTCACAATGGAACAGCCACGTTGACCGCGTCTCCTCACCCGTAAGGAGACTCGATCACCCTAGAGGGCGTGTATCGGAAGCGGGTCTTGGAGCGGCGCGATGTCGAGGCATACAAACCTGTCGCGCAAGATCGGCAGCGGTCGGTGCTGCTCGGCGAAGAGGCCGTGCCAGACCCGTGCCAGGTCGTGCGGGGAACAACGGGGAACACCGGGGATCAGGACGACGGAAGTCCAAGCCTCGACTCCGCTTCGCCCCAGGTCAGCCCGGCAACCTCCCCCGAACGCCCCTAGCTTCCCAAGCTAAGAGCGCTGCACGTCAGCCAAGGCCGATGCCGGTCCGAGCTGACCGCGCTCTTCCTTCGCTTGCGATCGTCTTTACCGAACATGGGATCGATCATCACTATGTGATCGTTCTATCCTTCCCTCGATCATATGGATCACCGGTCTGGCGCATCGTCAGCGCACCGGTTCCAGGGAGGCATCTTGTTCCCCATACGCACGCGTCGTGCCGTGAAACGGCTCGTCGCCCTGGCCACGGGCACCGCCCTTGGCCTGAGCGCCCTCACGCTCACCGTCTTGGCGGCCGGCAGTGCCGCGGCGGCGACCGCGTGGGCCGAACCCAGCCGCGTGACCGCGCAGTCGTACAGCATGTCGGTGGAGACCCGGAGCGGCCAGAACTACTCGGAGATCACCCCCATGGGCGGGGCCGAGTTCCGGCAACTGCTGGATGTCGGTCACATCAGCGGTGGCAGTGGCGACGACTATCTCGGCGTCACCGCCTCTGGTCAGCTGCGCCTGTATCCCAGCAGCTATGCTCGGCCCAGCGCGAAGTACATCGCCGTCGGTGGCGGGTGGCAGACCTACAACCAGGTCACCGTCGTCGGCGACCCCAGCGGTGACGGCCGGGCCGATCTGATGGCCCGGGACACCCACGGCCGGCTCTGGTACTACGCCAGCCAGAACAGCCTCAGCCAGCCCTTCCGGCCCCGGGTGCAGGTCGGCACCAACTGGAACATCTACGACCAGCTCATCGGCACGGCGAACTTCGACACCGCCGCCCGCGGCTCGCTGCTCGCCCGCGACCTGTCCGGCCGGTTGTGGCTGTACGACGCCACCGCGAACGGCTCGCTCTCCGGCCGACGGGAGATCGGCACCGGCTGGAACATGTACAACCAGCTGATCGGCCTGGACTGGAATCGCGACGGCCACGGCGACATCATCGGCCGCACCGAGGCGGGAACGCTGTACGCCTACTACGCGAACGGAGCCGGAGGCTACATCGGCCGGACCCAGGTCGAGACGGGCTGGGCGAGCTTCAACGCGCTCGCCAACGAAGGCCACCAGCCGGACTTCGGCAAGGGGCAGGTCATCGGCCGTGACGCCAAGGGCGACGTGTACGTCTACACGGGCCAGGAGAACGGCACCATCGGCGCCCGCCAACAGATCGGGTACAGCTACGCACCCGCCGACTATCCCCTGATGACCTCCACCGTCGCGCCGGACGACAACGGCCAGAGCGGACTCGTGGTCAACTCCAGCGACGGTATTCTGCTCAACCTCTTCGCGACCGGCTCGCAGGGCTTCCCGACGGAGCACTACACGGCGTTGGCCGGACCCGGCGACCTCAACGGCGACGGCCACGCGGATCTGATCGCCCGTGACACCGGCGGCGACCTGTGGTTCATCGCGGGGGTCAGCGGTGGCGGGGTCACCGGCAAGCCGGTCCTCATCGGCGGCGGGTGGAACATCGACAACCGGATCGTCGGAGCCGGAGACCTCACTGGCGACGGCATCGCGGACATCGTCGCCACCACGCCCGGCGGGTCCATGTACCTGTACCCGGGCCTGAGCAACGGCAAGTTCGGCGGCCGCACGTACATCGGCCACGGCTGGCAGGGCTACACCAAGCTCGCCGCGCCGGGCGACCTCACCGGGGACGGCAAGGGCGATCTGGTGGCCATCGACTCCGCGGGCCGCCTGTGGCTCTACCCGGGCCTGGGGAACAGCAAGTTCGGTACTCGTACCGAGATCGGGACCGGCGGCTGGAACGGCTACCACGACATCTCCTGAACCCCCTTCCCCCCGGCGCTCCGGTGCGCGAACGGCACGCGTGCCGGAGCGGAGGCGAAGACCAGCCAAGCGAGCCCGTGCCTCCGCCCTCGGAACGTCACGGGTGGCCGCACCACAACCGCACCAGAATGGACGGGGAACAACGGTGAAAGCAGCCGAGCCCGACAACGCCCCGTCTTGGCCGTTGGCGCAGGTCAGCGCCAGATGCCGCCCAGAGTGATCGCAGCTTCCCAAGCTGATGGCGCTCTTTCCCGTGGTGCGTCATCATCAGGCGCATGTCCGAGTTCGCATGGCCTCCGAAGGCTCCAAGGCCAGAGGACCTTCGTCAGTCTTGGCCCCAGACCATTGCCGCTCTACCCGCCGGCGCTCACGTCACCGGGCGAGTCATCGGACGTCAGAGATTCGGTGTCTTCATCCAGATCGACGGTCACGCCAACGCGGTCGGCCTCGCCGAAGTCGGAGGGAACATGCCCCACCACATGGAGCTGCCTCAGCTCGGAACTGACGTGGGCGGGGTGGTGGTTGACTACGCCGAGCACAATCACCAGATCAAGATCAGGCTTGATGAGTGGATGGCTGGTCGAGCGGGTCGCTAGGTGAGTGTCTAACTGTGTGACAACGCCGACGCACACCGGCGGACGAACACGAACGCTTGCGGACGGTCAGCACAGCTAGGAAGCACAACCACGCAAGGCAGACGTCCCCATCAAGTTGCTTCGGGACGAAGAGGTCGTGGTCTCAACTGTGGTCTCAACGCCTGTCTGTTCCAGGGCGATCCGCAGGCGTCCACGGAAGTCCGGCAGTATCTCTGACCAAGCGGTCGAGCCTCACTGCGAACGCCCGTGGACGCCTCTGGACCAAGATCGGACAACTCGTAATGCGTGAGCGGCGCCGGCGCGCACCCTCTGGCCTCTGACCACCGCGATCATCAAGATTCGCTGTCACAGGGGTGCGCCACGAGGCGCTACGCAATCGAGTGGAGGTGAAAGGCCTTCTCCGCCGGGCCGTCGCAGCGGCCTGGTGAAGCTGGGGGCAGCCTGATCC
>NZ_JBEYVV010000081.1:0-4362 GCF_040644155.1 Streptomyces sp. NPDC047022 | reverse complement strand
GACAGGACCCTCGACAAGTCCAATCGTTGCAGGTCAGCAGCACTCTCCACTTATTTGATCAAGACCCGGACGGCCCCACTCGCGAAAGCGCGAGGCTAAAGCGGGTGTCGCAGGTTCGAATCCTGCCGGGGGCACAAGGGAAAAGGCCCCGGATCGATCGGCGGTTTCTAGGGGTTTTTGACATCCACTCTGCTTCAGCTCAGCAGGGTCCCCACGCTTGAAGCACCCAGGCTTCCCAAGCCCAGAGCGCGGGTCCGATTCGCGTCACCCGCTCCAGGCCAAGGTCAGGGAGATGGTTCCCAACCTGGGCCGTGGTGTTGACTGGTGCCGCATCAGGCGACGTTCACCCTCAACGCAGCGACGACCTGAGTCAGCCGCGCTGGTGCTGAACGGGCGCGGGTGGTGTCCTGCTCATGTACCAACCCGCGACGCGGGGTCCGACGAGGTCGGACGGCCAGCCTGCCGTCTCGACAGCGGCATCGTAGACGGCGTCACCGAACGCCACAATGGCCTGGTGCGGGTCCGCTGTCTCCCTGAGCTTGGCCCACGGCAGACGGACCAGACCAGCGTCGGGATGCCAGGCGGCGCCCTCAACGCCCCAGTACCGGTCCCCGAGACCATCGGGCTGGGGCCAGATGTACGCGTACATGCCGACGTTCGGCGCCTTGGCATCCCCGAAGGAGAATCCCACCGACACGTACGCGTCGAGCTGGGCGTTCTGCATGAACGGCGGCTGGTGGGGAGGCGGCACGGTGGGCTGCGCCCGGTAACGCGTGGCGGACAGGTCGAAGCCGCCCCACATCACGCCGACCCGGGGGCGGTGTCCCAGGAAGGGTGCCTGCCACGCCTCGAGCCCGTCAGCGGCGAGGTTGAACGCTGTCCAGATCAGCCGGGCCGCGTGGCCATCCCAGGTGCGTTCGACCTGATCGTCCTCGAAGTGCGGCGGGGCATCCGGAATCTCACAGATCAACGAGGTGCGCGGTCGGTGTATGCCGAGCTCGTCTGCCGCATCGCAGAAGGACGCATAGAACGCGGCGACTGATCCCTTGGACAACGGCACCGTCCGCGAGCCGTTGTCGGTCTCGATGACTACGCCACCGTCGAGCAAGCTGTAATGCACCGCGAAGGTCAGGCCTTGCTGCCGAAGGGTCGGCGTACTGAGCCCCCGGGGGGTGACATCGAGGACGATGTTTCCCCAGCCGACTTCGAAGGGCTCGTCGAGGGTGTACTTGCCTGCGACCTGTACCACCCGGTTCACGTAGTCAACCGTGGGCGCCAGGTCCTCATAGGCCAGCGTCGGCCATGCACTGAGACATTCGCTCACAGGGAGCCTCCCAGCGTGTTGATGGGATCAGCGGGACGGGCATCAGGTGCTGCGCCCGCCCCATGCGGCAACGGGCGAGCCTCGACACCGAACTGCGATCCAGTACCCAATTCTCACACGCAGGTCAGGGTCCTGCCCGCTCGGTGGCACCGGGCGTCCGACGTACTGAGCCGGCAGCCGCGTGTCTTCATGACGGCACGGTGATCAGCTCCCGCCATTGCCACGGACCCGCCATCGCGGCTTGCTCTGGTCGACGTCAGGGATAGCGTGGCTGAGGCCAGTGAGGGTGCAGCGAGACACACGCGCGCCTGCGCTACACCGCCGCCGCACCCCCGGCCGACGTCGGCTGCGCACTCCGGGCCGCCTGCTCGGGCTGCTGCGCCGGCGGCACCTCTTGCAGGTACTCGGTGACCTCGGCGGCGGTGTAGGAGGAGGTGAAGGTGAACGCGCGGGGGGACGGCCCGTGCGCCCGCAGGTCCGCCAGCCGCTCCAGGGCCTCGTCAACGGTCGGGAGGTGACCGGCGGGGACCCACCAGAGCACCAGGTGCGCCTCGACGTGCCGCTCGAACCAGTCGCGACGCCGCTGCATGGCCTCCAAGTGCCCGCTGCGGTAAGTGAAGTCCCACAGGGCTTCTTGGTTCTCCCACACCGACAGCGTGACGATGACGTTCTCGCCCGCCGGGCGCAGGCCGGTGGCGTCGGCCTCCCCCTCCTCCGCAAGCCGCCACACGAAGCCGGGCGCACCGTCGGCAGCGGCGTTGACCGGGTCGAGCAACTCGACGAACGGCGCTATGCGCGGGTCGTCGAGGGGGTATCGGAGCGTGGCGACGTTGAGGTGGGCGAGGTGGGCGGCATGCCTGGATGCGGTCATGACGTCATCCCAGCATGGCTCACTTTTCTATGTCAACGCTGATTGTTTTTAGAGTCCTCGATCACCACGCAACACGCCCCCGGCCGGGCATCCATGCGGGCACGGACGGGACCGTCCGTGCCGAGCAGCCCCTCCAGCAGCGCGAGATTCATGCCGCAGACCAGCGGCGGGAAGCGTTCGGCGACAGCATGGAAAGGGCAGTTGCGCATACGGACGACGCGCGCGCCCGTCCCGGACGCCGCCTTGGCGCCGTCGGCATCGTCGGCGGCCTCCACGTGCGGCTCGTAGCCGCGAGCGGCCAGCATCTCCATGGCCTCTTCGAGACCACCGCAGGGTGCCGCCGCGCCGCGCAGGGCTTCACCGCGGCGGCGCGCGGCCGCACAGAGACCGGCATCCAGCCCGGCCTGCTCGGCGGCCTCGGCGAGCAACTCGGCGGCGGTGCGATAGTCACGGGCGGGCAGCGACACCGCCCGCTCGGCCGGCGCTCGCGTATACACCTTGGCCGGGCGGCCCGCCCCCGGCCCCGCGCGACCCGTCAGGCGGCGGCTGCCGCTCTCCAGCAGCCCGACCTCGGCCAGCCTGTCCAGATGGTGCGCGGCGAGCGTGCGCGCCACCCCGACCGCCTCGGCGGCCTCATTACGGCCGACCTCGCGGCCCTGCGCCACCACGTACTCGTACAGGCGGCGCCGCACCGGATCCTGCAACGCCGCGATCGCGTCAATGTCTTTCACACGGCCATTCTAGAAACGACACACATTGGAGATAGAACCGCGGGACGCAGCCCCGGCCGGCGCACCCTGAAGAACACCCTCAGCCGGCCAGCTGCCCCCTCGCCCCACCGCGACCATCGTCGCCTCGCACTCCGCGCCTTCCGACGCGCTCCGGGTGCCCGGCGGCGGCGCTTGAGCGCGGGCAGGCAGGCCCTGCCGGCACTCGCGCGCGGCGCCGGCTCCCGCACCGCCGCCCTGGCACCGGTGTGCCGTGTCCGCCGTGCCCGCCGTGGCCGAGGGCCGCGGCCGGAGTGGCCGTACCAGCCAGGATCAGCGCAACTGTGAGGGACGGCGGGGCGAGATTCGCTCTCACGGGGACTCCTCACGACGGTGCGGCGCCCGGGCTCGCCCCGGGCCGACGACGAACTCGAGCGGTGCTCATCGAAACGCTCCACCCACAGCACCGACCCCTGACACACCGCAGGACCAGAAATCACCACTCGATCGTCTTCGCCGCCCGCCGCCCGCCGCCCGCCGCCCCCGTGAAGCGTGCCTGCCGCCCAGGAGAGGGCGGCTCACCCGTCGTTGGTTCGTGTCGGGTCAGCCGACGCAGCCGGTGACGATGACGGGACTGCCGTCGCAGTTGGTGGGGATGTTGTCCCTGATCTGTGACCGGGTCCCCATGAACTGGGTGTCGGTCCACACGCCGCCCGGTGCCGTGGTGGAGGCGTTGTTGTTCACCTCACTGTGATCGAGCGTCACCGTACCGGAGTCGTTGTAGATGCCGCCGGCCTGTGCGTTGCCGGAACCGTTCGCGCTGTTGCGGTCGACCTTGCTGTCCCGTAGCACCAGCGTGGCGCCGGGGTAGTTGATGATGCCGCCGCCTACGCCGTTTGCGCCTCCGACGACGTTTCCGGAGACCTCTGTCCTGATGAGCGTCAGCGTGGACGCGCTCCCGTTCGCGATCCCGCCGCCGTTCGTGCCTGCGGTGGTGTTGTTGATGATCTTGCTGTTGATGAACTGCGTGGTGCCGCCGTCGAGGTCGATGCCCCCGCCGTCGCCATTGCTGCTGTCGTCCGTGGTGTTGTTCTTCAGGATCGTGTTGCGGTAGACCGAGTCACCGCTCTCATGGTCGATGGCCCCGCCAAAAGACCCGGTGTGGTTGCGGTCGAACACGACCCCGTCGGTGGTGACGTTGCCGTCCGACTGCAGGCCTCCGCCCATGCTGCCCGCGTTGTTGAAGGTGAACTGGCTGCGGGTGATGTCCGCCGTGGCTCCTGACTCGACATCGACGCCGCCTCCCTCGGTGCCGGCGGTGTTGTTGTCGAGGGTGACATCTTTGAGCCTCAGCGTGCCGGAGCTGTCGACGAGGATGCCTCCCCCGTCATCGGGTGCGTTGCCGCCGCGGATCGTGACGTCGTCGAGCCGGAGGTCACCGGTGGAGGTGACATGGAAGA
>NZ_JBEYVV010000080.1:0-4416 GCF_040644155.1 Streptomyces sp. NPDC047022 | reverse complement strand
GTGCCGGTGGGCGTCGCGGGCGAACTGTACTTGGCCGGTGTGCAGTTGGCGCGCGGGTACGCCGGGCGGGTCGACCTGACCGCGGAGCGGTTCGTCGCGGACCCGTTCGGCCCCGCCGGTGAACGGATGTACCGCACCGGCGACCAGGTCCGGTGGGACGCGGACGGCCGACTGGTGTTCGGCGGCCGGCTGGACGACCAGGTGAAGATCCGCGGCTTCCGGATCGAGCCCGGCGAGGTCGCCGCGGTACTGGCCGAGCATCCGCAGGTCGAACAGGCCATGGTGATCACTCGTCAGGAAGCGGAAGAACAGCGGCTGGTCGGCTACGTGGTGCCCGCGGGCGAAGCTCCGAAGGCGGAGATCCCGGCGGACGTACGGAAGTTCGCGGCCGAGCGGCTGCCGGGGTACATGGTGCCGTCCGCCGTGGTGGTGCTGGACGTGTTGCCGGTGACGGCCAACGGCAAGCTGGACCGCACGGCACTCCCCGCACCGGACTTCGCGGCCGCCGCAGGCGCGGGCCGGGAGCCGGCCACGGAACAGGAACGGCTGCTGTGCCAGGCGTTCGCCGAGGTCCTGGGCCTGCCGCTGGTCGGCGTCGACGACGACTTCTTCACACTCGGCGGCCACTCGCTGCTGGTCATGCGGCTGGTCAGCCGGGTGCGTGCGGAGCTGGGGGTGGACGTGCCGATGCCGGCCCTGTTCGAGGCGCCGACCCCGGCCGGGCTCGCGGCCTGGCTGACCGTGCACGCCGAGAAACAGAAGAAGGCCAGGCCCTCACTGCGGCCGATGCGCAAGCAGGAGGAGCCCCCCCGATGATCCCGTTGTCGTTCTCACAGAGCCGGCTGTGGTTCCTCGCCCAGCTGGAGGGGCCGAACGCCACCTACAACAACCGGATGGTGCTGCGGCTGACCGGCAAGCTGGACCAGCAGGCCCTGAACGCGACACTGCGCGATGTCATCTGCCGGCACGAGGTGCTGCGCACGGTCTTCCCCGCCGTCGGCGGGCAGCCCTGCCAGCGCGTGCTCGACCTCGACGAGGTGCACTGGGACCTGCCGGTGATCGAGGTGGTCGAGACGGACCGGCCCGAGCAACCCCACCAGCGGCTGCTGTCGGCTGCCGACCTCTGGGAGCGGCCCTCGGCCGACCTGCCGGTGATCGAACCGGCGGCCGGGCTGCCCGGCTCGACGGTGTCGCGGGCGGAGCTGGCCGGAGCGGTGGCGCGGGCCACGGCGTACACCTTCGACCTCACCTCGGAGATCCCGCTGCGGGCCTGGCTGTTCGCGGTGCACCCGGACGAGCACGTACTCGTCCTGGTGGCCCACCACATCGCCTGGGACGACTGGTCGATGGGCCCGCTGGCGCGTGACCTGTCGGCGGCCTACCAGGCGCGCCGCGAGGGTCGTGCCCCGGTCTGGGAGCCGCTGCCCGTGCAGTACGCGGACTACACGCTCTGGCAGCGGGAAGTGCTCGGCGACGAGAACGACCCGGACAGCATGCTCGCCGCCGAACTGGCCCACTGGCGCGAGGCGCTGGCCGGGGCACCGGTGGAGCTGGCACTCCCCACGTCACGCCCGCGCCCGGCCGCCCCCAGCCACCGCGCGCACGGCGTGGCCGTCCGGGTGCCCGAGGAGCTGCACCGGCGGCTGGTCGACCTGGCGCGCGAGCGGGGCGTGACCCTCTTCATGGTGCTGCACGCCGCCCTGGCGGTGACCCTGTCCGGCCTGGGCGCGGGCGAGGACATCCCGATCGGTTCGGCGATCGCCGGGCGCACCGACGAGGCCCTGAACGACCTGGTCGGCTGCTTCGTCAACACCGTGGTGATCCGGAGCGACCTGTCCGGCGACCCGACCTTCGACACCGTTCTGGACCGGGTCCGCCGGTCCACGCTGGGCGCCTTCGGACACCACGAGGTGCCGTTCGAGCGCCTGGTGGAGGAGCTGGCCCCGTCCCGTTCGTTGGCCTGCCACCCGCTGTTCCAGGTGATGCTGACGCTGCAGAACGCCGGTACCACCGTGGCCGGTGCCGGATCCGCGCTGCGACTGCCGGACATCCGGGCGGACGAACTCTCGCTCGGCCGGCCGGCGGCCAAGTTCGACCTGGACATCGTGGTGAACGAGGTCCTCGACGAGCAGGGCGCCCCAGCGGGTCTGCGCGGCCTGCTCACCGCGGCGGCGGACCTGCTGGACGCGGACACCGCCGAGCTGATCGCCGACCGGCTCGTGCACGTCCTGGCTGCCCTCGCCGAGGACCCGAAGGCCCGGATCGGCACGCTGGGCGCGCCGGACCTGACCGGGACACCGGAGATCCGGCGGCGCCTCGACGACCAGCTGAGGATCAACGGCTTCCGGGTCCGGCTCGCCGACATCGAGTCCACGCTGGAGGCGCACGAGTCCGTCGCGGAAGCAGCGGTGACGACACGTCAGGACAGCGGGGGCGCAGACCGGCTGATCGGCTATGCGGTGCCGCGGTCCGGCGCCACCCTCGACCCGGCCGAGCTGCGCGACATGGTGGCCCGCAGCCTGCCCGAGTACATGGTGCCCGAGACGGTTGTGGTGCTGGACGCACTGCGCCGCACAGCCGACGGACAGCCGGACCGGACGGCGCTGCCGGACCCGGAGTTCGCGCTGACCGCCGCGCCCGGCCGCGCACCGGCGAACGTGCAGGAGGAGATCCTCTGCGAGGCCTTCGCGCACGCCCTCGGAAAGGAGAACGTCGGGGTCGAGGACAACTTCTTCGCCCTCGGCGGGCACTCGCTGCTCGCGGTGTCGCTCGTCGAGTACCTGCGGGACCGCAATGTGTCGATATCCATCCGCACCCTGCTGCGCAACCCCACGCCCGCGGCGCTGGCCGAGGTGGCCGGCCCCGGCCAGGTCACCGTGCCGCCGAACCTGATCCCCGAGGGCGCCACCGCGATCACGCCGGACATGCTGCCGCTGGTCGAGCTTGACGCGGCCGAGGTCGAGCGGATCACGGCCCAGGTCGAGGGCGGCGCGGCCAACATCGCCGACGTGTACCCGCTCGCCCCGCTCCAGGAAGGCTTCCTCTTCCACCACCTGATGGCCCGCCAGGAGGAAGACGGCGCCGACGTCTACGCCATGCCGATGGTGCTGGGCTTCGACTCGCGCCGGCGGCTGGACTCGTTCCTGGCCGCGTTCCAGCGGGTGATGGACCGGCACGACATCTACCGCACGGCGATCGTGTGGGAGGGACTGCGCGAGCCGGTGCAGGTGGTGCTGCGGCACGTCCAGCTGCCGGTGGACCAGGTCGAGCTGGACCCCCGGGGTCCGGACCCGGTCGCCCAGTTGCTGGCCGAGGACGGCGGCCGGATCGACATCGGCCGGGCCCCGCTGATCCGGGTCCGCACCGCAGCCGAGCCGGGCGGCGACCGGTGGCTGGCCCTGATCCGTATCCATCACATGGTGCAGGACCACACGGCGCAGGAGGTGCTGCTCGGCGAGCTGCGCGCCTTCATGTCGGGTCAGGACGACTCGCTGGCCGCTCCGCTGCCGTTCCGCACGTTCGTGGCGCAGTCCCGGCTGGGCGTGCCACGCGAGGAGCACGAGCGCTACTTCGCGGGCCTGCTGGGCGACGTCGACGAGGCCACAGCGCCGTTCGGGCTGCTCGACGTACACGGCGACGGCACCGAAGCGGAGCTGGCACAGCTTTCGATCGAGCCCGAACTGGCCCAGCGTGTCCGAGAGTTGTCCCGACGGCTGGGCGTCAGCCCGGCGACCGTGTTCCACCTGGCGTGGGCAAGAGTGCTGGCGGTGGTCAGCGGCCGGGACGACGTGGTGTTCGGCACCGTGCTGTTCGGCCGGATGAACGCCGGTGCCGGCTCCGACCGGGTCCCGGGCCTGTTTCTCAACACCCTGCCGCTACGGGTGCGCGTCGGCTCGACCTGCGTCGGCGACGCGCTCTCCGAGGTGCGCCGGCAGCTTGGAGAGCTCCTGGTGCACGAGCACGCGCCGCTCGCGGTGGCGCAGAAGGCCAGCCGCGTCCCGGCCGGCAGCCCGCTGTTCGCCTCGGTGTTCAACTACCGGCACAACCAGCCCGTCGAGGGTACCTACGGCATCGGTCTCGACGGTGTGGAACTGCGCTACCTCTGGGACCGCTCCAACTACCCGTTGAACGTGTCGGTGAGCGACCGGGGCACCGGCTTCGACCTCACGGTGCACGCGGTGGCTCCGGCCGACGCGGCACAGGTGTGCACCCTGCTGCAGACCGTGCTGGGCGGACTGGTGACGGCCCTCGAGGAGGCCCCCGACACGCCGCTCGCGGCGGTACCCGTGTTGAACGCCGAGCAGCGCCACCAGCTGGTAGCCGACTGGAACGCGACGGAGCGTCGGCTGCCGGTGGGTCTGGTGCCGGAGTTGTTCGAGGCGCAGGTGGGGCGGACGCCGGAGGCGGTGGCGGTGG
>NZ_JBEYVV010000079.1:0-4620 GCF_040644155.1 Streptomyces sp. NPDC047022 | reverse complement strand
GCGCACCAACGCCAGACGATCTTCGGCACTCAACGCAACCGGATACTTCTTCTGTGAGGACACGGCACCCCTGCCCGGCCGAACGGAAGCGACAAAGGGAGCTTGCCCGACCCCAACTCCACCAACCAGAACAACACTTAGCCGCGACAATCTACTAGGAAGGGGCGGTCCGCAGGGCCTGGAGCACCGACCACACGACGGAGACGAACGGAACGGCCACCACGGCGCCGATCACACCCGCCACGATGCTGCCGGCGATGACGGACACCGCGATGACGAGTGGGTGGAGGCGCACGGCCCAGCTCATCACGAGTGGATGCAGGACATGCCCTTCCAGCTGGCCGATGACCACGATGAGCAGCAGGACGGCCGCGGCCGTGAGGGGACCGCGCCCCGCGAGCGCCACCACCGTGGCCACGGCGAGCGCGACCGGTGAGCCCACCAGCGGCACGAACGCGGCGAAGAACTCCAGCAGCGCCAAGGGCAGGGCGAGCGGCACCCGCAGCACGTACAGGGCGATGCCGACGAGCACGGCGTTGGTGGCGGCCACGATGATGATGCCCCGGGTGTACCCCGCGAACGTACGCCACGCCGCCTGCCCCGCCCGGTCCCAGGCGGTCCGGGCACCGCGGGGCAGGAGCGAGTCCCTGGCCCAGGACCACAGGTGTTCACCGGAGTGGATGAAGAACACCGAGGAGAACAGCGCGAGGGCGACACCCGTGACCAGTTCCACCACCCTGCCCAGACCGCTGACCGCGCTGCTGAGCAGGCTGGCGCGGTGAGCGGAGAGGTACGAGCCGATCTGGCCCTGGAGGTCGGAGAGTTTGCGGTGGCTGAGCCGGAACGGCGGGCGTTCGAGCCAGTGTTCGATCTGCCGTACGCCGCCGCGGAACTCCCCTGCCAGCTTCGCCGATTCCCCTGCCACCACCTCACCCACGAGCGCGAGCACGGAGAACAGCACCAGCAGGGTGCCGACCAGGGAGATCGCCACACAGAGCGGCCGGGGCAGCCAGTGGTCCAGCAGGTCGGTGAGCGGGCGCAGGACCGAGGTGATGACCAGCGCGAGGAACAGGGCCACCGCGACCAGCTGGAAACGGCCCAGCACGGTGAAGATGCCGTACACGGCGAGTCCGACCAGCACCAGGCGCCAGGCATAGGCGGCGGCGACGCGCAGCCACGGAACCGTGCGTTCGGCACCCAGCGCCTGGGAGCCGGGCGGCACGCGCCGGAGAACGCGCACGGAACGGGGCGGCCGGCTGCCCAGCACCGCCGTGCCCGTTCTGCGTCCTCGCCCCGGTCCGGCCGCCGGGCCGCCCGCACCCGCCACCATGTCTCCCGCGTCCTGGCTGTCTGTCGGCCAACTCGGAGCACATTGATCTCCTCCCCGCCGTGAACGGCGGGGATTCCCGGCACGGTCGTCCGACCGACCGCCCGGGCGGGTTCCTGTTTCTCGGGCCCCGGCCGCGCGTCGTGCGCGGTCCTACGCGGGCCTCCGCAGGCGTCACTTTCCGCCGATCCGGCGGTAGGCCGGACACGCCACGCCGCGACTGTCCGACACGGAGAGTGTATAACACGTTACTCATACGCACCGCGCCCGCGGAGCCCGGGAAGCGTTTCGTCCCAGGCCCGAACGCCGAGGCGTTCGGGCAAGTTGATCGGTAAGGGCGAAGCGGACACGGGAGGGCGTGGAACGCACCCGCCTGGAGAGGCATCAGCAAGTATCGTGATTCCTCCACGGATGCCGTAGATCCGCACCTTGTCTGCGCGATTCGGTCGGAGGAAGCGATGAGCGGGGAAGGGCCTGAGCGGACGGAGCCGCACCTGCCCAAACTGAGGCTGGACGAACTCCTGGACGAACTGCAGGCCCGCATCGACGCGGCGCGCGGCGCCCAGGACCGGGTGCACCGCCTCCTGGAGGCCGTGCTGTCGGTCGGCCGGGAGCTCGATCTGCGGCAGGTGCTGCGCAGCATCGTCGAGGCCGCCGTCGTGCTCGTGGACGCCGAGTACGGCGCGCTGGGCGTCATCGGCGACGACCGCATGCTCGCGTCCTTCATCACCGTCGGCATCACCGAGGAGCGGCGGGCGGAGATCGGCGCGCTGCCCAGCGGGCACGGCATCCTCGGCGAGCTGATCCGGCACCCGGAGCCGCTGCGGCTCTCCGAGATCTCCGAGCACCCGGCCTCGTACGGCTTCCCGGCCCACCATCCGCCGATGCACTCCTTCCTCGGCGTGCCCATCCGGGTGCGCGACCAGGTGTTCGGGAACCTGTACCTCACCGAGAAGCGCGGCGCCGCCGAGTTCGACGCCGAGGACGAGGCCGTGCTCTCCACCCTGGCGGTGGCCGCGGGTATCGCCATCGAGAACGCGCGACTGTTCGAGGAGACGCGGCTGCGGGAGCGCTGGCTGCGGGCGAGTGCCCAGGTCACCAGCGCCCTGCTGTCGGGCGCACCCAGTTCCGAGGTGCTCGAACTGATCGTCGACCAGGCGCGGCGCATCGTCTCGGCCGACGTGGGGATGATCGCCGAACGCGTGGCGGGGGAGGAGATGCTGCGTCCGCTGTTCGCGGTCGGCCTCGACGCCGAGCGGCGCAGCGGCCTCGTGATGTCGGGGCAGGACGGCTTCGTGGACGCCGCCCTCAGCACGGCGGAGCCCGTCGTCAGCCCCGACATCCAGCAGGACCCGCGGATCGACCCCGGATCGGCGCTGTGGAGCGGACTCGGATCCGTGGTCGGCGTCCCCCTCGTGGCGAGCGGCAAATCGATCGGCGTGCTGGTGCTGGGCCGCACGGAGGGGCGCACCCCGTTCACGGAGACCGACGCGGGCCCTCTGCTCGGTTTCGCCGGGCAGGCCGCGCTGGCGCTCGAACTGGCCGAACGGCGCAGGGACGCCGAGCAGATCGCCCTGCTCCAGGACCGCGACCGGATCGCCCGCGATCTGCACGACCTCGCGATCCAGCGGCTGTTCGCGGCCGGTATGACCCTCCAGAGCACCCAGCGCTTCGTGGACCACCCCGAGGCCGCCGAGCGGCTGTCGCGGACGGTGGACGACCTGGACGAGACCATCAAGATCATCCGTTCGACCATCTTCGGACTGCGCACGCACAGCGAAGGACCGAGGAAGGAGGGTGGCCTGCGGAAACGGGCCGCCGAGACGGTGGCGGCGTCGGCCGCCGCGCTGGGCTTCTCCCCGGCCCTGCGTGTCGAGGGGCTGGTGGACACCGATGTGCCCGGCGATGTCGCCGATCAGGTGATCGCCGTCCTCGGAGAGGCTCTGAGCAACACGGCCCGGCACTCCGGCGCGCACTCCGTGGACGTCCGTCTCCGGCTCGCCGACGCCCGGCTGACCCTGACGGTGTCCGACGACGGGTGCGGATTGCCGCGGAGCGCGGCGCGCAGCGGGCTGCGCAACCTGGAGGAACGGGCGGTCGCGCTGGGCGGCACCCTCACCCTGGGCGAACGCCCCGAGGGCGGCGGGACGCGACTGGTGTGGAGCGTGCCGGTGCGCCCGTGAGGGGGCGGTGGAGGCCGCCGCGACTCACCGGGCGGGCGGCGCGTGGGCCGGGCGGCCCCGGGCGGGGGCTGGGAACGCGGTCTATCGGGCGGGGTGTTGCTCCGGACCGGGTGTCCCCAGGTGCGAGGCCAGGACGGCGGCCTGCACACGGCGCTGCACGCCCAGCTTGGCGAGCAGCCGGGAGATGTGGTTCTTGACCGTCTTCTCCGACAGGTAGAGCTTCCCGCCGATCTCCCGGTTCGTCAGTCCCTCCCCGATGAGTGCCAGGATGTCGCGCTCTCGCGGCGACAGGACCGCCAGCTCCGGCGGGACCTCCGGCCGCTGCTCGGGGTCGGCGCGCAGCGAGCGCATCAGCCGCGCGGTGGTCGCGGGGTCGAGCATGGACTGTCCGGAGGCGACCGTACGGACCGCCGAGACCAGGTCGGAGCCCTTGATCTGCTTGAGCACATAGCCCGAGGCACCGGCCATGATCGCGTCGAGCAGCGCGTCCTCGTCGTCGAACGAGGTCAGCATCAGACAGGCCAGCTCCGGCATACGGTCGCGCAGTTCCCGGCAGACGGTGATGCCGTCGCCGTCGGGGAGGCGCACGTCCAGGACCGCCACATGCGGCCGGACCGCAGGGCCGCGGACGAGCGCGTGTTCGGCGGTGTCGGCGTCGCCGACCACCGCGATGTCGGGCTCGGAGTCCAGCAGATCGGCCAGGCCCCGTCGTACCACCTCGTGGTCGTCCAGCAGGAAGACCCGGATCGGGTTCTGCTCACTGAAGGAGCGTGCCTCGGCCATCGGTGCCTCTCTACTGCCGGCGAAGGACAGACCGGCGAGCTGTCCCTGCTGACGATCATCACCCCGCGAGGACCGTGCGCACTAGGGCCGTACGGGCCCTCCGGCACCCGGACGGGTGACCCGGGACGGTGGCCGGAGCGCGACGAGACCGGTGAAGATGAGACCGGTGAACGGGACTCGCCGGGGTATAGGGCCCTTAGGGTCTTTCGTTTGGATCAGGCCGGGCTCGCGTGCCCTGGCACCGTGCCTCGCCGCGTTGTCGTCGGTTGCCATGGCTCCGCCATGACGCCCTCCTCCGCCTTGCGATGCACGGCACCAGACCCCGCT
>NZ_JBEYVV010000078.1:0-4658 GCF_040644155.1 Streptomyces sp. NPDC047022 | reverse complement strand
CACCCGCAGGTCGCGCAGGCTGCCGTGGTCGCCCGGGAGGACGTGCCGGGCGACAAGCGCCTGGTGGCCTACCTGGTACCCGCCGACGCCGACACTGCGGCGGGCGAGTTGACCGAGGCAGTGGCTGCCCACGCCGCCGAGCGCCTGCCGGACTACATGGTGCCCTCCGCCTTCGTACTGCTCGACGCGCTCCCGCTGACTGCCAACGGCAAGTTGGACCGCAAGGCCCTGCCCGCTCCCGACCTCGCCGCCTCGGCGGGTGCCGGCCGCGCGCCGGCGAACGCCCAGGAGGAGCTGCTCTGCCAGGCCTTCGCCGAGGTCCTCGGCCTGGACACGGTCGGCGTCGACGACGACTTCTTCAGCCTCGGCGGCCATTCCCTGCTGGCCGTCTCACTCGTCGAGTCGCTGCGGGCGCGTGGTCTGTCGGTGTCGGTGAAGGCGCTGTTCCAGACCTCGACGCCGGCGGGTCTGGCCGCCGTGGCGGGTGCGGAGCAGGTGGCGGTGCCGGTGAACCGGATCCCGGCCGGCGCCACCGAGATCACCCCCGAGATGCTGCCGTTGGTCGAGCTGGACCCCGCCGAGATCGCGCGGGTGGTGGCGACGGTCGAGGGCGGTGCGGCCAACGTGGCCGACGTCTATCCGCTGGCGCCGCTGCAGGAGGGGCTGTTCTTCCACCACCTCGTGGCCCGTCAGAACGGCGACGACGCGGATGTGTACGCGTCGCCGGCGGTCCTCGGTTTCGACTCCCGGGACCGCCTGGACGCGTTCCTCGCGGCGTTCCAGCAGGTGATCGACCGGCATGACATCCTGCGGACCGCCATCGTCTGGGAAAGCCTGCGCCAGCCGGTGCAGGTCGTCCACCGGCGCGCCGAACTGCCGGTCCAGGAGGTCGCGCTGGATCCGCACGGCGCCGACGCGGCCGAGCAGCTGCTCGCCCTCGGTGCGTCCTGGATGGACCTGGACCGGGCACCGCTGATCCGGGCCTATGTCGCCCCCGAGCCCGGCAGCGACCGCTGGTTCGCCCTGCTGCGGATCCACCACCTGGTGCAGGACCACACCACCCTGGACGTGGTGCTCGGCGAGCTGCGTGCGTTCCTCTCCGGACGCGGCGGAACGCTGCCCGAGCCGCTGCCGTTCCGCGACTTCGTGGCGCAGGCCCGCCTCGGCGTCTCGGATGACGAGCATGAGCGGTTCTTCGCCGGGCTACTGGGTGACGTCGAGGAGACCACGGCCCCGTTCGGCCTGCTGGACGCCCAGGGGGACGGCCGCGGCGTGGTCGTGGCACACTCCGCCGTCGACGGTGAACTGTCCGGTCGGCTGAGGAAGTTGGCGCGCGAAAACGGGGTGAGTGCGGCCACCGTGTTCCATCTGGCGTGGGGCCGGGTGCTGGCCGCGGTCAGTGGCCGCGACGACGTGGTGTTCGGCACCGTACTGTTCGGCCGGATGAACGCGGGTACCGGCTCCGACCGGGTGCCCGGCCTGTTCCTCAATACGCTGCCGGTGCGCGTCCCGGTGGCC
Organism: Streptomyces sp. NPDC047022; assembly: GCF_040644155.1. Taxonomy (NCBI): domain Bacteria; kingdom Bacillati; phylum Actinomycetota; class Actinomycetes; order Kitasatosporales; family Streptomycetaceae; genus Streptomyces; species Streptomyces sp. NPDC047022. The sequence continues at coordinate 3,140 of NZ_JBEYVV010000078.1, read as the reverse complement.
GGACAGAGCGCCGGCCAGGCGCTGACGGCGATGCGGGACCAGCTGGCCGAGCTGCTGGTACACGAGCACGCACCGCTCGCGCTGGCCCAGAAGGCGAGCGGGGTTCCGGGCGGCAGCCCGCTGTTCACCTCCATCTTCAACTTCCGGCACAGCCAGGGCGCCGCCCGGGGCGAGGAAGCCGGCCGCGACAGCGGGCTGGCCGGCATCAGGCTGCTGACCACCCGGGACGTCACCAATTACCCGCTGAGCCTCGCGGTCGACGACACCGGCGCCGGATTCATGCTGAGTGTCGACAGCGTCGGCCCGGTCGACCCGGAGCAGGTGTGCGCGCTGGTGCACACCTGTCTGGGCAACCTGGTGGCCGCGCTGGAAGAGGCCCCGGACTCCCGCCTGTCGGCGGTGACGGTGCTGGACCCGGTCGGCACCGACCGGGTGCTGGCGGAGTGGAACGCCACGGACCGGCAGCCGGCCCCGGCTGCGGTGCCCGAGCTGTTCGAGGCCCAGGCGGCGCGGACCCCGGACGCGGTCGCCGTGGTGGCCGGCGACGTCGAGATGTCGTACGCGGAGCTGGACGCCCGGGCGAACCGGTTGGCCCGCCGCCTGCTGGGCCAGGACGTCGGGCCGGAGTCGCTGGTCGGCGTCTGCCTGGAGCGCGGCGCCGAGCTCATGGTGGCGCTGCTGGGCGTACTGAAGGCGGGCGGGGCCTACCAGCTGATCGACCCGGAGTACCCGGCCGAGCGGATCGCCTACATGCTCGAGGACGCGGCGCCGGCCGTGGTGCTGACCTCGCTGGGCACCGTCGGGGTGCTGCCGGAGCAGCTCGCGGCGCCGCTGTGGACGCTCGACGAGCCGCGGCTGGACGCGGAGCTGGCCGGTCTGGACGGCGCGCCGGTGGCCGGCGAGCGGACCGGGCTGCTGCCGCAGCAGCCGGCCTACGTGGTCTATACCTCCGGGTCGACCGGTCGCCCCAAGGGCGTGCTGGTCTCGCACGGCGGGTTCGCCAACACGGTGGGCGGACTGGCCCGGTTCGGCGCCGGTCACGGCTCGCGGGTGGCACAGTTCGCCTCGGTGAGCTTCGACAACTTCGGCCTGGAGTGGTCGCTCGCGCTGACCTCCGGCGCGGCCCTGGTGGTGGTCCCGGCCGGGCGGCGGCTGGGAGAGGAGCTGGCGGGTTTCTTCACGGAGCAGCGGATCACGCACGCCTCGCTGCCGCCCGCGGTGCTGGCGGGCCTGGAGCCCGACTCGATCGGCGCGGACGTCGTCCTGGAGGTCGGCGGTGAGGCGGCCTCCCGCGAGCTGGTGGAGCGCTGGTCGGACGGACGGGTGCTGTTCAACACCTACGGGCCGTCGGAGACGACCGTCGACGCGACCGTCTGGCGGTGCCGCGCCGAGGCCGACGAGGTGGCCATCGGCTCGCCGATCGGCAACACGCGGGCGTACGTGCTGGACGCCTTCCTCGCCCCGGTGCCCGCCGGCGCGGTGGGCGAGCTGTATCTCGCCGGCGCCGGTCTGGCCCGCGGATACATCGACCGGGCGGCCCTGACCTCGGAGCGCTTCGTGGCCTGCCCGTTCGGGGACGGCGGCGAGCGCATGTACCGGACCGGCGACCTGGCCCGCTGGACCGCCGACGGGCAGCTGGTCTACGCGGGCCGGGTGGACGAGCAGGTCAAGGTCCGCGGCTTCCGGATCGAGCTGGGCGAGGTGCAGGCGGCCGTCGCCGCCCACCGGGCCGTCGCGCAGTCCGCCGTAGTGGCACGGGAGGACGTGCCGGGTGACATCCGCCTGGTGGCGTACGTGGTGCCCACCGACGGCCGGGCCGACGCCGGGCTCCCGGGCGCGGTCCGAGAGTCCGCGGCCGAGCGGCTGCCCGCCTACATGGTGCCCGCGGCCGTGGTGGTGCTGGAGGCGCTGCCCCTGACGGTCAACGGCAAGCTGGACCGCCGCGCCCTGCCCGCGCCGTCGTACACCGCGGGCGCGGGCGCGGGCCGGGGCCCGGCGACCGTGCAGGGCGAGCTGCTCTGCCAGGCGTTCGCCGGGGTACTCGGCCTGGAGAAGGTCGGCGCGGACGACGACTTCTTCGCGCTGGGCGGTCACTCGCTGCTGGCGATGCGACTGGTCAGCCGGATCCGGGTGGTGCTGGGCGTCGAGGTGCCGCTGCGGGTGCTCTTCGAGGCGCCCACGCCGGCCGCGCTGGCCGCCCGGCTGGACGGGGCCGGCACGGGCCGGGCGGCGCTGACCGCGATGGCGCGCCCCGAGCTGATGCCGCTCTCCTACGCGCAGCAACGGCTCTGGTTCATCGGACAGCTGGAGGGCCCCAGCGCGACCTACAACGTGCCCGCCGTGCTGTGGCTGACCGGGGAACTGGACCGCGAGGCGCTGGATGCCGCGCTGCGTGACGTGATCGGCCGGCACGAGGTGCTGCACACCGTCTTCCCGGCCGTCGACGGGCAGCCCTGCCAGCACGTCCTGCCGCTCGACGCGTGCGGTTTCGACCTGACCGTCACCGAGGTCGCCGAGACGGACCTGGCCGGCGCGGTGGCCGAGGCCACCGGGTACGCCCTCGACCTGGCGACCGAGATCCCGCTGCGGGCCGCGCTGTTCGCGGTGGCACCCAACGACCACGTGCTGGCCCTGACCGTGCACCACATCGCGACCGACGGCTGGTCGACCGGTGCGCTCGCCCGCGACCTGTCGGTCGCCTACGCGGCGCGCACCGCGGGCCGGGCACCCGAGTGGGCCGCGCTGCCGGTGCAGTACGCGGACTACGCGCTGTGGCAGCGCGAGCTCCTCGGCGACGAGCAGGACCAGGACGGAGTGCTCGCCCGGCAGGTGGCGTACTGGCGGGAGGCGCTGGCCGGGATACCGGAGGAGCTGGCGCTGCCGGTCGACCACCCGCGCCCGGCGGTGGTGAGCCACCGCGGCCACGCCGTGGAGCTGGAGACCTCCGCCGAGCTTCATCACGGCCTGCTCCGGCTGGCGCGGGAGCGGGGCGTGACCCTGTTCATGGTGCTGCAGGCCGCCCTCGCCGTCACCCTGAGCCGAGCCGGTGCGGGGACCGACATCCCGATCGGCTCGGCGGTGGCCGGGCGGACCGACGAGGCGCTGGACGACCTGGTCGGCTTCTTCGTCAACACCCTGGT
>NZ_JBEYVV010000077.1:0-4691 GCF_040644155.1 Streptomyces sp. NPDC047022 | reverse complement strand
CGGCCGAACGTGAGGGCCGCACCATCACCCCGCTGATCACCAGGCTCAACGCCGTCCGGCGGGCCAGTCCGGCGCTGCGGCAGCTGCGTGATCTGTATTTCCATCATGCCGACAACGACCAGGTGATCGTGTACTCGAAGCGTTCGGGTTCGAACACGGTTGTGGTGGTCGCCAACCTGGATCCGCACCACACCCAGGAGGCGACGGTGTCGTTGGACATGCCGCGGCTCGGGCTGGACTGGCACGAGCCGGTGCCGGTGCGTGACGAGCTCACCGGTGTCACCTATGACTGGGGCCGGAGCAACTATGTACGACTGACGCCGGGTGAGCGCCCGGCGCATGTGCTGACCGTACTGCGGCCGTCCTCACTGCAGATCGGAGGGTCATCAACGCGATGATCGTCAACGAGCCCGTTCCGGACACCTTCGAGGACACCCCGGCCGCCGACCGCGACCCGGAATGGTTCAAGCGCGCGGTCTTCTACGAGGTCCTGGTCAGGTCGTTTCAGGACAGCAACGGGGATGGCGTGGGGGACCTGAAGGGGCTGACCGCGAAGCTGGACTATCTGCAGTGGCTGGGCGTGGACTGCCTGTGGCTGCCGCCGTTCTTCAAGTCGCCGCTGCGGGACGGCGGCTACGACGTGTCCGACTACACGGCGGTGCTGCCGGAGTTCGGGGACCTCGCGGACTTCGTGGAGTTCGTGGACGCCGCGCACCAGCGGGGCATGCGGGTGATCATCGACTTCGTCATGAACCACACCAGCGAGCAGCATCCGTGGTTCCAGGAATCCCGCGCCAACCCCCAGGGCCCGTACGGGGATTACTACGTCTGGGCGGACGACGACAAGCAGTTCCAGGACGCGCGGATCATCTTCGTCGACACCGAGGCTTCCAACTGGACCTATGACCCCGTCCGCAAGCAGTACTACTGGCACCGTTTCTTCTCCCACCAGCCGGACCTCAACTACGAGAACCCGGCCGTCCAGGAAGAGATGATCTCCGCCCTGCGGTTCTGGCTGGATCTGGGCATCGACGGCTTCCGCCTCGATGCCGTGCCCTACCTCTACCAGGAGGAGGGAACCAACTGCGAAAACCTTCCGGCGACGCATGAGTTCCTCAAACGGGTGCGCAAGGAGATCGACGCGCACTACCCGGACACGGTGCTGCTGGCCGAGGCCAACCAGTGGCCCGAGGACGTCGTCGACTACTTCGGCGACTTCCCCAGCGGCGGCGACGAGTGCCACATGGCCTTCCACTTCCCCGTCATGCCCCGCATCTTCATGGCGGTGCGCCGCGAGTCGCGTTACCCGGTCTCCGAGATCCTCGCCAAGACCCCGGCCATCCCCTCCCACTGCCAGTGGGGCATCTTCCTGCGCAACCACGACGAGCTGACCCTGGAGATGGTCACCGACGAGGAACGCGACTACATGTGGGCGGAGTACGCCAAGGACCCCCGTATGCGCGCCAACATCGGCATCCGCCGGCGTCTGGCCCCCCTGCTGGACAACGACCGCAACCAGATCGAGCTGTTCACCGCGCTGCTGCTGTCCCTGCCCGGCTCGCCGATCCTCTACTACGGCGACGAGATCGGCATGGGCGACAACATCTGGCTCGGTGACCGGGACGCGGTACGCACCCCGATGCAGTGGACCCCGGACCGCAACGCGGGCTTCTCCTCCTGCGACCCCGGCCGTCTCTACCTGCCCACGATCATGGACCCGGTCTACGGCTACCAGGTCACCAACGTGGAGGCGTCGATGTCGTCGCCGTCCTCGCTGCTGCACTGGACCCGCCGCATGATCGAGATCCGCAAGCAGAACCCGGCGTTCGGACTCGGCTCCTACACCGAACTGTCCTCCTCCAACCCCGCCGTGCTGGCCTTCCTGCGGGAATACGGGGACGACCTGGTGATGTGCGTGCACAACTTCTCCCGGTTCGCCCAGCCCACCGAACTCGACCTGCGCCGCTTCAACGGCCGCCACCCCGTCGAACTCATCGGCGGGGTCCGCTTCCCCGCCATCGGCGAACTGCCCTACCTGCTCACCCTCGCAGGCCACGGCTTCTACTGGTTCCGCCTCCGCAAGGACCTCGCGTAGAACCCCGGCGGGGCGGTTTCCGCCGCCCCGCCCTGGGCACCCAACAGGAACCCCCGACCATCCCCCGGGGAAAGGACGCACGCGATGCCGGAAGCCGTCACCCGTTCCGCCGCGACCCGGTCCGCCCTTCTCGCCTCCCTCGACCCGCTGCTGCGGGAGTGGCTGCCGCGGCAGCGCTGGTTCGCGGGAAAGGGCAGGCCGGTCACCGGCTTCACCCTCGTGGCCGCCACCGAACTGCTGCCGCGCGAGGGCACCCTGGGCCTGCTCCACCTCCTGGTCCGGGCTCATCAGCCGGATGTGCCGGCCCAGGGCGCCGTGGCGCACCCCGCGGACTGCTACCAGTTGCTGCTGGGCGTTCGCGAGGCGCTGCCGCCACGGCTGGCGCCCGCGCTCATCGGGCGTCCCGAGGAGGGACCGCTGGCGGGGCGGACCGTGTACGAGGCGCTGCACGACCCCCGGGCGACCGCCGTCCTCCTGGAAGCGATCCGCACCCGGGCCCGTGTCGGCAGGCTGCGCTTCGAGGGACACGCGGACCACACGATAAGGGCGGGGCTCGTGCCGCGTCTGGTGACCGCCGAGCAGTCCAACTCGTCGGTCGTCTATGGAGATACGTTCATCCTCAAAGTTCTGCGGCGGATCGTCCCGGGCACCAACCCCGACCTCGAACTGCCCCTGATGCTGGCCCGCGAGGGCTGCCCCCGGGTGCCCGCGCCGGCGGGCTGGCTGCTCGCGGACCTCGACGGGCCCGAGGACTCATACGTCCTCGGTGTGCTCCAGCCGTACGTGCGGGGCGCGACGGACGGCTGGGAACTCGCGCTGCACATGCTCGCCAAGGGCGAGGACTTCACGTCCGAGGCGAGGGCCCTCGGGCGGGCGACCGCCGAGGTGCACACGGCGCTGGCGCGCGCACTGCCCACGGTCACCCTGGGGCATGTCCAGATAGGGCTGTCGGCCGAGGGCATGTCCGAGCGTCTGGACGCGGCGGCGCAGGCCGTACCCGCGCTGCGGCCGTACGTGCCGGGGCTGCGGTCCGCGTTCCGGGCTCTCACCGGCCTCGCCGCCGAGGGCCAGACCTGGACCGCCCAGCGCATCCACGGTGACCTTCACCTGGGCCAGTGCCTGCGCTCGCCCGACGGCGCCTGGTCGCTGATCGACTTCGAGGGGGAGCCCTCGAAGTCGCTGGCCGAGCGCCGTATGCCGCAGCCGGTGGTGCGGGACATCGCGGGGATGCTCCGCTCCTTCGACTACGCGGCGCACTCCGCCGTGCCCTCGGCCCCGGCGTGGGCCACCGCGTGCCGGGCCGCGTACTGCCGTGGATACGCGGAGGTGTCCGGGCGCGATCCGCGGACCGAACCGGTGCTGCTGCGCGCGTACGAGACCGACAAGGCCGTCTACGAAGTCGTCTACGAGGCCCGGCACCGGCCCGACTGGCTCCCGGTGCCGATGGCGGCGATACGCCGGCTGTCCGCCCCTGCGGATGCCGGTACCGACGCCGGCGCCGACGCCACCCCCTGATCCACCACCCCTGCCGAGGAGGCCCCGGCCGTGACCACCCGTCCCCCGTCCGAGGACAGCACCAGGAAGAACGGCACCGGCGAGCAGAAGACCGGTGCGAGGAAGACCGCCGAGGAGACGACGGCCGAGAGGAAGAAGGCGGTGGCGAAGAAGGCCGCGGCCGGGGTGAAGAAGACCGCCGTGAAGAAGACGGCGGCAAAGCAGGCCGCGACGAAGCAGACCGCGTCCAAGGCGCCGGAGAAGAAAGCCGCGGCCAGGAAGACCACCGCGAAGGCCTCCTCGAAGGCGGGTGCGAAGACGGCCGCCAAGAAGACCGTGGCCGAACCCGCGCCGCTGATTCCCGCCGCGCGGGCCGGCGCCGAGGAAGCCGCCGTGTCCGAGGTGTCCGCGGTCCCCACCACCGGCACGGCCGCCGTCGGCGCCGGGCACCGCGAACGGCTGTTGTCCGGCACCCACCACGACCCGCACGCGGTGCTGGGGGCCCATGAGATGCCCGGCGGAGTCGCCCTCCGTGCCTTCAGGCCGTACGCGCTGTCCGTCACCGTCGTCACCGGTTCCCTGCGGGCCGAACTGCGCGACGACGGCGACGGCTTCTTCTCGGCACTGCTCCCCCTGCGGGACGTCCCGTCGTCGTACCGGCTGCTCGTGGAGTACGAGGGATCGGTCCAGGACACAGAGGACGCCTACGGTTTCCTGCCCGCGCTCGGCGAACTCGATCTGCATCTGATCGGCGAGGGCCGCCATGAGGAGCTGTGGAAGGCGCTCGGCGCCCATCCCATGACCCATCGCGGAGTGACCGGCACCCGCTTCTCGGTATGGGCGCCCAACGCGCGGGGCGTGCGCGTGTGCGGGAGCTTCAACTTCTGGAACGGCACCGCTCACCCGATGCGGTCGCTCGGTTCGTCCGGCGTCTGGGAACTGTTCGTTCCGGGAATCGGTGAGGGCGAGCTGTACAAGTTCGAGATCACCCGGCCGGACGGCTCAAAGACCCTGCGTGCCGACCCGATGGCCCGCCGCACCGAGGCCCCGCCGAACACGTCCTCGATCGTGGAGGCCTCCCGCCACGAGTGGGGGGACGGGG
>NZ_JBEYVV010000076.1:0-5003 GCF_040644155.1 Streptomyces sp. NPDC047022 | reverse complement strand
CGGCGCCGTCGATGCGGACGGTGTCCTCGAAGGAGAAGGTCCGCTCGGCCGCGGCGTGCGCGAACTCCACGTTCTCCTTCAGCGCCGCCAGCTCCTTGCGGCTGTTGCCGTCCACGGCCTCGTCGATCCACACCAGGTCGTGCGGGTCGTCGTCGATGGCCCGGTAGTCGTGCAGCAGCCGCACCCGGGAGGATTCCTCGCCGAGCGGCTCGATGATCCAGGTGCCGCCCATCGCCGCCACCGGGGGCGTCGTCACCTCCTGGCGGAAGGTGATGGTGAGCCCCTCGGGATCCAGTTCGCGGCGCGACGTCCAGTTCTTCGGCTGGCCGTTGGCCGTGGCCCAGATCCGTATGCGCTCGCGTGCCCCGTCGCCCTCCACCCGGTCCACATGGATGGTCGGCGGGAAGATGCGCGGCCAGTTGTCCACCTCCGCGAGCAGCCGGTACACATCCGGTGCGGGCGCGGCGATGGTGATCTCGTGCTCTACCTCACGCGTCGTCATGACGGCTCTCTTCTCCAGTCTCGTCCGGTCTCGGAAAGGCGGTGGGGATCAGAAGTTGCCGAGTCCGCCGCAGACGTTGATGGCCTGTGCGGTGACGGAGGCGGCGGTGTCGGACGCGAGGTAGGCGACCATGCCGGCCACCTCTTCGGGCGTGGAGTAGCGGCCGAGCGGGATCTTGGCCTGGAACTTCTCCAGGATCGCGTCCTCGGTGGTGTCGTAGGCGGCGGCGTACCCGGCGCGGACGCGCTGCGCCATCGGCGTCTCGACGTAGCCGGGGCAGACGGCGTTCACCGTGATGCCGGTGGGGGCCAGCTCATTGCCGAGCGCCTTGGTGAAGCCGACCACGCCGTGCTTGGACGCCGAGTAGGGGGCACCGAGGACGACGCCCTGCTTTCCGGCGGTGGAGGCGATGTTGATGATCCGGCCGCGGCTCTTGTGCCGCATGCCACCCGCGTTGAGCACCTCCCGGGTGAGCCGGAAGACGCTGGTGAGGTTGGTCTCGATGACGTCGTTCCACAGCTCGTCGGCGATGTCCGCGGTCACCCCGCCGCCGGACCGCCCGGCGTTGTTGACCAGCACGTCGATCGTGCCGAAGCGGTCGACGGCGCTCGCGACGAACGCGGCGGCCGAGGCGGCGTCGCACACGTCGAGCGCCGCGCCGTCGGCCTCGTAGCCCTCGTCCTGGAGCTGCTTGACGGTCTCGGCGATGTTGTCGGCATTGCGTGCGCCGATGAACACCTGGTGGCCGTCGGCCGCCAGGGCACGGGCGGAGGCCAGCCCGATGCCGCTGGTGGCGCCCGTGATGACGGCGACCCGCTTGGCTTGCGTTGACATGTGGTTCCTCTCCGGCTTGGTGCGTTCTTACGGTCCGGTGGCTCTGTGTGCTGCGACGCCGGCCGGACGGGACGGGGGTGGCGCGGGGCGGGGCCGGGGCGTTGTGTCCGGCCCCGCCGGGTGCGGATCGTCAGGCGGCCGGACGGACGGCCGCGAAGCCCTGGTTGACGGCCTCGATGAGGGCGCGCGGGGTGTCGGCGTCGGTCAGCAGGTCCTCGTCGAGGGTGATGTCGAACTCCCGCTCGATGCGGCTGCCGGTCTCCAGCAGGGCCAGCGACTCGTAGCCGAGGACCTCGAACGGCACGTCGAGGATGTCGCCGTCGAGGTCGACGCCCTCGTCGGCGCCGGCCGCCTCCAGCAGGATGCGGCGCAGGTCGTCCAGGGTGAATTCGGTGGCGGCCACGTGGGTTCCTTCCCGGTTCGGTTGATGGGGTCGTAGAGGCGCGCGCTTTCAGGGGCGCGTGGTGGAGAGGCCCGTGGTCGGGCGCCCGGAGGAGCGCTCGGAGTGGGCGTGCTCGCCGGTCAGCCGGCGGCGCGGACGACGAGCGCGGAGTTGAAGCCGCCGTAGCCGCGGGCCAGGACCAGCGCGGTGCGGACCTGTGCCGTGCGCGGCTGGGCGCAGACCAGGTCCAGGCCGTAGGCCGCGTCGGGGGTGATGTGTACGGTCGGCGGGATCAGCCCCTCCTCCATGGAGAGCAGGGCGGTGGCCACATCCAGTGGGGCCGCGCCGGAGTACAGGCGGCCGGTCATCGTCTTGGGCGCGGTCACCGGGACACCGCCCTCGCCGAAGACCGCGCCGATCGCCTCGGCCTCCGTGCGGTCCAGTTCGGGCACACCGGCCGCGTCCGCGAACACCACGTCGATGTCCCCGGCGTCCACGCGCGCGTCCGCCAGGGCGAGTTCGATCGCCTTGCGCAGACCGGGCTCGCGTCCGCTGCCCGGCCGCGGGTCGAACGTGGAACCGTAGCCCGCGATCTCCCCGTACACGCGCACATCACGCGAGCGCGCCGACTCGGCCGACTCCATGATGAGGATCGCGCCGCCCTCGCCGGGCACATAACCGGCGGCCTCGGCGTCGAACGGCAGGTAGGCGCGCGTCGGTTCATGACCGGTGCTCATCCGGCCCGCGGCCTGCTGGGCCACCCAGCCCCAGGGGCAGATCGACGCGTCGACCGCGCCGGAGACGATCAGCGGGGTGCCCTTGCGGATGAGCCGGCGGCCGTGCGCCACCGCGTCCAGACCGCCGGCCTCGTCGCTGACGATGACGCCGCTCGGGCCCTTCATGCCGTTGCGGATGGAGATCTGGCCGCTGTTGACGGCGTAGAACCAGGCGAACGACTGGTACGCGGACACGAACTGGCTGCCCTGGCTCCACAGCCGCTGGAGTTCCATCTGCCCGAACTCGAAGCCGCCCGAGGAACTGGCCGTCACCACGCCCATGTCGTACGAGGGCAGGTCCTTGGGGTCGATACCGGCGTCCGCCAGCGCCCAGTCGGCCGCGACCAGCGCCAGCCGGGTCATCCGGTCGGTCTGCGGCATCAGCCGGCTGGGCAGATGCTCCTCGGCGACGAACCCCGGCACCTCGCCGGCCAGTTTCGACGGATACGACGTCGGGTCGAACCGGGTGATCCGGCCGATGCCGTTCTTGCCGGACCGGGTGGCCGCCCAGTAGTCACGGGTGCCGAGGCCCGTCGGTGCGGCGATGCCCAGCCCGGTCACCACCACCGATGCCGATGATGCCGTCATGCCACGCTCCTTTCGGGACGCGCCAGCACCATGGCGCTCTGGAAACCGCCGAAGCCGCTGCCCACGGTCAGCACGGCGTCGGTCAGCTGCTCCCGTGCGGCCAGGGGCACGTAGTCGAGGTCGCACTCGGGATCGGGGGTGTGCAGATTGGCCGTGGGCGGCACGACGTTGTGCTCCATGGCCAGGGCGGACGCGGCGATCTCGATGGAGCCGATCGCGCCGAGCGAGTGCCCCACCATCGACTTGATGGAGCTGACCGGCGTCCGGTACGCGTGCTCGCCGAGGCTGCGCTTGAACGCCGCCGTCTCATGGCGGTCGTTCTGCTTGGTGCCCGAGCCGTGCGCGTTGATGTAGTCGATCTGCGTCGGGTTCATCCGCGCCTCGGCGAGCGCCACGTCGATCGCCTCGGCCATCTCGGCGCCGTCCTTGCGCAGCCCCGTCATGTGGTACGCGTTGGAACGGGTGGCGTATCCGGCGATCTCGGCGTAGATGTGCGCCCCGCGCCTTTTCGCGCTCTCGAGCTCCTCCAGTACGAACACGGCGGCGCCCTCCCCGAGGACGAACCCGTTGCGGGAGGCGTCGAAGGGCCGGGAGGCGTGCCCGGGGTCGTCGTACCGGGGAGTGGTCGCCTTGATCGCGTCGAAGCAGGCCATCGTGATCGGCGAGATCGGCGCGTCGGAGGAGCCCGAGATCATGACGTCGGCGGTGCCCTCGCGGATCAGCTCCACGGCGTGCCCGACCGAGTCGATGCCGGAGGTGCAGCCCGTGGAGACCACCGTGCTCGGGCCCTGCGCGCCCGCGTCCATGGCCACCTCGGCCGCGAACGAGCTGGGCACCAGGTAGTTGTAGAGGTGCGGGACCGCGTACTCGTGGTCCACCAGGTGGAGCCTGCCGCCGTCGCTGACGACGTTGTACTCCTCGTCCAGGCCCATCGTGGCGCCCACCGCGCTGCCCACGGTCACACCGACCCGGTAGGGGTCGTACGCCTCCAGGTCGATCCCGCTGTCGGCGAGTGCGCCGCGCGCCGCGACCACCGCGAACTGCGCGGCCCGGTCCATACGGCGGATCTCCTGCGGGGTCAGCCCCAGCTCCACGGGGTCGAAGTCCATCTCGGCGGCGACCCGGGAGCGGAACGGGCTGGGGTCGAAGAACGTGATCCCGCGCGTGGCGGTACGGCCCTCGCTCAGCAGGTCCCAGAATGCCTTCACCCCCACTCCGCCCGGGGCCAGCACCTCGATGCCGGTGATGACGACTCGTCGGCCGTTCACGCGGACGCCTCCCAGTGGTAGAAGCGGGACGCCATCGCGTCCGAGGGGGAGCGCCACGTCTTGGGGTCGTATGCCTCGATGAACGGCTTGAGGTCCTCGCTGATGGCCACGAAACGCGGGTCGGTCTTGGCCTGCTCTATCAGCTCGCCGCCGTTGTCCGTGTCGAACTCCTGCAGGTGGAAGTACAGGCCCCGGTACTGGAAGAGCTGACGCCGGCGCGTTCCCATGCGGTGCGGCATTTCCGTGGAGTCGAATTCACTGAACAGCTTGGCGACATCCGCCCCCGACTCGGGGTGCATTCGGGCGACAATCAGCGTGCTGTGCATTGTTTTCCCCTCTGCTTACGGCCCGCTGTGCGCCGTATGAGTGAATTGATAAACAGTATCCAAGGCGGCCGGAAAGGTTTCAACGGCCGGAATGTCAGGACACTTACAGGAAATTGTCGGGACGACGGGAATTTGTTTGCGGAAAGCTGGGGAGGCCGCAGGGGCCGTGGCCAGGGCCTGACACCGGCCGCCCTGGCCACGGCCGGTCCCCGGTCCTCGGTGCGTTCCCGGCTCAGTCCTTGATGTCGCAGATGGTGGCGCCGGAGGTGAGGGAGGCGCCGACTTCGGCGGTGAGGCCCTTGATGGTGCCTGCCTTGTGGGCGTTGA
>NZ_JBEYVV010000075.1:1883-5137 GCF_040644155.1 Streptomyces sp. NPDC047022 | reverse complement strand
AACACAGTGGACGCGAGCAACTGAGGACAAGCCCTCGGCCTATTAGTACCAGTCACCTCCACCCGTCACCGGGCTTCCAGATCTGGCCTATCAACCCAGTCGTCTACTGGGAGCCTTACCCCATCAAGTGGGTGGGAGTCCTCATCTCGAAGCAGGCTTCCCGCTTAGATGCTTTCAGCGGTTATCCCTCCCGAACGTAGCCAACCAGCCATGCCCTTGGCAGGACAACTGGCACACCAGAGGTTCGTCCGTCCCGGTCCTCTCGTACTAGGGACAGCCCTTCTCAAGACTCCTACGCGCACAGCGGATAGGGACCGAACTGTCTCACGACGTTCTAAACCCAGCTCGCGTACCGCTTTAATGGGCGAACAGCCCAACCCTTGGGACCGACTCCAGCCCCAGGATGCGACGAGCCGACATCGAGGTGCCAAACCATCCCGTCGATATGGACTCTTGGGGAAGATCAGCCTGTTATCCCCGGGGTACCTTTTATCCGTTGAGCGACGGCGCTTCCACAAGCCACCGCCGGATCACTAGTCCCGACTTTCGTCCCTGCTCGACCCGTCGGTCTCACAGTCAAGCTCCCTTGTGCACTTACACTCAACACCTGATTGCCAACCAGGCTGAGGGAACCTTTGGGCGCCTCCGTTACTCTTTAGGAGGCAACCGCCCCAGTTAAACTACCCATCAGACACTGTCCCCGATCCGGATCACGGACCCGGGTTAGACATCCAGCACGACCAGACTGGTATTTCAACGACGACTCACCGCGAACTGGCGTCCGCGTTTCAAAGTCTCCCAGCTATCCTACACAAGCCGAACCGAACACCAATATCAAACTGTAGTAAAGGTCCCGGGGTCTTTCCGTCCTGCTGCGCGAAACGAGCATCTTTACTCGTAGTGCAATTTCACCGGGCCTATGGTTGAGACAGTCGAGAAGTCGTTACGCCATTCGTGCAGGTCGGAACTTACCCGACAAGGAATTTCGCTACCTTAGGATGGTTATAGTTACCACCGCCGTTTACTGGCGCTTAAGTTCTCAGCTTCGCCCACCCGAAAGTGAGCTAACCGGTCCCCTTAACGTTCCAGCACCGGGCAGGCGTCAGTCCGTATACATCGCCTTACGGCTTCGCACGGACCTGTGTTTTTAGTAAACAGTCGCTTCTCGCTGGTCTCTGCGGCCACCCCCAGCTCGGAGTGCAAGACTCGTCACCAGGCGTGGCCCCCCTTCTCCCGAAGTTACGGGGGCATTTTGCCGAGTTCCTTAACCATAGTTCACCCGAACGCCTCGGTATTCTCTACCAGACCACCTGAGTCGGTTTAGGGTACGGGCCGCCATGAAACTCGCTAGAGGCTTTTCTCGACAGCATAGGATCATCCACTTCGCCACAATCGGCTCGGCATCAGGTCTCAGACACAAGGTGCGCGGATTTACCTACACACCGTCCTACACCCTTACCCCGGGACAACCACCGCCCGGGATGGACTACCTTCCTGCGTCACCCCATCACTCACCTACTAACCGCTTGGTCCGGCGGCTCCACCACTCCCCTCAACTCCGAAGAGATCAGGGCGGCTTCACGGCCTTAGCATCACGATGCTCGATGTTTGACGCTTCACAGCGGGTACCGGAATATCAACCGGTTATCCATCGACTACGCCTGTCGGCCTCGCCTTAGGTCCCGACTTACCCTGGGCAGATCAGCTTGACCCAGGAACCCTTAGTCAATCGGCGCACACGTTTCTCACGTGTGAATCGCTACTCATGCCTGCATTCTCACTCGTCAACCGTCCACGACTACCTTCCAGTGCCGCTTCACCCGGCAGACGACGCTCCCCTACCCATCACAGCACCCGTTGGGGCTATAGCTGCAATGACACGACTTCGGCGGTACGCTTGAGCCCCGCTACATTGTCGGCGCGGAATCACTAGACCAGTGAGCTATTACGCACTCTTTCAAGGGTGGCTGCTTCTAAGCCAACCTCCTGGTTGTCTGTGCGACTCCACATCCTTTCCCACTTAGCGTACGCTTAGGGGCCTTAGTCGATGCTCTGGGCTGTTTCCCTCTCGACCATGGAGCTTATCCCCCACAGTCTCACTGCCGCGCTCTCACTTACCGGCATTCGGAGTTTGGCTAAGGTCAGTAACCCGGTAGGGCCCATCGCCTATCCAGTGCTCTACCTCCGGCAAGAAACACACGACGCTGCACCTAAATGCATTTCGGGGAGAACCAGCTATCACGGAGTTTGATTGGCCTTTCACCCCTAACCACAGGTCATCCCCCAGGTTTTCAACCCTGGTGGGTTCGGTCCTCCACGAAGTCTTACCTCCGCTTCAACCTGCCCATGGCTAGATCACTCCGCTTCGGGTCTTGAGCGTGCTACTCCACCGCCCTGTTCGGACTCGCTTTCGCTACGGCTACCCCACACGGGTTAACCTCGCAACACACCGCAAACTCGCAGGCTCATTCTTCAAAAGGCACGCAGTCACGAGAGTGTGCAAGCACACTCCGACGCTCCCACGGCTTGTAGGCACACGGTTTCAGGTACTATTTCACTCCCCTCCCGGGGTACTTTTCACCATTCCCTCACGGTACTATCCGCTATCGGTCACCAGGGAATATTTAGGCTTAGCGGGTGGTCCCGCCAGATTCACACGGGATTTCTCGGGCCCCGTGCTACTTGGGTGTCTCTCAAACGAGCCGCTGACGTTTCAGCTACGGGGGTCTTACCCTCTACGCCGGACCTTTCGCATGTCCTTCGCCTACATCAACGGTTTCTGACTCGTCCCACGGCCGGCAGACCGTGGAAGAGAGATCCCACAACCCCCACGACGCAACCCCTGCCGGGTCTCACACGTCGTAGGTTTGGCCTCATCCGGTTTCGCTCGCCACTACTCCCGGAATCACGGTTGTTTTCTCTTCCTGCGGGTACTGAGATGTTTCACTTCCCCGCGTTCCCTCCACACTGCCTATGTGTTCAGCAGCGGGTGACAGCCCATGACGACTGCCGGGTTTCCCCATTCGGAAACCCCCGGATCAAAGCCTGGTTGACGACTCCCCGGGGACTATCGTGGCCTCCCACGTCCTTCATCGGTTCCTGGTGCCAAGGCATCCACCGTGCGCCCTTAAAAACTTGGCCACAGATGCTCGCGTCCACTGTGCAGTTCTCAAACAACGACCAACCACCCATCACCCCGAACCAACAGGTCCGAGTTCACTGGGGCCGGCACCGAAGGACGACCTCACGGCCGT
>NZ_JBEYVV010000074.1:0-5331 GCF_040644155.1 Streptomyces sp. NPDC047022 | reverse complement strand
CCACCGCCACCGCCTCCGGCGTCCGCCCCACCTGCGCCTCGAACAACTCCGGCACCAGACCCACCGGCAGCCGACGCTCCGTCGCGTTCCAGTCGCGCAGGAGTCGGCGCCGTTCGGCCTCGTCCAGCACCTCCACCGCCGACAGCCGGGTCCGGGGGGCCGCGGCCACCGTGTCGACGACCCGGACCAGCCAACCGGCGATGCGCTCGACCGTGGCGGCGTCGAACAGGTCGGCCGCCGCGATGATCGTCACCTTCAGCCCCGCCGGGAGGCCCCGGGCGTCGAACTCCTCCCCCGCGAGCACGTCCAGGTCGAACTTGGCGGCCGCCGCACCGGTGTCCGCGGGGACCGGGCTCATCCGCAGCCGTGGCGAGTCAGGTCGCGGCCCGCCGTCGCCACCGGCCGGGCCGTTGTTCTGCACGGTCAGCATGACCTGGTACAGCGGCTGCCTGGCCAGCGAGCGGACCGGTGCCAACTCCTCCACCAGGCGGTCGAACGGCACGTCCTGGTGCTCGAACGCCGACAGGCTCGCCCGGCGGACCCGTTCCAGGACCTCGGTGAAGGTCGGGTCGCCGGACAGATCGGTGCGCATCACCAGGGTGTTGACGAAGAAGCCGATCAGGTCGTCCAGCGCCTCGTCGGTGCGGCCGGCGACGGCCGTGCCGATCGGGATGTCCGTGCCGGCACCGAGCCGGGACAGGGTCACCGCCAGTGCGGCCTGCAGCACCATGAACAGGGTCACGCCGCGCTCCCGGGCCAGTGCCGCGAGCCGTTGGTGCGTCTCGGCGGAGACGCTCAGCTCGACGGTCTCGGGGCGGCGCGAGGCCACCGCCGGTCGCTGCCGGTCGACCGGCAGCGCCAGTTCCTCCGGTGCGCCCGCCAGCGCCTGGCGCCAGTAGGCCACCTGTGCCGACAGCAGGCTCTCGGGATCGTCCTCGTCACCGAGCACCTCCCGTTGCCAGAGCGCGTAATCCGCGTACTGCACAGCCAGCGGCTCCCACTCCGGGGCTCGGCCGGTCAGCCGTGCCGCGTAGGCCGCCGAGACGTCCCGGATGAACGGCGCCAGTGAGCCGCCGTCCCAGGCGATGTGGTGGATCACCACCAGCAGGACGTGCTCGTCCGGAGCCAGCGCGAAGAGCTGGGCGCGCAGCGGGATCTGTACGGCCAGGTCGAACGGCTCGGCCGTGACCGCGGCCATCGCCCCGGTCAGTTCGGCCGCGGTCGAGTCGGCGACCGTCACCTCGAAACCGCACTCCTCGAGCTTCAGGATCCGCTGGTACGGCTGCCCGTCTGCAGCGGGGAAGACGGTGCGGAGCACTTCATGCCGTCCGATGACATCCCGCATCGCCCCGACCAGCGCCTGCCGGTCGAGGTCGCCGGTCAGGCGGAGGGCGAGCGAAAGGTTGTAGGACGCGCTCGGACCCTCCAGCTGGGCGAGGAACCACAGTCGGCGCTGCGCGAATGACAAGGGAATCATCAGGAGTCCTCCCGCTTACGCATCGGCCGCAGTGCGGGCCTAGCTCTCTTCTGATTTCCGGCCCGCTGGGCCAGCCAGACCGCGAGCGCGGCCGGCGTCGGTGCCTCGAACAGCACCCGGAGCGGCAGTTCCACACCGGACACCGTGCGCACTCGGTTGGCCAACTTCGTCACCAGCAGGGAGTGGCCGCCCAGCGCGAAGAAGTCGTCGTCCACGCCGACCTCGGGCAGCCCCAGGACCTGGGCGAAGGCCTCGCAGAACATCTCCTCCTGCGCGTTCGCCGGTGCCCGGCCGGTGCCGGCGACCACCGTGTAGTCCGGCGCGGGCAGTGCCCGGCGGTCCAGCTTGCCGTTCACCGTCACCGGCAGCGCGTCCAGCACCATCACGGCCGAGGGGACCATGAACTGCGGCAGCCGCTCCGCGGTGTGCCGGCGCACGGCGCCGGCCAGACCGTCCGCTGCCGCACCCTCCGGCAGGCCCGCCACCACGTAGGCGACCAGCCGCTTGTCGCCCGGGCCCTCCTCGCGGGCCACGACGGCGGCCTGCGCCACACCCGGGCAGCCTGCGACCACCGCCTGGACCTCGCCCGGCTCGACCCGGAAGCCGCGGATCTTCACCTGCTCGTCCGCGCGGCCGGCGAACACCAGGCGTCCGTCCGCCGTCCAGCGGGCCCGGTCCCCGGTGCGATACATCCGGGCACCCGGCTCGAACGGGCAGGCCAGGAACCGCTCGGCGGTCAGTCCGGCGCGGTTGACGTAGCCGCGGGCCAGGCCGGCCCCGGCCACGTAGAGCTCGCCGGCCACACCGGTCGGCACCGGGGTAAGGGCGTCATCCAGCACGTACACCCGGGTGTTGACGATCGGTGTGCCGATGTTCGGCTGCTCGCCCGGCGCCAGCGGTGCCGAGATCGCGGCGGCGACCGTGGTCTCGGTCGGGCCGTAGCCGTCGAGGAAGCGGCGGCCCGGCGCCCACTGGGCCACCAGGTCGGCGCCGAGCGCCTCGCCCACCGCGGCCAGCGTCGTCACGGACGGCAGGCTGTCCGGCTCCAGCGCACCCAGGGCGGCCGGCGGGGCGATCAGGTGGGTCACCCCGTGACGGGCCACCAGGTCGACCAGCTCTGGGCCGGGCAGCAGCTGCTGTGCCGTCCCCATGACCAGCCGGCCGCCGTTGCACAGGGCCATCAGCACCTCGAAGGCCGCGCCGTCGAAGCCCAGCGAGGCGAACTGCAGTACCCGGCTGTCGCTGTCGAACGCGAATCGTTCGAGCTGGGTCTGCCGCAGGCTCGCCACACCTTGGTGCGAGACCACCACGCCCTTCGGCACTCCGGTCGAGCCGGAGGTGTAGATGACGTAGGCCGCGTGCGCCGGGAGCAGTGCTCCCCTGCGCTCGGCGTCGGTCACCGCCGTGGCGTCGAGACCGGCCGTCTCGGCCGCCAGCTGTGACCCGTCGAGCACCAGCACCGGCAGGCCGCAGTCCTGTGGCACCGAGCGCTGGCTCTCCTCCGTGGTCAGCAGGCAGACCGGCGCCGTGTCGGCCAGCATGAAGCCGATCCGGTCGGCCGGGTGCGCGGGGTCGATCGGCAGATAGGCGGCTCCGGCCTGCCAGACCGCGAGGTACGCCACCACCAGTTCGACCGAGCGGTCGGCCAGCACAGCCACCAGCGACTCCGGCCCCACTCCGCGGTCGATCAGCAGCCGGGCCAGGCGGTTCGCCCGGGCGTCCAGCTCCGCATAGGTCAGTTCGACGTCCCCGAACACCACGGCGATCGCCTCGGGATCGCGCGCCAGTTGCCCGGCGAACAGCTGCGGCACGGTGGCCGCCGGTACGGCGCGGGCGGTGTCGTTCCATGCCACCAGCACCCGGTCGCGCTCGTCCGGGGCGAGCGCGTCCACGCTGCTGATCGGGGCGTCCGGCGCCGCCACCAGCGCGGCCAGCACGCGCGCCAGCCGCTCGGCGAGCCGCTCGGCCGTGTCCGGTTCGAACAGGTCCGTCGCCGCGATCAGGACGCCGCGCAGTCCAGCCGGAGCTCCCTGCTCGTCGAAGACCTCTGTGACGCCCAGTTCCAGGTCGAACTTGACCGTCGTCGGGCCGGCCGCCAGCTGCCCGGTCCGCAGACCCGGCAGCTCCAGCGTCGCCGGGCCGGTGTTCTGCACGGTCAGCATGACCTGGAACAGCGGGTGGCGGGAGAGCGAGCGGGTGGGGGAGAGCTCCTCGACCAGGCGCTCGAACGGCACGTCCTGATGTCCGAACGCGCCGAGGCTCACCTCGCGGACCCGCTCCAGCACCTCGCCGGTGCTCGGGTCACCGGACAGGTCGGTGCGCAGCACCAGGGTGTTGACGAAGAACCCGACCAGTTCGTCCAGCGCCTCGTCGGTACGGCCTGCGATCGCGGTACCGACCGGGATGTCCGTGCCGGCGCCGAGCCGGTTGAGGGTCACCGCCAGTGCGGCCTGCAGCACCATGAACAGGGTCACACCCCGCTCCCGGGCCAGCGCGGCCGCGCGACGGTGCACCTCGGCCGGGATCTCCAGCGCCACGCTGTGCCCGCGGTGCGAGGCCACCGCCGGGCGCTGCCGGTCGACCGGCAGCTCCAGCTCCTCCGGGACCCCGGCCAGCGCCGCACGCCAGTAGGCGACCTGGCGGGAGATCACGCTGTCCTGGTCCCGCTCGTCACCCAGCAGCTCACGCTGCCAGAGGGCGTAGTCCGCGTACTGCACCGGCAGGGCGGTCCACTCGGGGGCCGAGCCGGCGAGGCGTGCACCGTAGGCGGTGGAGAGGTCGCGGGCCAGCGGGCCCATCGACCAGCCGTCCCCGGCGATGTGGTGCACCAGCACCACCAGCACCTGGTCGTCCTCGCCCTCGGTGAAGAGCCAGGCCCGCAGCGGGATCTCGGCGGCCAGGTCGAAGGTGTACCCGGAGACCTCGGCTGCGGCGGCGTCCAGGCCGCCGGGCGCCACCTGAGTGACGGTCAGCTCGAAGCCGGTCTCCTCGGCGGGCAGGATCCGCTGGTACGGATCGCCGTCCTCGGTGGCCGCGAAGACCGTGCGCAGTACCTCATGGCGGCCGATCACATCCCGCAGTGCCTCGGCAAGGACGGTCCGGTCGATGTCCCCGGACAGCCGCAGGGCCATGGGGATGTTGTAGGTGGTGCTCGGTCCCTCCAGCTGGCTCAGGAACCACAGGCGGCGCTGGGCGAAGGAGAGTGGCAGCCGCTCGGGGCGCACCATGGGAGCCAGCGCGGTGCGGCCTTGGGCGGCCTGACCGAGCCAGGCCGCCAGCGCGGCCGGGGTGGGCGCCTCGAAGAGGACCCGGATCGGTACCTCGGCACCGAGGAGCGCCCGGATCCGGCTCACCAGGCGCATGGCCAGCAGGGAGTGGCCGCCGAGCGCGAAGAAGTCGTCGGCCACGCCGGCCTTCTCCAGGCCGAGGACCTGGGCGAAGGCCTGGCACAGCAGCTCCTCCTGCACCGTGGCAGCCGCCCGGCCACCGACTGTGGTGTACTCCGGTGCGGGCAGGGCCCTGCGGTCCAGCTTGCCGTTCACGGTCAGCGGCAGCGCGTCGAGCACCACCACCGCGGCGGGCACCAGGTGCTCCGGCAGCTTAGCGGCAACGAACTCGCGGACTCGGGAGGCCAGTTCGTCACCGTTGCGACCGTCGTCAGACACCACGTAGGCCACCAGGCGGACATCGCCGGGCGCGTCCTCGCGGGCCACCACGGCCGCATGGGCGACTGATGGGTGTGCGGCCACCACGGCCTGCACCTCGCCGGGTTCGATACGGAAACCGCGGATCTTCACCTGCTCGTCCGCCCGCCCCGCGAACACCAACTGCCCCTCACCCGTCCACTTCACCCG
>NZ_JBEYVV010000073.1:0-5544 GCF_040644155.1 Streptomyces sp. NPDC047022 | reverse complement strand
CCGCGCAGGGGTTCGACCCACACGAAGATGGAGCATGTGCCGCAGCGGATGTACTCGCTGTCCTGGCGGGCGTCGTGACCGGGTCGGGCCGGGAGTGGGCTGCGGGCATGGTCGAGGAGCTGGTAGGGCTTCTCGTCCATGCACACCACCGGACGTGCCGGGTCGTAGGGCCGGGCATAGACGGCCAGCACGTCTTCCAACCGGGCCGCGAACTCCGCGTTCGCCCGGGGTGGGATGGCCCAGCACTTTCTCAGGTGAGGGCGCAGTTCCGTTTTTTTAGGACTCGCCCGATGGTGGAGTGGTCCAGATCGGGGATGTCCTCGGCCAGCGCGACGTGCTTCTCCAGCAGCCGCAGCGACCACCGGGTATGGCCCTGGGGCGGCTGGGAGCACGCCATCGCGATCAGCCGGGCTTCGACCTCGCCGGTCACCGGCGAGGGCACCGGTGGCAGGTCGCGCTTCTTCCGCGCGATCGTTGCGTGAACATCGCCGCCGGTCTCGGCGAAACGCTTGGCGACCAGCCGTAACGTCTCACCGGAGACGCCGAGCCGGGCCGCGATCACCGCCTTGGAATCCACGTGACCCACCGAGGCGTCCAGTGCAAGCAGTACCCGCGCACGCATGATCATCGAGGCCCCACGAACACCCGTCCTAGTCACCCGGACCAACTCCTCACGATCCTGCGGTGACAACAGGACCGGCCGCTTCTTCTGTGAACCCATGACGACAGTCCTGTCCGGCAAATGGCAACGATGAACCCACCAGACACGCCACAAATAAGCAGCGACAACCTGCTAGCGATCCATCCAGGAACGGAGTTTCTCCGGATTGCGGATCACCCAGATGCGGGCGACGCGGTCGCCGGTGAGTTCGAAGGCCGCCACGGTCACGGTGACGCCGGAGCGCTGGGCGACCAGGCCGGGCTGACCGTTGACCGTCCGCTCCAGGAGCGTCAGCCCGGGCGCGATGTCGGCGATGCGCAGGATGTACGCGGCGATCCGCTCGCTGCCCTCGACCGGGGGAACAACGGTGCTGACCAGTCCGCCTCCGTCGGCGGTCAGCGTGGCGCCGGGGTCGAGCAGTCCTACGAGTGCCTCGATGTCCCTGGCCTCCCACGCCTCCTTGAAACTCCTCACCAGACCGGCCCGCCCGGCCACCGGAACCGCCGAAGCCTCCGGAGCGGACGCGGCACGCACACGCCGACGGGCCGATGACGCCAGTTGGCGGCAGGCCGCCGGCGTCCGGCCGAGGATCACGGCGATCTCGGCGAAGGAGTACCGGAAGACGTCGTGCAGGATGAACGCGACGCGTTCGGCCGGGGTCATCGACTCGAGGAGGACGAGGAAGGCCATGTCGACCGACTCGTCCAGGGTGACCCGGTCGGCGGGGTCGGCCGTGCCACCGCTCTCCCGTCCGCTGATCCACTCCGTACGGTCGGGCAGCGGCTCGGGTATCCACTCACCGACGTACCGTTCGCGCCGGGCCCGCGCCGAGCCGAGCAGGTCGAGGCAGATACGGCCGGCCACCGTCGTCAGCCAGGCGCCGGGCGACTCGACGGCCTCCCGCCGGGCCCGAGGCATCGCGTACCAGCGGGCGTACGTCTCCTGCACGGCGTCCTCGGCCTCGGTCAGCGAACCGAGCAGACGGTAGGCGAGATCGGTCAGATGGCGCCGCTCGCCGACGATCGCGCTCAGGCGCTCCTCGGGCCGGTCATGCCCTGGTTCGGGTGTGGTTCTCATGGCTACGACGTCCCCCGGTCCCCTCGTCCGCGTGCCTCCGCGTGCCTCGGTGTCCGTGCGCATCCGCTCCCGCCGCTTCCGCGAAACCCCGCACCGGACGGTGGGGCCGGGCGCTTCGCCTCACATTCCAGGGGTCTGCGTCGTCGGACTACCGAGACAGTACAGATCCTCGCCGCCCGGCAGAGAAGGGGACCGCTCCATGGCCACCGCACACACCACGACCGCACCACGCACGTTCACGTTCCTGCAGGTCTCGGTCGCCCTGCAGACCCTGTGCATCTTCTTCCAGGCGGCCAGCGCCGGGCTGGTGCTGTCCACCCGTCACGGCGAGATGCTGCACAGCGTCGGAGCGCGCGTGATCTACGCCGCGACGATGCTGTACGTGCTCGCCGCGGTCCTGGCATGGCGGCCGGGCGGCGGCTCACCACGCCACATCCTGCACTCGGCCGGATTTCTCGTACTCGCTTCCGCGCAGGTGGTGCTGGGCATCGCGCACGTCGCATGGCTCCATGTCCCACTGGGGGTCCTGATGTTCGGCCTGAGCGTGCTGGCGCTGGGCCAGATGCTGACCGCCCGGCTGCCGAAGCGGTCCTAATGACCGGTCAGCAGGTCCCCCCACCGTGGCGATCCCTTCGTTGATCGCACGCTCGGTCACATTGCCGAATCCCAGGACCAGCCGAGCCGGTTCCGTGGCACCCGAGGAGCCCAAGCTGCTCATGCCGTAGAGGCCCACGGAGCGGGACCGCGCAGCGGCGATCACGGCCCGCTCGTCGGCGCCCTCGGGCAGGTGGGCCACTGCGTGGAAACCGGCGGCCGGACCGGTGAGGCGTACGGCGAGGGCGTGCCGGGCGAGGGCGTGCCGGGCGAGGGCGGCCCGCAGGGCCTCGCGGCGAGCCGTGTGGAGGACGCGCGTACGGCGACCTCCGCCGCCCGGCTCTGGCCTTCGCCGCCACCGCGCTTGCCACCGGCATCCTGGTCACCTTCCTGCCGCCGGCGGTGCCTTCGGGGTCCGCCGCAGCGGCCACGGTGGCGCTGCTGGTGCAGCCCGCGGCCTCGACGGCGGCCAGGTGGGTGGCGGGCCGGTACGGCGACCGGCACGGTTCGGCCCGGCTGGTGGTGCCCGGACTGCTGCTGTCGGCCGCCGGGGTGCTCACCCTGGTCCTGACCGCGAGTCAGGTCGCCGTCGTAGCGGGGGCGGCGGTGTTCGGGGCCGGTCTCGGGATCACCCAGAACGCCACGCTCTCCCTCGTGCACGCCCGGGCCGACCGCCCTTCCTACGGCGCGATCACGGCGCTGTGGAACCTTGCCTACGACGCCGGAATAGGCACGGGTGCGGGGGCCTTCGGCCTGGTCGCGGGGTATACGGGCTACCCGTGGGCCTTCGCGCTTACGGCCGCCGCGATGCTGCTCGCCCTGGGCCCGGCGCTGCGGGACGCGGGACGCGTCACGTCCGGTCGGCGGCCTCGATGAACCGGCGCACTCCCTCGGTGAGCTGGTCGGCGTCCGGGGCGGTCTTCGGGTCGAAGGTCCACAGGGTGATGAGGCCCGTCATCAGGACCGTGTAGAAGCTGCCGAGGGTGTCCACGACGTCGTCCGGGACGTCCTCCTCGCGCCCGCCCGTCATCAGCGCGACGAAGCCGCGCGATCCTTCCCGCTGAGCCTGAGCCAGATGGTCGCGCACCTCGGGCAGCTGGTCTCCCATGACCGCGATCTCGGCGCTGAGCCGCCACAGCGAACCGGGTTCCCGCATGGTGGCGATGATGTTCGACCACACTTCCCGGAACCGTTCGAGCGAGCCCGGCGCAGCGCTGAAACCGGCGTTCGCGTCGCCGGCGAACGCGTCGGACATCTCCTCGACGAGTGCCACATAGGCCTGGGCGAGCAGCGCGTCCTTCGAGCCGTAGTGGTAGCCGATGGACGCCAGGTTGGTCCCCGACTCCTTGACGATGTCGCGCGCGGTCGTGCGCGCGAACCCCTTCTCCAGCAGGCAGCGCTTGGCGCCCTCGAGCAGATCCTCACGGTGTCCCATGCCGTCACCCTACCTCGATTCAGACAACCGTCCCATACAAGTGATTTAAACGCCCGTACTAGACAAGCGTTTAAGACGCCCGTACAGTCATCGGCATGACGAACTCGACGAGCACGAGCACGAGTACAGGTATGGGCGGCCCCCTCGGCGCACCCGGCGGCGCCCCCGCGCGGGCCGGCCGCCGCGAATGGACCGCCCTGGGCGTTCTGATGCTTCCGCTGCTGCTGGTCTCGATGGATGTGTCGGTCCTCTACTTCGCGATCCCGGAGATCAGCGCGGACCTGAGGCCGAGCAGCACGCAGCAGCTGTGGATCTTCGACATCTACGCCTTCGTCCTCGCCGGGCTGCTGATGACGATGGGTTCGCTGGCCGACCGCACAGGCCGCCGAAAGCTGCTGCTGTTCGGGGCCGCGGCCTTCGGGACCGCCTCCCTGGTCGCGGCCTACGCCGACAGCCCCGAGACCCTGATAGCGGCCCGCGCGGTCCTCGGTATCGGCGGCGCGACCCTGATGCCGTCGACGATGGCGCTGGTCCGCTCGATGTTCAGGGACCCGGGGCAGCGGGCCAAGGCCGTCGGTCTGTGGTCGGGCGTCATGACGGGCGGCATCGCGCTCGGCTCGGTGATGAGCGGACTCCTCGTCCAGTACTTCTGGTGGGGCTCGGTGTTCCTCGTCAACCTGCCCGCGATGGCTCTGCTCCTGGTCCTCGGCCCGTTCCTGCTGCCCGAGTCGAAGAACCCCGCGCCCGGCCGTTTCGACCTGCTGAGCGTGCCGCTGTCGATGGCCGCGGTCCTGCCGGTGATCTACGGCCTGAAGGAGATCCCGGCCGAGGGCTGGCACACCCAGTACGTGGTGTCGGTGGCGGTCGGGCTGGTGTTCGCCGTGCTGTTCGTGCTCCGGCAGCGCACGGCGGCCTCCCCGCTCATCTCAGCGGCCCTGTTCCGGGGCCACGGCTTCGCCCCCGCGCTCACCTTGAACCTGGTGTCGTCCTTCGCCGTGATGGGTTCGGCCTACTTCACCACGCAGTACCTTCAGGCGGTGCTCGGCAAGAGCGCGCTGGAGGCCGCCCTGTGGTCCCTGCTTCCCTCGGTGCTCATCGGTGTCGCGGCGCCGGTCACGACGCAGATGGTCCAGAAGGGCGTCGACCGGGCGTATGTCGTCGCGGGCGGATTCGTGGTCGCGGCCTGCGGCTTCGGGATGCTGGCGCTCGCCGGTACCCACTCGCTGTGGCTGGTGCTGGCCGGGGCGGGCGTGCTGGCAGGCGGAATCGTCACCGTGATGGCGCAGATGACGGACCTGGCGATGGGTGCCGCGCCGGTGGAGAAGGCCGGTGTCGCGTCCTCCCTGATGGAGACGAGCGCGGAGTTCGGCGGCGCCCTCGGCATGGCGGTCCTCGGCTCGATCGGTACGGCCGTCTACCGGCACGGCATCCCGGCGTCGGCCCCCTCCCCTGTGCACGAGACGCTGGGCGGCGCCATCGCGGTGGCGCAGAAGCTGCCGGGCCGGACGGGAGCGGAGCTGCTGGAGGTGGCACGCGAGGCGTTCACCGACGGAATGCAGGCGGCGGCGGTCACCGGAGCGGTCCTGCTGCTGGGCGCGGCGGTCCTGGCCGCGGTATCGCTGCGGGGCATCCGGGTGCGGGAGACCCAGGAGTAGGGCGCGGCAGCATGCGGCGGGGCCCGGCCACCTGAGTGGCCGGGCCCACGTCGAGCACGGGTGGAAGGCGTGCGGCCTTCTGCTGGTGGGCCTCGGGCTGCTCGCGGCGTCCGTCCTCGTGC
>NZ_JBEYVV010000072.1:0-5887 GCF_040644155.1 Streptomyces sp. NPDC047022 | reverse complement strand
CCTCGGCACCCACGCCACCCTCGACGACGCCAGGAACTACGTACAAGAAGCCCTCTCCACCAACAGCCGCGCCACCCTCCACCACGCCAAGGCGTATGCGGAGGGCGGACGTTGAAACAGGCCGTGAGACCGCTCGCCGTGGGCCGGGGCGAGCTGGACGTGTGGCTGCTGCCGCCGCCCGACTCGCCCCGCGACGTACCGGGCCACGAACTGGACGACCGCGAGCGCAGAAGGGCCGAGGCATACCGGCGGCCCGAGGACCGGCAGATGTACATCGCGGCGCATGTGGGACTGCGCCGGGTCCTCGCCGTGTACACGGGGCTCGCCCCGCACCGCATCAGCCTCGGCGGTGAGCGCCATGGCGGCGGCGGGGAGCGGCACGGGCGTCCGGTCGTGCTCGGGGTGCCCGGCGCACCGCAGTTCTCGCTCTCGCACAGCCACGGTCTCGCGCTCGTCGTGGTGGCCCAGAGCCGTGTCGGCGCGGATGTGCAGCGCGTCCCGTCGCCCGGGACCGCCGAAGTGTGCCTGCCGACCCTGCATCCCGCGGAGCGGCGGGAGCTTTCCGGGCTGCGCGAAGCCGATCGCACGGCGGCCTTCGGGAGGCTGTGGGCGCGCAAGGAGGCGTATCTGAAGGGACTCGGCACCGGGCTGGCCCGGGGCGCCGACCGCGACTACCTGGGCGAGGGCGGTCTTGCGGCCCGTCCGCCCGGCTGGATGGTGGGCAATCTGCCGCTGTGCCCCACACATGTCGGGGCGGCGGCTCTGCTGGGATCGGGCGACCGGCAGGTCGTGATGCGCGCGGTGGGAGCCGAGTACCTCTACGGCCTGGACGCGGTGGAGCGGCTCCAGGCGCTGCCACCGGGTCTGCGCTCGATGCTCAGGGACCCTCACACGATGCCGGAAGGCAGGTGAGAGAGCACCACTCACGAACAAGGGCCGCGGAGTTCAGCAGAACTCCGCGGCCCTTCTCCGACCCCGTGCGCGCCCCTGGCCGTCAGGCCACCGCCCGCCAGCTGCGCGGCCCCTCGAAGACCGAGGTGCGTTCCGGGCGCTTCCACAGGGCGACCGCCTGCTGCCTGCGGGCCAGGTCGTCCGGCAGGGCGCCGGCCGCCGCGGTGCGCGTCAGCAGCACGGCGGTGAGCGCGGCCAGTTCCTCGGGCGTGGGGCAGCCGCGCTCGATGCGCAGCCAGGGTTCGGCACGGCCCGTGCCGGCCGCCCCGCGCGCGGCGTCCTCCTCCTGGTCCTTGAGGGTCTCCCCGGTCATGGCTCCTCCGTCGCTCACTGGGGCGGGTTGCCGTGCTTGCGGCACGGCAGGTCGGCGTGCTTGGAGGCGAGCATGGCCAGCGAGCGTGCCAGGACCGAGCGTGTGTCGCGCGGGTCGATGACATCGTCGACCAGCCCGCGCTCGGCGGCGTAGTACGGGTGCACGAGCTCACGCCGGTACTGGTCGATCTTCTCCAGGCGGGTGGCCTCCGGGTCGTCCGAGGCGGCGATCTCCCGGCGGAAGACGACGTTCGCCGCACCCTCCGCGCCCATCACCGCGATCTCGTTGGCCGGCCAGGCCAGGGCGACATCGGCGCCGATGGAGCGTGAGTCCATCACGATGTAGGCACCGCCGTACGCCTTGCGCAGCACCACCGACACCCGCGGCACGGTCGCGTTGCAGTACGCGTACAGCAGTTTGGCGCCGCGCCGGATGATGCCCTCGTGCTCCTGGTCCACCCCCGGCAGGAAGCCGGGCACGTCCACCAGGGTGACCAGGGGGATGTTGAAGGCGTCGCAGAACTGCACGAACCGCGCGCCCTTCTCGCTCGCCCTGATGTCCAGGACGCCCGCCATGGAGGAGGGCTGGTTGGCGACGACGCCGACGGTACGGCCGTCGACGCGAGCCAGCGCGCACACGATGTTCGGCGCCCAGGAGGCGTGCACCTCCACGTACTCGCCCTCGTCGACGAGCTCCTCGATCACCGCGCGGACGTCGTAGGAGCGGTTGCCGTCGGCCGGGACGATGTCGAGCAGGGCGTCGCCGGGACGGTCGGCCGGGTCGCCGCAGTGGTTCACGGGCGGCAGTTCCCGGTTGTTGGACGGCAGCAGGGACAGCAGGTAGCGCACCTCCGCGAGGCAGGTCTCCTCGTCGTCGTAGACGAAGTGCGCGACCCCGGAGGTGGCGCCGTGGACGTCCGCGCCGCCGAGCCCGTTCTGGCTGATCTCCTCCCCGGTGACGGCGCGCACTACGTCGGGGCCGGTGATGAACATCTGGGAGATGTCACGGACGGCGAAGACGAAATCGGTCAGGGCGGGGCTGTAGGCGGCCCCGCCCGCGCACGGTCCGAGCATCACGCTGATCTGCGGGATGACGCCGGAGGCGCGGGTGTTGCGCCGGAAGATGCCGCCGTAACCGGCCAGCGCCGAGACGCCCTCCTGGATACGGGCGCCCGCGCCGTCGTTGAGGGACACGAGCGGCGCTCCGGCCGCGATGGCCATGTCCATGATCTTGTGGATCTTGGTGGCGTGGGCCTCGCCGAGCGCGCCGCCGAAGACCCGGAAGTCATGGGCGTACACGAACACCGTGCGGCCCTCGACCATGCCCCAGCCGGTGACGACGCCGTCGCCGAAGGGCTTCCTCGCCTCCAGGCCGAAGCCGGTGGCACGGTGCCGGCGCAGTGGTTCGACCTCGGTGAAGCTGCCCTTGTCCAGCAGCAGTTCGATGCGCTCGTGCGCGGTCAGCTTGCCCTTGGCATGCTGGCGTTCGGTGGCCCTCGGGTCGTCCCCTTCGCGGGCCAGACCCTTGCGTGCGGCCAGCTCCATGAGCGGACCGGGGCGTTCGGTGGGCGGTGCGAGCACCATGAGTGGCTTCTCCGTCTTCGCGTCGTGGTGGTTCGTGGTGGTTCCGGTTCCGGTCCGAGTGGGTGGTGGAGTTCGGGTTCAGCAGGCGAGCAGGTCGACGAGTTGACCCACGGTGCTCGCGCGCAGGACTTCGCTGGAGACCTCCCGGCGCAGTACGCATCGGATCCGCCGCTGCAGAAGCAGGGCCCCCAGCCGGTCCAGTCCCTGGTCGCGCAGCGGCCGATCGGGGAAGACCCGGTGGGCCGGGGGGACCGCGAGCAGGTGCTGCACCTCCAGCCGCAGACAGCGGCCGATGACGCGGCTGCGCAGGTCCGGGCTCATGGCGCGCAGGGTGGCCGGGTCGGGGAGCCCCCCGAACCTGCCGTGCGGGGTGTTCCCGGTCATGGCTGCCGCCCTTCCGTGGTGGCGCGGCCCTCGGCCAGGCGGGTGCGGCACTCCTCGAAGAAGGCCAGCGCCTTCAGGTGGTACGACCGTGCGGCCCAGCCCAGGCTGATGTTGTGCCCGGCGCCGGGCTGGCGGTCGACCCGGACGACGGGCGCCTCGGTGAAACGGGAGGTCAGGTCGGCCACGGCGTCCTCGTCGTGCCGCCACCACAGTTCCCGTTCGGCGAACGTCAGCCGCACCGGCACCCGCACCCGCCCCGCCGCGGCGGCGAACCGCAGCGGCCAGTTCCTGGCCTCCGCGCGTTCGCGCACCGGCATCGGCGCGACCACGGCCGCGGCCTTGGTGAAGGTGTCCGGCGGATAGAAGCGCAGCGCACCCCAGTTCCGCTTCCACTGGCCGTGCTGGTGCGGGTCGTCCAGGACGCCGGGGTCCACGGCGTAGTCCCGGCCCAGCCCGGAGATGTCCAGGCCGAGCAGACGGGGCGCGGCCGGGTCGGGTTCGTCCGCGGCATAGGTCAGGGCGAGCTTGCCGCCGAAGGAGTGCGCGAGCAGGAACACACCCGCCCCGGTGCGGTATCGGCCGGCGAGATGGGCCAGCGCGTGGCGCAGCGCGGCGGACTGCTCGGCGAGGGTCTGGCCGCTCGGCGCCTGTGCGGCGGACAGCCCGTAGCCGGGGCGGTCGACGGAGATCATGGTGTAGCCGAGCCGGGCGCCGAGGGCGAGCAGGGAGATGTCGGGGTGGGCCTGGCCGTCGAAGTACCCGGCGCCCGTGCCGCCGCCGGGCACCGCGACGACGGTGGCCCGGGGCGGTCCGGCGGGCTCGGCGATCAGGGCGGACAGCGTGAGGGAGCCGGCCGGTACGGTGATGGGCCGCACCCCCGGGGAGGTCGCGCCGGGAGTGGCGCGCAGGGCGCCGGGGGTGCTCATACGGACTCCGGTATACCGGTGGCCTCGGAGCCGCCGGTGGTCTCGGACCCGCCCGTGGTCTCCTGGGCGCCGAACCAGCGCGACAGCGCGGCCCGCAGCGTCTCGGCGTCGGATCCCGCCCAGGCGACATGGCCGTCGGGCCGGACCAGCAGTGCCGCGGCACCGCCGAAGGCGTCCGCCTCGAGGGGAGCGCCGGTGACGGTGACGACCCGGTCCTTCCAGCCGGCCGCCGCCTCGCGCACCGCCGGAGCGTCGGCCAGGTCCAGCAGCACGCCCTGGGCCGGGTGCAGCAGTTCGGGGGTGCGTACCTCGCCGGTGGCGGTCCTGATCCGCCGGGGCGGCAGTCGGCGGCCGACCAGCGGATGCACGTCGGGCGTGCCGATCCGGTAGCGGATGTCGAGGTGGCTGACCCGGCCCGCCAGGTACCGCTTGACCGCGTCTATACCGATCAGCTCGGCGAACAGATCGCGCAGCGGCTGGGATTCGGGACCGCCGAGGAACACCGTGCCCTGGGCCACCGTGTTGCTCAGCAGCGCGGCGCCCACCGGGTGGCGTTCGGCGTGGTACGTGTCCAGCAGGCTCCCGGGAGCCTGGCCGCGCACGGCGGCCGCCAGCTTCCAGCCGAGGTTGGCGGCGTCCTGGACGCCGGTGCTCAGCCCCTGGCCGCCGGCCGGCAGATGGATGTGGGCGGCGTCGCCGACGAGCAGGACCCGGCCCCGGCGGTACTCGGTGACCTGGCGGGTGGCGTCGGTGAAGGAGCTGACCCAGTCGGCGCCCCCGCCGGAGATGTCCTCGCCCGTCAGACGCTGCCAGGCGGCGGCGACCTCGGCGAACTCGGGGGTCTCGCTGCGGCCGGGCGGCGGGGTGCCGTGCTCGCACACGATGATGCGGTCCACGCCCTCGGCCAGCGGCGCGGCCATCACCATGCCGCCGTCCAGACGCTCGCCGAGCGGACGCGGGCGGATGGACACGCCGGTCACGTCGGCCAGGTACATGCCCCGGGTGGCGGGGGTGCCCGGGAAGTCGAAGCCGCCCGCCCGGCGCACCGCGCTGTGCCCGCCGTCGGCGCCGACCAGGTACGCGGCACGCAGTCGCCGCTCCCCGCCGGGGCTCAGCAGGGTGACGGTGACACCGTCCGCGTCCTGCTCCAGGTCCTGGAACTCCCAGCCGCGCCGGATGTCGGCGCCCAGTTCGCGGGCCCACTCCTCCAGCACGGTCTCCGTCCGGGACTGCGGGATGCCCCGGGCCCCGAAGTGCGCGTCCTCGAGCACGGTGTAGTCGAACTGCACCCCGCCGAAGTGCCCCATGGGGCTGGTCTCCAGGCCCCCGAAACGGGGGACGAGTCCGCGCTGGTCGAACGTCTCGAGCGCGCGGGCGGTGAACCCCAGCCCCCGTGACTGGCCGGTCGGCCGCTCCAGCCTCTCGGCGACGATGACGCTCGCCCCGCCCAGCCGCAGCTCTCCGGCCAGCATCAGCCCGGCGGGCCCGGCGCCGATGACGACGACGTCCGCGTCGGTCTTGGCGTCCATGCGAATCCTCTCCTTGTGCGGTTCCTCGTGCCGTTCGTCGCGCGGTTCCTCGTGCTGTCGTCCGCGCGGTGGCGGTGGGTGGGTGCGGCGCGCCGCCGTGCGGTCCGGGGTCCGGCGGGTGGCTCCGCCGGGCTGGAGTCGCTCGCTCATCGGTACCTCACGTGGCAGGGGGCGGCTTACCCGCCGAGCCTAATCGCCTTC
>NZ_JBEYVV010000071.1:0-6616 GCF_040644155.1 Streptomyces sp. NPDC047022 | reverse complement strand
CGGATACTTCTTCTGCGAGGACACGGCACCCCTGCCCGGTCGAACGGAAGCGACAAGGGGAGCTTGCCCGACCCCAACTCCACCAACCAGAACAATCCTTAGCCGCGACAATCTACTAGGCGCCTGGGCGCGGCGGTGTGCCGGTCAGCCGGACGAAGTGATAGCCGAAGTAGTTGAGGCCGTGGGTCTCGTCCACGAACTCGATGCCACGACTGGCTTTGATCGAGAAGGTGCGCGGATGCTGTCCGAGCAGGCCGCCCTCCTCGGACATGATCTTCCGTGAGCAGGCCCGGTGTGCGGTCCGGGTGAGCGGGTACAGCGTGACGTGCTCGCCTGCGAAGGCAGCCCGGCCCTTGAAGGCGTTGCAGCCTGCCTTTCCGGTGACCGTGCCATCCCGGTGGAAGACGAAGTAGACCTCTTTGCCGGCTGTCATGTCGATGGTGGCGTCGCCGCCGATCAAATACTGGAGTTGCCACGGCGCTTCGAAGAGCCCCTGAGGCCACAACATTTGCAGCGCGACATAGTCGCCCCGCTGGTTCTTCAGGGTCATCGAGAGATCGTCGACCCGCTCGGCCACCGCCAGAGGGCCATCGGTGAGGATCTTCCGCATCCGCTGCTCGAAGGCGCGATCCTTCGCCATGCACGCGTCGTCCGGCGTCGCCCCCGGGGTCTGCGCACCGACGGTGAGCGTCGTGGCGGTAACCGTGGCCGACGTCTTGAACGGCGCGCATCCGTAGTCGCCCACGGCCGTGTTGTCGTAGCCGAATTCGACCCACGCGCCGGCGTTCGGCGGTGCGTCGATGTTGCGCCCGTCGACGGTGACCCAGTCCACCCGCCAGCGTGCGCCCAGGAGCAGTCCGCCGTAACCTCCCGGCCCCTTCGGCGTGGTCCACGGCGTAGGCCGGTCCGGGGCCTTCCCCTCACCACTCCCCGCCCGGGGCGAACCGCACGCGGTGACGGTGAGCAGAGCGACGAACAGCGCGCCGAGAAGGGCGCCGGTCCGGTGTATGCGCATGGTGATTTGGACCTCCCATCTACCTTCGGAGTTGCCCGTCATGGCCATAGCCGTTGCCGCGACCACCCCTCCGAGTCGTTCATGCCTCCCTCATCTTGCTCTGCCAACCCCCGTTCGATCAGCGCGTTCATGCGACGTAGAGCTCGCCCAGGCCGAACAGCGGACCTCACCAGCCCCACGTCGCCGCCATCAAGGCCGCGCGCCGCGATCGTTGATCACCGTGGTGCCCGCATGCGGGCGGCCGTCCAACCCCGAACCGTGAGCGAGAGTGACAGCTCCCCTCCTGCGTCACTGGGGGATCCAGGCAGGACGTACAGACCTTGAAGTCGCCCTGCTCGCCGTTCAGTACCTCGGCTCCACGGTCCTGCAGGCGTCCGACTGCGGCGCAGAGGAACGTCGGCGCGGGTGTGAAAGTCCTCGGCGTCGCCGCTGAGGGCGTCGAGCTCGCGGGGGACCCGACCATCTTTGATGGCATCACCACCTACTGCTAGGGGCTGTCCGGTCGATCACGTAAGTCGCCAAGATGCCACCTCTTCTCGAAGGAGGCGGTGATGGCACCCGAAACCGCCGTCGCAATGGTGCAGAAGATCATGGACGGGGACTGCGCCGACGATGCCGAGGCCAGCGGCATATTGGAGGCGCTTGACCGGGCCCTTGCCTGTCCCAGCGGATATGTGAGCGACTTGATCTTCTGGCCCAAGAGCCGGAATCCGACAGCGGCAGAGGTGGTCGATCAGGCTCTGGCCTACCGTCCCCTTGCGTTGTGAGATGACCTAAAGCCCAAAGCCAGATGATCAAGGCAACGGCGGTGACGGTGCCTAGGATCGCCGCGGGGTGGCGGCCCAGATCCGAAGGCGCCCCCGGCCCGCGCCACACCATGCTTGGCGGAGCCAAAGAAGCCTCCCCGTACGACCCTTGGGAGTTCTACCTCAGCCAACCTGCCCCGTCGGCCGCACCGTGATGTGGTTGATGTCCACGCCCGCGGGCTGGTTGACGGCGAACACAATGGTGTCCGCGATCTGCTCGGCGGTCATCGTGGCGGCTGCCTCGGGGGTGCCGCCGCGGGCGTGCCAGAAGGGGGTGTCCACGATGCCGGGGGCGACAACGGTGACGCCGACTCCGTCCTGGCCGACCAGGAGGCGGGTGTTCTCGGCGAGGGCGTGGGCGGCCCACTTGGTGACGGAGTAGAGGTTGCCGGGGGTGTGGCGGACGCCGGCGACCGAGCCGGTGATCACGATTCGGCCCTTGGAAGTCCTCAGGTGGGGCAGGGTCTCCTGGATCAGCAGGGCGGGGCCCAGGACGTTGGTGAGGATCATGGCGCGCATGTCCTCAGGGGCGTGGGTCTCCAGGTTGCCGGGCAGCGAGAAACCAGCGTTGGCTATGACGTTGTCCAGCTGACCCCAGATGTCCAGCACGTGGCGGACGGCTGCGGCGACGTCATCTGCTTCGCCGGCGTCGCCGGTGATCGTCAGCAGCCGCTCGCCCGCCCCCGCGGTGGTGGCGAAGGCGGCCAGCTTGCCCACGTCGCGTCCGGTGACGGCCACGCGGTGGCCCTGCTTGAGCAGGGCGCGGGCGGTGGCGGCGCCGATTCCGGTCGAACCACCGGTGATCAGCGTGACGGGTTCCATGGGACGGCCTCCTCGGCGACGGGGTCATCGGGGCATAGCGCCTGCACTCTACCCAGCGATCTTCGACGCTCGCTCCCGGCTTTCTCCGACGGCTCCGCACCTGACTGTTAATCAGGAGTTACTGAGCTCCTCGGGTTGTTGTCGGCCCGTGGGTGAGGGTGAGGGTGAGTCCGGTGCCGGTAAGGCAGCCGTCGATGAGGTTGGGGCGGAGCTGGATGTGGCGCAGTCCCCCGCGGAGGGTGCGTTCGAGGTGTTCGTCGTCGCTGAAGGCGGTGTTGGCCGGCGGGCCACGCCGTAACAGCGACCAGACGCCCTCGACCGGGTTCAAATCCGGTGCACATGAGGGAAGTTGCACGATGGTCAGCCGGTCATGCGCGGCCGCGTACTCGCGGATCCCGGCGGCCCGGTGGGTGTTCAGATTGTCCCCCTTCACCATGACCCCTCCTGAAAGGCTCCCTGTGCAGCCCATCCAAAGTCGGTAGCCAACTGGCCCCGGGCGACGACGCCGTCGTCGGCCCCGCTGCCTCCGAGGGTCCCCCGGCTCCCGGTGTGCAACCGGTGCGGCCCGAACCGGCGGAGGCGGCGAAGCCGAAAACAGTGGTGCCGGTGTGTCGCGCGGGGCCGGCCTGGTCGGCGCTGTCGGTGGACTACCAGCGCATCCTGCAGGCCCTCAAGCGACCGCAACCGACTCGGTCAAGGAGCGTTGACATGCCAGGAGACGGCCGCCTGCTTCGGCCTGGACCCCGTACCGGGAAAGGTAGAGGCACTACGTCCTACTTCTCCTCCGGCTCCCAGGCGCGGAGCAGGTCGAGCAGCCCTGCGTCTCCGTCAACGTGCAAGGAGTCGGCCTGGATCCGGTCGTACAGGTAGAGGACCAGCTCACTGGCCGTGCCGTGGACGGAGGCGCCGGCTGCGTCCGAGTCCTCGCCGGTCGCGGCGGTGGGCGCGGGGATGCGGGAGGTGCGTGCGCCGTCGCCGTCGACGGTGAGGCGCCAGGAGCGGCCCTCGGCGGCGTGGAAGTCGAAGGCCGTGGGCTTGTGCGGCCAGGCACTCGGCGTTGCGCAGACGGTGAACAGGAACTCCTCCACACCGTCGAGTGCCAGCTCGACCGGCAGCGGCTGCGGGGCGCCCCCGGCGAGCTGGGCGTCGTAGGTGTGCACCGCGGTCTCCTGGACCCGGTGCCGGGCGGTGCCGCCGGCGGTCTGCGGTGACTGCGACGCGGGCCACCACGTCCAGCAACCGCTCTCCGGTCCCGCCGCGCGCAGGGCGCCCAGCAGAAGCTGCGTCGACGCGTCCAGCCAGGCCAGCAGGGCCTCACGCTCCTGCGGCACTTCCAGCGCGGCGCGCGCGGCGACGGCCTCGGCCGGGGGCGCGTCGGCGGGCCCCGCGCCGACGATGGCGGCCCAGAAGCGGTCTCCCCCGCCCAGGTGCTTCACCAGATCGAACAGCGTCCACCCAGGGCAGGTCGGCACCTGTGCGTCGAGACCGGGCGCGGCGGCGACCACGGCGCGGAAGGCGGTCGACCGTTCATCGATCAGTCGCAACAGGTCGGGGAACTCAAGATTCTCTTCCACGCCGGATGTCTATCACCGTGCTCCGGTGATCGGACAGCGATTTTCACAGTCGACGCCGGTTGGCCATTGCGGACGTCCTCGCCTCCCACCGCTCGGGTGACAAGCTGCGCACTGCTGTGAGGACGCTGGTGGTGGCGGTACGCCAGGCGTCGTGCCTGTGGGCGCTCTGGCCTCGCCGCGCGGCCTGGCACCTCGGCGACGTGACGGCCACCCGGTGCGCGCGGTCATGCTGCCGCTCGATGTGATGGACGCGGAGGTCACGACGGCGGGGGAGGACCGGTCGGGGCGGGCTATCAGCGTCTGCCCACTCAGCGGTAGTCGTCATGCACGGCACCGTACAGAAAAGGGCTGTAGAGCGTTCCTGGACGCCTCCCATTGTTGAACACCCTTGTTGGACGCCGGAAGTCGATTCCGGCCCGGCGTGCCGACGTCCGGGTGTTGGTGTTCAACAACGGATCGGTTGATGGACACGGGATCCTGTGCTGGGCACGTGGAGAAACCTGCCACCGAATTGGAAGGCAACCTCGAGACCTCGCGGGCGTCCCCTCGCTGTGCGGGCGGAGACATTCTTGCTCTTCGCCGAACTCTGCCGCGACGTCCTGGTACTCGCCCTGTCCTTCCACCACGCCGTGCAGGGCGCCGCGACCGGTCACGGATTGCATGGCCCGCCTGCGGAGCTCGCCGGGAGGGTGTGCTGGGGAAATGTCATCGCCTTGCAGTCCTGTCGGGCGACGGGTTCAGCTACTTGGCCGTATTTGCTGCTGTGCCTGGGTGAGGAGGTGTTGCGGCTCACCGGGAGAGGTGCAGGGGGCGGCTTTGCTCTCAATGTCCGGGAGGCGGACGAGGGGCCGTCTGTGCTCCGGCGGTGCCTGTACCTCAAGGAGAGCCATGCGATACACCACACTGTCCGGCATCGCCGCCCTGGCCACGGTCCTCGCCAACGGCGTGGGCGCGGTTCCGGCCGTCGCGGGAGGCTCGGGATCGGGTATCCCGGTGGCGTGCGACACCGCGGCCCTGATCAACGCGATCAACACGGCGCCTGCGGGATCCACGCTCGTCCTCGCCCGCCACTGCACCTACCACCTGAACTCGGCCTACGCCGGCGACGACGGACTGCCCCCCATCGACAAGCAGCTCACCATCGAGGGCCGGGACTCCACGATCGTCCGTGACGGGGTGGCGGCCGGCACCTTCCGTATCTTCCACGTCACCTCCACCGGTGACCTGCGGCTCGACGACGTCACGATCCGCGGCGGCGACGCACTCGGGGACGGGGGAGGCATCCTCGTCGACCCCTCCGGCATGCTCAAGCTCAACGAAGTCATCCTCGACAACAACACCACCGCCCAGGAGGGAGGCGGCGTCGATGTCGAGGGAGGAGCCACGGCGTACATCACCCGCAGCGAGTTCACCTTCAACAACGCGGCGGAAGGCGGTGGCGGCCTGCAGTCGGACGGTACCGTCACCACCGACGGGGTCGTGTTCTCCCGCAACTTCGCCGTTGATGGCGGGGCCATCGACCACGAGGGCGGTGACTCCATCTACCGCAACACCATCCTGAAGAACAACGCCTCAAGCAACGACGGCGGCGGTATCGACCTCGACGGCGGCACAGCGCAGTTCATCAACAGCAAGATCCTCAACAACACCACCGCGGGCGCGACGGGCGGCGGCATCTGGAATGCTGCCTCGCTGACCCTCATCAAGACCGAGGTCGCCGGCAACGTCGCAGGAGGCGCGAACGGCCAGGGCGGCGGCATTTACGAAGACACCGGCACCCTCGTGCTGCAGTACAGCTCCGTCGACCGCAACAGCGCGAATGGCTCCGGCACTTCACAGGCCGGCGGTATCTTCAACACCGGCGGTGCGGTGACGCTCGACCGCAGTGAGGTGAACAACAACGCCTCCACCGTCGCGCCGGGCGGCGTGTGGACAGACACCCAGTTCATGGTGACCGGGTCAGAGATCCGCAACAACATCCCCACCAACTGCGACGGCAGCCCCGTCATCGTCACCGGCTGCACCGGCTGACCCCTCACGCCCCAAACCCGGCGGGCATCCGACCACACCCCCGCGCACCGTGACGAAGGTGATCGCGCGTCAGCGCAGCGCAGCGCCGCGCGGAGCGAGGCCGGGTGCCCGTCTTGCAGCCCTGCCGGACGTCGGATTCGGCTACTTGGCCGTATTTGCTGCTGTGCCTGGGTGAGGAGGTGTTGCGGCTCACCGGGAGAGGTGCAGGGGGCGGCTTTGCTCTCAATGTCCGGGAGGCGAACGAGGGATCGTCTGTGCTACGGCGGTTCCTGTACTTCAAGGAGTCTCAATGATGAAGTCAAGCCGCTTGCGCGACCGGCAGTTCGGGGGTGAAGACCCGGTTGTCGCGCAGGAGGGCCCACAGGACG
>NZ_JBEYVV010000070.1:0-7250 GCF_040644155.1 Streptomyces sp. NPDC047022 | reverse complement strand
CGACGCCACCACCAACCGGCCACCCGCCGACAACGTCACCGCCACATCCAACACCGACGCATCAAAACTGAACGACGCGAACTGCAACACCGGCAGCCCCGCACTCACACCCAGCCACGGCCCCAACGCGGCAACCATCCGTGCCACCGCACCATGGGACACCGCCACACCCTTCGGCACACCCGTCGAACCGGACGTGTAGATGACATAGGCCAGCTGTGCCGGTATCAGGTCCTTCCGGGGTGCCGTCACCGGCTGCCCGGCGACCTCGGCGGCCGTAAACGTATCGTCCAGATCCAGCACCCGGAGACCCGCGGCGATCAGGCCGGTCGGCGTGTGGCCCGATCCCAGCACCAGGCCGGCGCCGCTGTCAGCGACCATGAACGCCAGCCGCTCCGCCGGATACTCCGGGTCCAGCGGTACATACCCAGCTCCGGCCCGCCAGACGGCCAGGATGGCGACGACCATCTCCACCCCGCGCGGCAGGCACAGCCCCACGAGCGATTCCGTACCCACCCCCTGCGCCACCAAGTGGTGGGCCAAGCGGTTGGCCCGCGCGTCCAGCTCCGCGTACGACAGCTCTACCCCGTCACACACCACAGCCACCGCATCCGGCGTCGACCCCGCCCAACCGGCGACCAGCTCCGGCACCAGCACAACAGGCCCATCCAACGACCTGCCGTTCCAGCCCGACACAACCTGCGCCCGCTCCTTGGCACCGAGGATCTCCACATCGGCCAGACGCGTCCGGGGCTCGGCGGCGATCGTCTCCACGACCCGCAGCAGCCAGCCCGCGATCCGCTCGGCCGTCTCGGCGTCGAACAGGTCCGCCGCCGCGATGAGCGACCCTCGCACGCCGGCCGGCCTGCCCTCGGCGTCGGACATCTCCTCGGCGGAGATCTCCAGGTCGAACTTGGCCGACGCCGATCCCGGCGCCGAGGAGCCCGCCGCGTCCACGCCGCTCAGGTCGAGTGCCGCTGTCGCCGTGTTCTGCACGGTCAGCATCACCTGGAACAGCGGGTGACGGGCCAGCGAGCGGGTCGGGGCCAGCTCCTCGACCAGCAGGTCGAACGGCACGTCCTGGTGCGCGAAGGCCTCCAGGCCGGTCTCCCGGACCCGTTCCAGCAGCTCACCGATGGTCGGGTTTCCCGAGAGATCGGTGCGCAGTACCAGCGTGTTGACGAAGAACCCGACCAGGTCGTCCAACGCCTTCTCGGTGCGGCCGGCGACCGCGGTGCCGATCGGGATGTCGGTGCCGGCGCCCACCCGGTGAAGTGTCACGGCCAGGGCCGCCTGCAGCACCATGAACAGGGTCATCCCCCGTTCCTGTGCCAGGGCCACCAGTCGCCCGTGCAGTT
The DNA here is from genome assembly GCF_040644155.1 of Streptomyces sp. NPDC047022. Lineage (NCBI taxonomy): Bacteria > Bacillati > Actinomycetota > Actinomycetes > Kitasatosporales > Streptomycetaceae > Streptomyces > Streptomyces sp. NPDC047022. The sequence goes on along the minus strand of NZ_JBEYVV010000070.1, from coordinate 5,892 downwards.
CGGCGGGGATGTCCAGGGCCACCCGGTGTCCGCGGTGGTCGGCCACGGTCGGGCGCGGCCGGTCTACCGGCAGCTCCAGGTCGTCCGGGAGGCCTGCCAACGCGTCACGCCAGTAGCCGAGTTGCTCGGCCAGGAGGCTGTCCGGGTCGGTTGCGTCGCCGAGCAGTTCGCGCTGCCACAGCGTGTAGTCCCCGTACTGTACCGGCAGCGGTTCCCACTCCGGTACCCGCCCGGCCAGGCGTGCCCGGTAGGCCAGCGACAGGTCCCGCGCCAGCGGACCCATCGACCAGCCGTCGCAGGCGATGTGGTGCACCACCACCACGAGGACCGACTCGTCGCCGCCCGACGTGAAGAGCCACGCCCGCAACGGGATGCCGGTGGACAGGTCGAAGACGTGACCCACCGCCCCGCCCACGGCTGCGGCCAGCTCCCGCTCCGCCACCTCCGCGACCATCAGCTCGAAACCGGCCTGACCAACCGTCAGAACCTGCTGGTACGGCTCGCCGTCGACGGTCGGGAAGACCGTGCGCAGGGCCTCGTGGCGCCCGATCACGTCCCGCAGGGCCGCGTTCAGCGCCGCTCGGTCCACCTCTCCCGTCAGCCGCAGGGTCAGCGGCAGGTTGTAGGTCGCGCTCGGCCCCTCCAGCTGGCCGAGGAACCACAGCCGGCGCTGTGCGAACGACACTGGGATCATCAGGACTCCTCCTGCTTGCGCATCGGCCGCAGCGTGGGCCTGGCCTTTTTCTGACGTCCGGTCGGGTCCTTCTGGCGTCCGGTCTGCTCCACGAGCCAAGCCGCGAGCGCCGCCGGTGTCCGCAGCTCGAAGACCGCTCGGATCGGCAGTTCCGCCCCGAGCACCTCCCGCACCTCGCTGGCCAGCCGGGTCGCCAGCAGCGAGTGGCCGCCGAGGGCGAAGAAGTCGTCCTCGACGCCGACCGCGGGCAGGTCCAGCACCTGGGCGAAGGCCTTGCACAGGCCCTCCTCCTCTACGGAGGCCGACGGGCGGCCACCGCCCGTGAGGTACTCCGGAGCGGGCAGGGCGGCGCGGTCGAGCTTCCGGTTCGCCGTCAGCGGCAGCGCGTCCAGGACCACCACCGCCGAGGGCACCACATAGGCGGGCAACCGCTCACCGAGGTACTCCCTCAGCAACGGGGGCAGTTCGCCGTACGCGCCGTCGGCGGGCACGACGTATGCCACCAGACGGTTGTCTCCGTGGCCGTCCTGGCGGGCGGTCACCGCCACCTGTGCCACGGACGGATGCATGGCCAGCACGTTCTCGATCTCGCCCGGCTCGACCCGGAAGCCCCGGATCTTCACCTGGGCATCCGCACGGCCCTCGAACACCAAGCGGCCGTCCGCCGTCCACCGCATCCGGTCACCGGTCCGGTACAACCGAGCTCCCGGCTCGAACGGATTCGCCACGAACCGCTCCGCTGTCAGCCCCGCACGGTTCAGATAGCCACGCGCCAACTGCCCACCCGCGACATACAGCTCACCCACGGCACCTACCGGCACCGGGCGCAGCACATCGTCCAGTACGTACACCCTGCTTCCACCCACCGGACGACCGGCCGGCACCACGTCCGTGTCCACCGCCGGATTGAACGCATGCGTCACCACCTGCACCGTCGTCTCCGTCGGGCCGTACAGGTTGCACACCTCCACTCCCCACGACTCGGCCGTCCGCGCCGCCAGGGCGGGCGAGACCGCCTCACCGCCCACGAACACCCGCCGCAGCGGCAGCCGCACACCCTCCTCGGCGGCGTCCACCACCACGCCCAGGAGCGACGGAACGAACTGCGCCACTGTGATCCGATGCCGGACGACGAACGCCAGCAACTCCCGCGGATCCTGCGACACCTCGCCCGGCGCCACGTACACCGGTGCACCGACCAACAGCGGAAGCCACAACTCCCAAACCGAGGCATCGAAACCGAACGAGGTCCGCGACAACACCCTGTCCCGTGCGTCCAGCCCGAACTCCTGTGCTATCCAGCGCAGATGGCCCACCACGGCAGCATGCTCGACGACGACACCCTTCGGGGTGCCCGTGGACCCCGAGGTGTGGATGACGTAGGCGGCATGGGACGGCAGCAGCGGGCTCCGCCGGTCGGCGTCGCACACCGGGACGGCCGACTGAGCGGCCAGCTCGGTACGGGTCTCGGCCGCATCCAGCACCAGTCGAGCACAGGGAGCGTCCGCCACCCCCTCGGCGGTCGCCGTCGCGGTCAGCACCAGGCTCGGTGCGGCGCCGGCCAGCATGGCGGCGATCCGCGCCTTCGGCTGCTCGGGGTCGAGAGGGAGGTAGGCCGCACCGGTCTTCAGCACCGCGAGCAGCGCCACCACTGTCTCCGCCGACCGGGGCAGGGCCACGGCCACCGACTGCTCCGGGCCCACCCCCTGCCCGATCAGCAGGCGAGCCAGCCGGTTCGCCTGGGCGTCCAGTTCGGCGTACGAGAGCTCGACGCCGCCGCAGACCACCGCGACCGCGTCCGGCGTCCGCGCCACCTGCTCGGCGAGGAGCCAGTCGAGCGTCGCTTCCTGCGGTACGGCGCCCGTGTCGTTCCAGTCGAGCAGCACCTGCTGCCGTTCGGCCGGATCCAGCACCTCGACGGCCGCGAGCGGCGTCCGGGGGTCCGTCTCCAGCACGGCCACCAGGTTGGCCAGGCAGGTCAGCAGTAGCTCACCGACCCGCACCGGTTCGGCCGGCGCGATCGCGTCGACGGTGACCGCGAATCCGGCGCCGGTGTCGGTGACCGACGCGGTCAGGGGGTAGTTGGTGCGGTCCTCGCTGAACAGCGCCGTGATGCCGCTCAGACCCTGATCGGACTCCTGGCCGACGGGGGTGCTGTAGCGGTAGTTGAACAGCGCGCTGAACAGTGGGCTCCCGTCGGGCACGCCGCTGGCGCGCTGGGCCAGTGCGAGGGGCGCGTGCTCGTGGGCCAGCAGCTCGGCCAGCTGCTGCCGCATCCCGTCGAGCGCCTCGCCCGTGCCGGTCAGGCCGAGGCGCACCCGGACCGGCAGGGTGTTGATGAACAGACCCGGCACCCGGTCGGAGCCGGCACCGGCGTTCATCCGCCCGAACAGCACCGTGCCGAACACCACGTCGTCCCGGCCACTGACCGCCGCCAGCACCCGCGCCCACGCCACATGGAACACGGTCGCCGCGCTCACCCCGAGGGAGCGGGCCAGGCTGCGCACCCCGGTGGCCAGCGCCTGGTCGACGGGGAGGTCGGCGCGCACGGTGCGGGTGCCGTCGCCGTACACGTCCACCAGGCCGAACGGCGCCGTCGTCTCCGTGACGTCGCCCAGCAGCTCGGTGAAGTACCGCTCGTGCTCCGCCACCGGCACGCCGAGGCGGGCCTGTGCCACGAAATCACGGAACGGCAGCGGGTCCGGCAGCGAGTCGCCCCGACCGGACAGGATCGCGCTGAGCTCGGCGAGCAGCACGTCCATCGTGGTGTGGTCCTGCACCAGGTGGTGGATGCGCAGCAGGGCGAGCCAGCGGCCGGTGCCCGGTTCGGCGGCGCTGCGCACCTCGATCAGCGGCGCCCGGCCCAGATCCATCGCCCCGCCGCCGGCCGCCAGCAGCTGCCGTACGGCGTCGCCGCCCGCGGGGTCCAGTTCGACCTGCTCGACCGGCAGCACCGCGTGGCGCAGCACCACCTGCACCGGTTCGCGCAACCCCTCCCACAGGATCGCCGTGCGGTAGATGTCGTGCCGGTCCACCACCTGCTGCAGCGCCGCCAGGAAGGCGTCCAACCGCTCACGTGAGTCGAAGGCGAGCCCGGTGGGCGAGGCGTAGACGTCCGCGCCACTGCCGCCCGTCTGGGTGGCCATCAGGTGGTGGAAGAAGATGCCCTCCTGGAGGGGGGCCAGCGGGTAGACGTCGGCGACGTTGGCCCCGCCGCCCGGGATCCGGTCGGTGATCCGCTCGATCTCGGCCTCGGTCAGCTCGACCAGCGACAGCATCTCCGGGGTGATCTCGGTCGCGCCGGCCGGGATCAGGTTGGCCGGCACCTCGATCTCCTGCGGCCCGGCCACCGAGGCCAGCCCCGCGGGAGTCGGCGTCTGGAACAGCGCCCGCACCGAGATCGACACACCCCGCGCCCGCAGGTACTCCACCAGCGAGACCACCAGCAGCGAGTGCCCGCCCAGGGCGAAGAAGTCGTCCTCGACCCCGACCGTGGGCAGCCGGAGGACATGCGCGAACGCCTGGCAGAGCAGCTCCTCCTGGGAGTTGGCCGGCGCCCGGCCGCCACCGGTGGCGTACTCGGGCGCGGGCAGGGCGCGGCGGTCGAGCTTTCCGTTCACGGTCAGCGGCAGGGCGGCGAGTGCGACGACCGCCGAGGGGACGAGGTGCGCAGGCAGCCGCTGGGCCGTGTACTCCCGCACCGCATCGGGCAGGACACCGGGTTCGGCGTCCGCCGCGGCGACGACGTAGGCGACCAGCCGGGTGTCGCCCGGCGTGTCCTCGCGGGCGACCACTGCGGCCTGGAAGACCTGCGGGTGGGCGGCCACGACCGCCTGGACCTCGCCCGGCTCGATCCGGAAGCCGCGCACCTTGACCTGCTCGTCCGCGCGGCCCAGGTACTCCAGGGTGCCGTCCGCCGTCCAGCGGGCCAGGTCGCCCGAGCGGTACATCCGGGCACCCGGCTCGAACGGACAGGCCACGAACCGCTCCGAGGTCAGGCCCGGACGGCCGACGTAACCACGGGCCAGCTGGGCACCGGCAATGTACAACTCGCCCGCCACCCCCGGCGGAACGGGGTTGAGCCACTCGTCGAGGACGTAGAGACGGGTGTTGGCGACCGGCCGGCCGATCGGCACCGAGTCCGCGATGTGCTGGTCTGCCGTCAGCTCGTACACGCAGCAGCCGACCACGGTCTCGGTCGGACCGTACTCGTTCACCACCACGGTGCCCGGCGCACGCTCCAGCCAGTCCCGCACCACGGCGCCCTGGAGTGCCTCACCGCCGACGATCCACCGCCGCGAGGCACCGGCCGCCAAGTCGTCGGCCAGCAGCTCCGACAGCAGCGGCAGATGCCCCGGCACCACCTTGGCCAGGCCGAACTCGCCTGGGCCGCTGAGCAGTTCGGCCAGTCCCTCGGCGCCACCGGCCGGGCTGACCCGGACGGCCGAGCCGGAGACCAGTGGCAGCACGACACTGGTGACGGTGAGGTCGAAGGCAAGCGAGGAATGCAGCGGAGCACCGCCGCCCTCCGCCATGCCGTACGCCTCGGCCGCCCACAGCGCGTAGTTCGCCAGCCCCCCGTGCGTGACCGCGACGCCCTTGGGCCGTCCTGTCGAACCCGAGGTGTAGATCACGTACGCCAACTGGTCCGAACGCCTGGTGACTTCGGGAGCAGCAGCCGACCGCGCGGCCGGCCCGGCGACCGTGGCCGGATCGTCCAGGTCGACCGTGCGGACCCCGTCCGTGGACAGCTCGCGCGTCAGGTCGCCGATGCCGACGAGCACCCCGGCCGCGCTGTCGGCGAGCATGAAGGCCAGCCGCTCGACCGGATACTCCGGGTCCAGCGGCACATAGGCCGCGCCCGCCTTCCAGACCGCCAGGATCGCGGTCACCATCTCGGCGCCGCGAGGCAGGCACAGGCCCACCACCGACTCGGCGCCCGCCCCTTGGGACATCAGGTGGTGCGCCAGCCGGTTGGCGCGGGCGTCCAGCTCCGCGAAGCTGAGCTCGACACCGTCACACACCACCGCGACCGCGTCCGGGGTCCGCTCCACCTGTGCCTGGTACAGCTCCGGCACCAGGACCTGCGGCAGCCGGCGCTCCGTGTCGTTCCATTCCGTCAGTACGTGGTGGAGCTCGTCCTCGCCCAGGACCTCGACGGCCGACAGCCGGGTCTGCGGCCGAGCGGTCACCGTCTC
>NZ_JBEYVV010000069.1:0-9053 GCF_040644155.1 Streptomyces sp. NPDC047022 | reverse complement strand
GTCGCCCGGGAGGACGTGCCGGGCGACAAGCGCCTGGTGGCCTACCTGGTACCCGCCGACGCCGACACGGAGCCCGCTGCCCTGGCCGCCGCGGTACGCGAGTTGGCCGCAGCTCGCCTGCCGCAGCACATGGTCCCCTCCGCAGTGGTGGTGTTGGACGCGCTGCCGCTGACGGTGAACGGCAAGTTGGACCGCAAGGCCCTGCCCGCCCCCGAGGCGGCGGTGGTCACGGGAGCCGGCCGGGAGCCGGCCACCGAGCAGGAGAAGCTGCTGTGCCAGGTGTTCGCCGAGGTGCTGGGGCTGCCCGGCGTCGGGGTCGACGACGACTTCTTCACGCTGGGTGGGCAGTCACTGCTGGCGACCCGCCTGGTGAGCCGCGTCCGCGCACTACTCGGGGTTGAACTCCGGATCCGGGTGCTGTTCGACAGCCCCACTCCGGCGGGTCTCGCGATCTGGATCGCGCAGCAAGCCGGCAACCACAAGAAGAAGGCCAGGCCCACCGTGCGGCCGATGCGCCAGCAGGAGGAGCACTGATGATTCCGTTGTCGTTCGCGCAGCGCCGGCTGTGGTTCCTGGGCCAGCTGGAGGGGGCGAGCGCGACCTACAACATCCCGCTGGTCCTGCGTCTGACCGGAGCGCTGGACCGCCCGGCCCTGGAAGCCGCACTGCTGGACGTGATCGACCGGCACGAGGTGCTGCGCACCGTCTTCCCCACGGCAGACGGCGAGCCGTACCAGCGCATCCTCAAGAGCGAGGAGACCGGGTTCGAGCTGACCGTCACCCCCCTGCATGAGCCGGAGCTGGCCGCCGCCGTGGCCGGCGCAGTGGGCCATGTCTTCGACCTGGACACCGAGATTCCGCTGCGTGCCCGGCTGTTCGCGCTCGGCGACGAGGAGCACGTACTCGCGCTGACCATTCATCACATTGCCTGCGACGGTTGGTCGATGGGCCCGCTGGCCCGCGATCTCTCGACCGCCTACCAGACCCGCCTGCAGGGCGTGCAGCCGGAGTGGGCACCGCTTCCGGTGCAGTACGCGGACTACACCCTGTGGCAGCGCGAGCTGCTCGGCGGCGGGAACGCCGAGGAGGGCGTCCTCGACGAGCAGGTGGCCTACTGGCGCACGGCCCTCGCCGATGCGCCGGAGGAGCTGGAACTGCCCGTCGACCGTCCGCGTCCGGCCGTGGCCGGCCACCGCGGTCACCGGGCGTCGCTGGAGTTCCCGGCCGAGGTGCACGCCCGGCTGCTGGCGGTGGCCCAGGAGCGCGGCGCCACGCTGTTCATGGTGCTGCAGACCGCCCTGGCGGTGACGCTCAACCGCCTCGGAGCCGGCACCGACATCCCGATCGGGGCCGCGGTCGCGGGACGCACCGACGAGGCGTTCGACGACCTGGTCGGGTCATTCATCAACACCCTGGTGATGCGCACCGACCTGTCGGGCGATCCGACGATGGTGGAATTGCTGGACCGGGTCCGGGAGACCGGGCTGGACGCGCTGGACCAGCAGGACGTGCCGTTCGACCTGCTGGTCGAGGAGCTGGCGCCGGCCCGCTCGCTGGCGCGCCACCCGCTGTTCCAGGTGATGCTGACCGTGCAGAACACGGGCACCACCCAGCTGCGGCTGCCCGGCCTGCGGGCCGAGTCGCTGTCCACCGGTGCGTCGGCGGCGAAGTTCGACCTGGACGTCACCGTGGGCGAGGAGTTCGACGCGGAGGGCCGCCCGGCAGGTGTGACCGGGCGTCTGGTCGCGGCCGCGGACCTGTTCGACCCGGAGACGGTGGAGAGGATCGCGACCTGGCTGCAGCGAGTCGTCGAGACCATAGCCGCCGAGCCGCGGACCCGTCTCGCGGCGGTGCGGGTGTTAAGCGAGACCGAGCAGAGCCAGCTGCTGGCCGGCTGGAACGACACCGCTGCTGCTGCCCCCGAGCTGACGGTGGCCCAGCTGTTCGCCCAGGTGGTGGAGCGGACGCCGACGGCGACGGCGGTGGTGGCCGGCGACGTCGAGCTGTCGTATGCGGAGTTGGACGCACGCGCGGGTCGGCTGGCGGCGGTGCTGCGGGCCGGCGGGGTCGGTCCGGAGTCGCTGGTCGGCGTGATGATGGAGCGCGGTGTCGATCTGCTGGTGGCGCTGCTCGCGGTGCTGAAGGCGGGCGGCGCCTACCTGCCGGTGGATGCGGAGTACCCGGCGGAGCGGGTGGCGTTCATCCTGGCGGACGCCGCGCCGGTGTGCGTGCTGACTACGCGGGCCAGTGCGTCCGGGGTGCCGGCATCGGTCGGAGTGCCGGTGCTGGTGGTGGACGGCTCGGACCCGGCGGACGAGCCGGCCGGGGTGGCCGATACCCGCGTGCCGTGGGAGAGCCCGGCGTACGTGATGTACACCTCGGGGTCGACGGGTGTGCCCAAGGGTGTGGTGACCACACAGCGGGACCTGGTGGAGCTGGCCTCGGCCTCGCACTGGGGAGTGTCGGCCGGATCACGGGTGCTGTTCCAGGCGCCGCACGCCTTCGACGCCTCCTCGTACGAAATCTGGGTGCCGTTGCTGTCGGGCGCGACGGTGGTGGTGGCGCCGACCGGTGCGGTGGACGCGGGGATGCTGCAGTCGCTGCTCGGTGGGCAGCGGGTGACACATGTGCATGTGACGGCGGGTCTGTTCCGGGTGATCGCGGAGCAGAACCCGGCGTGCTTCGCCGGTGTGCGCGAGGTCCTGACCGGTGGTGACGTGGTTCCGGTGGGCGCGGTGCGCCGGGTGCTGGAGGCCTGCACGGGTGTCGGGGTGCGGCACCTGTACGGGCCGACCGAGGTGACACTGTGTGCGACGCAGCATGAGGTGGGCTCGCCGGATCAGCTGGGTTCGGTCCTGCCGATCGGCCGGCCGCTGGACGGCACCCGGGTGTATGTGCTGGACGAGTGTCTCGCTCCGGTGCCGGTCGGTGTCGCTGGCGAGTTGTATGTCGCGGGTGCGGGCCTGGCGCGCGGCTATCTGGGGCGGCCCGGGTTGACGGGTGAGCGGTTCGTGGCGGACCCGTTCGGCGCGGCGGGTGGACGTCTGTACCGTACGGGTGACCGGGTGCGCTGGACGGCGGACGGCCGGCTGGTGTTCGCGGGTCGCGCGGACGAACAGGTGAAGATCCGCGGGTTCCGGGTGGAGCCGGGCGAGGTGGAGTCGGTGGTGGCCGCGCACCCGGGGGTGGTGCAGGCCGCGGTCATCGCACGTGAGGACGTTCCGGGCGACAAGCGTCTGGTGGCCTACGTCGTGCCCGCTGACATCGAGCGGGGTGGCGAGCTGCCGGAGCTGGTGCGCACGTTCACGGCCGAGCGGCTGCCCGGCTACATGGTGCCGTCGGCCGTGGTGGTCCTGGACCGGTTGCCGCTGACCGCCAACGCCAAACTCGACCGCAAGGCCCTGCCCGCCCCCCGGTTCGTCGCCGGCGGCGGCCGCGCACCGGCCAACGCCCAGGAGGAGCTGCTCTGCCAGGCCTTCGCCGAGGTGCTCGGCCTTCCCGCGGTCGGTGTGGACGACGACTTCTTCCGACTGGGCGGCCACTCCCTGCTGACGGTCTCGCTGGTGGAGTACCTGCGAGCGCGCGGCGTGGCCGTCTCGGTCCGGGCGCTCTTCGAGACCCCGACCCCGGCCGGGCTCGCCGCGGTGGCCGGCCCCGAGCAGGTGCCGGCACCCGCCAACCGGATCCCATCGGACGCCGTCGAGATCACGCCGGAGATGCTCACCCTGGTGGAGCTGGACGCCGATGAGGTCGAACGCCTGGTCGCGCAGGTGGAGGGGGGCGCGCGCAACATCGCGGACGTCTACCCGCTCGCTCCGCTCCAGGAGGGCATCTTCTTCCACCACCTGATGAGTGACGAGCACGACGCGGACGTCTATGCGATGCCGATGGTGCTGGGCTTCGACTCGCGGGCCCGCCTGGACGCCTTCCTGGCGGCGCTGCAGCAGGTGGTGAACCGGCACGACATCTACCGCACCGCGGTCGTCTGGGAGGGCCTGCCCGAGCCGGTGCAGGTCGTACTGCGCCAGGCGGTGCTCCCGGTGGAGTGGGTCGATCTCGACCCCGCGGGCGGCGACGCCGTACGGCAGCTGCTGGCGGCCGGCGGCGGGGCGATGGATCTGGGCCGGGCGCCGCTGATCGAGGTGCACGGCGCCGCCGAACCGGGCACCGGCCGCTGGCTCGCCCTGCTGAAGATCCACCACCTGGTGCAGGACCACACCACCCAGGAAGTGCTGATCGGAGAGCTGCGGGCGATCCTGTCCGGCAGGGCCGACGCGCTGCCCGAACCGCTGCCGTTCCGCAACTTCGTCGCGCAGGCGCGCCTCGGTGTGTCGTCCGAGGAGCACGAGCGGTACTTCAGCGACCTGCTGGGGGATGTCGAGGAGACCACGGCCCCGTTCGGCCTGGTCGACGTGCGCAGCGACGGCACGGGCTCGGCGCAGGCCCAGCGCGATGTCGACGCCGCGCTGGCCGTCCGCGTACGGGAGTTGACGCACCGCCTCGGCGTCAGCGCGGCCACGGTGTTCCACCTGGCGTGGGCGCGGGTGCTGGCGGCGGTCAGCGGCCGGGACGACGTGGTGTTCGGCACCGTGCTGTTCGGCCGCATGAACGCCGGTGCCGGCTCCGACCGGGTGCCGGGTCTGTTCATCAACACCCTGCCGGTGCGGGTGCGCGTCGGTGAGAGCACCGTGACCGAGGCACTCGACGGGCTGCGGCAGCAGCTGGCCGAGCTGCTGGTGCACGAGCACGCCCCGCTGGCGGTGGCGCAGAAGGCCAGCGGTGTTCCGGGCACCAGCCCGCTGTTCTCCTCCGTCTTCAACTTCCGTTACAGCGCGGCCGCCGCCCGGCGCTCGGACCACGAGAACGAGAGCGGCCTGGAGGGCGTCAAGACCCTCTACCTGTGGGACCGGTCGAACTACCCGCTGAACGTCTCGGTCAGCGACCTCGGTTCGGGCTTCGCGCTGACCGTCCACGCGGTCGCCCCGGCCGACGCCGAGCAGGTGTGCACCCTCCTCCACACCGCGCTGACCGGCCTGGTGGGGGCTCTGGAGGAGACACCGCAGCAGCACCTCGCCGAACTCGGCGTGCTGAGTGACACCGACCGCCGACAGGTGCTCACGGAGTGGAACGACACGGAGCGCCGGCTGCCGCAGGGCCTGGTCCCCGAGCTGTTCGAGGCGCAGGTGGCGCGGACGCCGGACGCGGTGGCGGTGGAGTGCGACGGCACCGAGCTGTCGTTCGCGGAGCTGGACGCCCGGGCGAACCGGCTGGCGCACTATCTGCTGGCTCAGGGCGTCGGCGCGGACTCCCTGGTAGGGCTCTGCCTGCCGCGCGGTGTGGACATGGTGGTCGCCGTGCTGGCGGTCTGGAAGGCGGGGGCGGCGTACCTGCCGGTGGACCCCGACTACCCGGCGGAGCGGGTGGCGTTCATGCTGCGCGACAGCCGTGCGGTGCTCACCCTGACCACCGAGGAGATCCTCGACGAGCTGCCGGCCGGGCGGATGCGCCTGGTGGCGCTGGACGACCCCATGATGGAGATGCGCCTGGCGCCGCTGCCCGAGACATCGCCCGGCGCCACGGTGGCACCGCAGGCCCTGGCCTACGTGATCTACACCTCCGGCTCCACCGGCACACCCAAGGGGGTGGCGGTGACACATGGTGGTCTGGCGAACTACGTCGTATGGGCGGCCGACGCCTATGGCATGGCCGCGGGTGGGGGTGCGCCGCTGCACTCCTCGCTCGCCTTCGACCTCACCGTCACCAGTGTCGTCGTGCCGCTGATATCGGGTTCGGCGGTGCGCGTCAGCCCGGCCGGCGGCGCCGAAGGACTGGCCGAACTGCTCAATGCCGAAGGTGACTTCGGGCTGGCCAAGGTGGTGCCCGCGCACCTGCCGCTGCTGTCGGAGCTGCTGGCCGACGACAGTGTGGCCGGGGCGTCGCGGCGCTGGATCGTCGGTGGTGAGGCCCTGCAGGGTGCCGATGTGCGGGCCTGGCTGGAGCGTGCGCCGGGCACCGTGGTGGTGAACGAGTACGGCCCGACCGAGACGGTGGTCGGCTGCTGTGTGTTCGAGATGTCGGCCGGCCAGGACATCGCGGACGCGGTGCCGATCGGGCGCCCGATCGCCAACACCCGTCTGTATGTGTTGGACGAGCGTCTGCAGCCGGTGCCGGTCGGGGTGGCCGGCGAGCTGTACATCGCGGGCGCACAGCTGGCCCGTGGCTATGTGAACCGCGCGGGGTTGACCGCGGAGCGCTTTGTGGCCTGTCCGTTCGAGCCTGGGGCTCGGATGTACCGTTCGGGCGACCTGGCACGCTGGGCCGCCGACGGGCAGCTGGTCTACGCGGGCCGTGCGGACGAGCAGGTCAAGATCCGCGGCTTCCGCATCGAACCGGGCGAGGTGGCGGCCGTGCTGGCCGCCCATCCGGGCCTGGCCCAGGCCGCCGTGATCGCCCGCGAGGACGTTCCGGGCGACACCCGCCTGATCGCCTATGTGGTGGCCGACGACGAAGAGGCCGATGTCACCGCACTGAGCGGCGCGGTGCGCGAGTTCGCCGAGGCGCGCCTGCCGCAGTACATGGTGCCCTCGGCCGTGGTGGTGCTGGACGCACTGCCCCTGACCGTCAACGGCAAGCTCAACCGCGCCGCGCTGCCCGCTCCCGAACTCGCCACCGGCTCGGGCCGAGGCCCGGTCACGGTGCAGGAGGAGATCCTCTGCCAGGCCTTCGCGCATGTCCTCGGGCGCGAGACCGTCGGCGTCGACGACGACTTCTTCGCCCTGGGCGGGCACTCGCTGCTGGCGATCTCGCTGGTGGAGTACCTGCGGGCGCGGGGTGTGTCGATCTCGGTGCGGGCGCTGTTCCAGACGCCGACTCCCGCGGGGCTGGCCTCGGTGGCCGGGCCGCAGGAGATCGAGGTGCCGGCCAACCTGATCCCGGCCGGCGCGACCGAGATCACCCCGGAGATGCTGTCGCTGCTCGAGCTGACCGAGGCCGAGATCGAGCGGATCACCGACCGGATCCCGGGCGGCGGGGCCAACGTCGCCGACGTCTACCCGCTGGCCCCCCTCCAGGAGGGCATCTTCTTCCACCACCTGATGGCCACCCAGGACGGTCAGGACCGCGGGGACGTCTACGCCTCGCCCTCGGTCCTGGGCTTCGACACCCGCGAGCTGCTGGACGCCTTCCTGGCGGCACTCCAGCAGGTCGTGGACCGGCACGACATCTACCGCACGGCGATCGTCTGGGAAGGCCTGCGCGAGCCGGTCCAGGTGGTCGCGCGGCACGTCGAGCTCCCCGTCGAGCAGATCACGATCGACCCGCAGGGCCCCGAGGCGGTCGAGCAGCTGCTGGCCGTCGGCCGCCGCCGGATGGACCTGGGTCGTGCTCCGCTGATCCGCGTGTTCACCGCCGCCGAGCCGGAGACCGGCCGCTGGCTGGTCCTGCTCTGCATCCACCATCTCGCCCAGGACCACACCACCCAGGACGTGCTGCTCGCCGAGCTGCGCACCATCCTGGCCGGACAGGCGGAATCGCTGCCGGTGCCGCTGCCGTTCCGGAACTTCGTCGCGCAGGCCCGACTGGGCGTGCCGCGCGAGGAGCACAAGCGGTTCTTCACCGAGCTGCTCGGCGATGTCGAGGAGACCACCGCTCCGTTCGGGCTGCTCGATGTGCATGGCGACGGAGCCGACTCGGTCCGCGCTCAACTGCCGCTCGATGACGAGCTGGCCGCCCGAGTACGTGAGCTGACGCGCTCGCACGGGGTCAGCGCGGCCACCGTCTTCCACCTCGCCTGGGCCCGGGTGCTGGCCACCGTGGCGGACCGCGACGACGTGGTGTTCGGCACCGTGCTGTTCGGCCGGATCAACGCGGGTGAGGGTTCCGGGCGGGTCCCGGGGCTGTTCCTCAACACGCTGCCGGTGCGGGTGCGCCTCGGCGCGGCCACCGTGGGCGAGGCGCTCGACGGGCTGCGCCGGCAGCTCGCCGAGCTGCTGGCGCACGAGCACGCCCCGCTCGCCCTCGCGCAGCAGTCCAGCGCCGTGTCCGGCTCCAGCCCGCTGTTCACCTCCCTGTTCAACTACCGGCACATCCAGGGGACCGGCCAGGGGCACGGCGGCAAGATCGAAGGCCTCAAGACCCTCTTCTCGCGGGAGCGCACCAACTACCCGGTGGATGTTGCGGTCGACGACCTGGGCGCCGGCTTCCTGCTCAGCGTGGAAGCCGTGGCACCGGTCGACCCGCAGCAGCTCTGCACACTGCTGCACACCTGCGTGAGCAACCTGGTGGCCGCACTGGAGGACGCCCCGCGGACGCGTCTGGCCGATGTGGAGATCCTCGGTGCCAAGGAGCGGGCGCAGGTTGTGTCGGGCTGGAACGGCAGGTCGTTGGATGGGCCTGTTGTGCTGGTGCCGGAGCTGGTCGCCGGTTGGGCGGGGTCGACGCCGGATGCGGTGGCTGTGGTGTGTGAGGGGGTAGAGCTGTCGTACGCGGAGCTGGACGCGCGGGCCAACCGCTTGGCGCGACTGCTCGCCGCGCGTGGTGCGGGCCGTGAGTCGGTGGTGGGTCTCTGCCTGCCGCGCGGGGTGGAGATGGTCGTCGCCATCCTGGCCGTGTGGAAGGCGGGTGCGGCGTATCTGCCGCTGGACCCGGAGTATCCGGTGGAGCGGCTGGCGTTCATGGTCGCTGACAGCGGCGCTCGGTTGGTGCTTGGTGCCGGTGGTGCGGCCGCCGGGCTGGCCGGGACCGGTGTGCCTGTCGTCGGGCTGGACGACGCGGATGTGGAGGCGGAGCTGGTGGAGCTGCCGGCTTCGGCCCCGGCCACTGAACTGACTGGGCGTCAGCTGGCCTATGTGATTTACACGTCCGGTTCCACGGGCGTGCCCAAGGGCGTGGCGGTTGCGCACGGTGCGGTGGCGAACATGGCGGCGGCGCTGGGGCCGGAGCTGGCCGCCGGTCCGGGCGTGCCGGTGTTGCAGTTCGCGTCGTTCAGTTTTGATGCGTCGGTGTTGGATGTGGCGGTGACGTTGTCGGCGGGTGGCCGGTTGGTGGTGGCGTCG
>NZ_JBEYVV010000068.1:0-9143 GCF_040644155.1 Streptomyces sp. NPDC047022 | reverse complement strand
ATGGTGCCGTCGGCGTTCGTCGTCCTGGAGACGCTGCCGCTGACGGTGAACGGCAAACTCGACCGCCGCGCCCTGCCCGCACCCGACTACACGGCGGTCCCGGGTGGGAACGCCCCCCGGAGCCGAGGGGCGGCCGGCATGCTCGAAGAGACCGTGTGCGAGGCGTTCGCACAGGTCCTGGGGCTGCCCGCCGTGGGAATTGAGGACAACTTCTACACGCTGGGCGGCCATTCACTGCTCGCGGTCGCACTGGTGGAGCAACTCCGGCTGCGAGGGGTGTCGGTCTCGGTACGGCATGTCATGGCGAACCCGACCCCGGCCGGACTGATCGCCACGTTGAACCTGTCGTCGGTGCGGGACGCGCTCGGCGGACTGCTGTCGATCAGGGATCGCGGCAGCAAGGCACCGTTCTTCTTCGTTCACCCGGGTGGTGGACTGAGCTGGTGCTACATGCCGCTGGCTCGGTTCGTCCCGGAGGAGTATCCGCTCTACGGCCTGCAGGCCCGTGGCATCGACGAGGGCGGTGAGCTCGCGCCCACGCTACGGGAGATGGCCGCTGACTATCTCGAGCAGATCCGCAGTGTCCAGCCGAGTGGCCCGTACCACCTGTTGGGCTGGTCGTTCGGTGGGACGGTGACCCACGAGATGGCGATTCAGCTGCGGGCTGCCGGCGAGGAGGTGGCGGCGTTGGTCATCATGGACACATTCCCGCTGGCTCCGGAGGCAGCCATCGAACCCTCGCAATCCGGTCGGGAGACGGCGATCGAGGAAATGGTCGACCTCGTTCGGGAAGAACTGGGCTACCTTTTGAACGGCTTCTCGGACGACGAACTGCGCCTGATGGCAGGCGTGTACCACAACAACGTCGACCTGCGGAACAACCATCCGCTCGGCCGGTTCGAGGGGAATGCCCTTCTCCTGGTCGCGACGGAAGGCAGGCCGCCCACCGCTTCCCACGCTGCGAAATGGCAGCCGTACATCTCCGGGAAGGTGTCGGAAGTGCGCTTCGCCTGCACGCACGCAGACCTGATGCGGCCCGAGACACTGGCGCAGGTCTGGCAGGCCGTCGAGGCCTGGCTGCCGGCGCAGCAGGCCTAGCGGACGGGAAAATCGCTGCTGGAGCCAAACGGCTCCAGCAGCGCCCGGTGCTTGGCTCGGACCGTTGCAATCCGGACGTTCAAGTGTGGCGACGGCGCAGTTGAACACCGCTGTTCATTCAGTGAGCTGTCGCAAAGTATTGCTTGGGAACGTATCTCCCATGCACTCTGCAATTGTCGTTTCTCTGCGATCGGATCATTTCTGCCGCGAGTGCGTCCTATCTGCGGTCGCCTCTGGTGTTTGTGGCGGCGAGTATCAAGCCGAAGTTTCGTGGCAAACACCGACCATCTACCGGCCGTTGGCCTTCAGGAGGTAACACCCGTGGCCGTGCAGGACATCGCCTTCGTCGAGTTGTACACCAAGGACAAGGTGCCGGCCGTCGAGCACTTCGTCTCCGCCATGGGCTTCACCCGCGTCGCCGACGCCGTTGCGACCGACCGAAGTTCAGTGCTGCTGTGTCAGGGAGAGGTGCAGCTGGTCATCACCTCGGGCCGCGGAATCTGGCCGTTCCTGGACGAACACGGCGACGGCATCGCCGACATCGCGCTGACCTGTGACGACGTTGCGGCGACCCTTGACACGGCGGTGACGGCCGGCGCCAAGCCGCTCGACTCGGTCGCGGACCATCCGGTCGTGTCGGGGTTCGGTGACGTCGCCCACACGCTGGTGCCCGCCACCCGGTCGGCGACCGCGCTGCCACCGGGCCGCCGGTGGCTCGGCATGCCGGGGGGACGGTCGGCCCAGCAGATCCGGCGGCTGGACCACATAGCGGTCTGCCTCGCCGGGGGCACTCTGGGGGAGTACGCCGACTTCTACCGGGACGCGTTCGGGTTGTCCCGCTACTCCTCCGAGTATGTGGCCGTGGGCGGTCAGGCGATGGACTCGATCGTGGTCCGCAGCGAGTCCGGCCGGGTCACCTTCACACTGGTCGCGCCGGATCCGACGAAGGACCCAGGACAGCTCGACGGCTTCCTGGACCGCAATGCCGGCCCAGGGGTTCAGCATCTCGCGTTCTTGGTCGACGACATCATCGCCGCGGTGCGCGAGTTCCGCGGCCTTGGCGTGGAGTTCCTCAACACCCCGGCGGCCTACTACGACATGCTCGCCGAGCGCATCGGCGAACTGCGCGGGCAGGTCGCCCAGTTGCAGGAGACCCAGGTGCTCGCCGACCGCGACGAGTGGGGCCACCTGCTGCAGCTGTTCACCCGTTCACCCTATGAGCGCAACACACTCTTCTTCGAGCTGATCCAGCGCCAGGGCTCGCGTGGGTTCGGCAGTGCCAACATCCGTGCCCTCTACGAGGCCGTCGAGCGCGAACGGCTGGCCGTCCAGTGACTCGACGGGATCCGAAACTGCTGACCCTGGACGACTACGCCGCCAGGGCACGTCAGGTCATGGCACCCGAAGTGTGGGACTACCTGGAGGGCGGAGCCGGCGGGGAGCGTACGCTCGCCGCCAATCTCGAGGCCTTCGACCGGGTGAGGTTCCGCCCGCAGGTGCTGACCGGCGTCGGGAAACCGGACACGCAGACGCAGATCCTGGGCCGGGACTGGGGTGTGCCGATCGCGGTGGCACCGATGGCGTATCACACGATGGCGGATCCGGGCGGCGAGGTGGCCACGGCGTTGGCCGCGGGCCCGATGGGCGTGCCGCTGGTGGTCAGCACGTTCGCTGGTCGGACGTTCGAGGACATAGCGTGGGCGGCGGCGGCGCCGCTGTGGTTGCAGGTGTACTGCTTCAGAGACCGGGACACGACGCGGCGGTTGATCGAACGCGCGGCACGGGCCGGGTTCGAGGCGCTGGTCCTGACGGCGGACGCCCCACGGTTGGGGCGGCGGCTGCGGGATCTCCGCAACGAGTTCCGGCTGCCGGAGGGAATCGCGCCGGCCAACCTCACCGGGGGCGGGTTCTCGTCCCCGAGCAGTCATGCACTGGCGGAGTTCGACGCCGCGCTGGACTGGTCGGTGATCGAATGGATCCGTTCGGTGAGTTCGCTGCCGGTGCTGGTCAAGGGCGTTCTCACCGGAGCTGACGCCAGGCGGGCGCTGGCGGCAGGGGCGGCCGGGATCGTGGTGTCCAACCACGGCGGGCGGCAGCTGGACGGCGCGCCGGCGACCTTGGAGGTACTGCCCGAGGTGGCGGCGGCGGTCGCGGGCGCGTGTCCGGTACTGCTGGACGGAGGTGTCCGGCGTGGCGCGGACGTGCTGGCGTCGCTGGCATCGGGTGCGGACGCGGTGCTCGTCGGACGTCCGGTGCTGCACGGCCTGGCGGTCGGTCAGTCGTACGGCGTGACACACGTCCTGGGCACTCTCATCGAGGAACTGACGGAGGCGATGATGCTCACCGGAACCGGCTCGGTCGATGACGCGGGCCCCGAACTGGTGCGGTCCGCGCCGCAGGTCCCACATCCGGCCGGCACGCCGGTCGTGGTGCCGGACCGGGCTCGGTACGAGGGATCCGGGCTGCGCCGGGAGGAGCTGCACGGCAGTGTGTCCGATCCCGTGCTGGAGACCATGAACTTCCTGAACGAGATCACGATGCGGTATCCGCAGGCGGTTTCGTTCGCGCCGGGGCGGCCGTATGACGGCTTCTTCGAGACCGAGCAGATCTTCGGGTATCTGCGGCGCTATCTGGACCATCTGGAGGAGGGCGGGGCGTCGCCCGGGCAGGTGCGCTCGGCGCTGTTCCAGTACGGTCCGACGAGCGGGCAGATCCGCGAGCTGATCGCCGATTCGCTACGCAAGGACGAGGACATCGACGTCCCGGCGGAGTCGATCGTGGTGACGGTCGGCTGCCAGGAGGCGATGTTCCTGGCGGTGCGGGCGTTGATCTCCGGTCCGCAGGACGTGTTACTGGTCTCCAGTCCCTGCTATGTGGGGATCTCGGGCGCGGCCCGGCTCCTGGACGTGGCGCTGGTGGCGGTGGACGAGGCCGAGGACGGTTTCCGGTGTGCGGATCTGGAGGCGGCGATCGTCGCGGAGCGGGCGCGCGGGCGCCGTGCGCGCGCGTTCTATGTGATTCCGGATCACTCGAATCCGTCGGGGACCACGATGGCGCTGGAGACGCGCCGCGAGTTGCTGGAGTTGGCAGCGCGTCAGGACATCCTGATTCTCGAGGACAGTCCCTACCGTATGGTCAGTCCGGGACGGCAGCTGCCGACGCTGAAGTCGTTGGACCGTGACCGGCGAGTGGTGCACCTGGGCTCGTTGTCCAAGACGCTGTTCCCGGGTGCCCGAGTGGGGTATGCGGTCGCGGATCAGCCGGTGGTCGACGGCTCGGGTGGGACAGGGCTGCTGGCGGACGAGCTGACCAAGATCAAGAGCATGATCACGGTGAACACGTCGGCGGTCAGTCAGGCCGTGGTGGCCGGCATGCTGCTCGCGGCCGACGGCCGGACCTCGGAGCTGAACGCGAAGGCGGCCGCCTATTACGGCGACGCAATGCGGGCGACGCTGGAACAGCTGGGGAAGAACTTCCCGCCGGGTGAGCGGGAGGCGTTGGGAGTTCGCTGGAACGAACCGACCGGAGGCTTCTTCCTCTCGCTGTGGGTGCCGTTCCGCGCGGACAACGCGGCGCTGGTGCGTTCGGCGGAGGAGTTCGGTGTGATCTGGACGCCGATGTCCTACTTCTATCCCCAAGGCGGCGGAGAGCACAGCATCCGGCTGTCCGTCAGTTACCTGACGCACGCCGAAATCACGGACGGAATCGGACGGCTGGCGGAGTTCATCAGAGCTCAGGCCCAGGTCTGAAGCAACGAACAGGCGATAGGGACAACGGAGGCCGTTTCCGCATCGCGGCGGGAACGGCCGTTCCTCTCTCTGGACGCCATGAGCAGGAAGGTACGCGACATGTTGACGGCAGTACGCCCTATCCGCAGCAAGACCCGTATGTGGGGGTGGACCTTCCGATGACCGTCAGCACCGGCCTCGCCGGCACCGGCCTCCTGGACCCGTCGGCGACCGAGGGCAAGAACGGCCCGGGCACGGCCCGGATCGTGGGCGTCGGCACGGCGAACACGGAGCACTCCTACACGCAGTCGGAGCTGCTCGACATCTTCAAGATCACGGATCCGAAGGTCCGCTCGGTCTTCCTGAACAGCGCCATCGAGCGGCGCTTCCTGACCGTCCCGCCGCTGGACGACGACGGAAACGTGATCACGGAGCTGCAGGGCGAACTGCTCGCCAAGCACAAACGGATCGCGCTGGACATGGGTGCGCGGGCGATACGCACCTGCCTGGAGAACACCGGCATCGAGCCGGCGGACATCGACTACCTCTGCTGCACAACCACCACGGGCTTCCTGACCCCGGGCCTGAGTGCCCACCTGATACGCGAGATGGGCATCCTGCCCAGGACGAGCCGGATCGACGTCGTCGGGATGGGCTGCAACGCCGGCCTGAACGCCCTCAACGCCACCCACGGTTGGGCGGTCGCCAATCCGGGCAAGGTCGCCGTCATGCTCTGCGTCGAGGCGTGCTCCGCAGCGTATGTGATCGACGGAACCCTGCGCACCGCGGTGGTCAACAGCCTGTTCGGCGACGGCGCGGCCGCGATCGCCCTGATCGCCGACGCCCCCGACACCGCATACGCCCCGGCCGGCGTGCCCGCGGGTGCCGGCAGCCCGCGCATCCTGGGCTTCGCCAGCCACATCATCACCGACGCCATCGACGCGATGCGCTACGACTGGGACGAAGCGCAGGGCAAGTTCAGTTTCTACCTGGACCCGCAGGTTCCCTACGTGGTGGGGGCGAACGCGGAACAGGTGGTGGACCGCCTGCTGTCCGGTGCCGGGTTGCGGCGCAGTGACATCAGCCAGTGGCTGATCCACTCCGGCGGCAAGAAGGTCATCGACGCGGTCCGGGTCAACCTGGGTCTGACGCGGCACGACGTGCGGCACACCACCAGCGTGCTGCGCGACTACGGCAACCTGTCGAGCGGCTCCTTCCTGTTCTCCTACGAGCGGCTGCTCCATGAAGGGGTCACCCAGCCGGGTGACTACGGCGTCCTGATGACCATGGGGCCCGGATCGACCATCGAGACGGCACTGGTGCAATGGTGACGGAGAATCAGATGAAGGACAGTAAGCGCGTCACGCCGTCGGCACCGGCGGATGCCGAGGACCTGGTGCTGCGGATCGACGGCCGTGAGCCGCTGTCGGCAGACCTGGTCACGGCGGTGAACGCGGTCTGCGACAGCGCCGAGGACCGGGCCGGCATCGGCCGGGTACTCGTCCAGGTCTCCGGTGTCCCGCAGGGGCCGTGGGCCGGCGACCTGACCGTGGCACTGGTCAGCAAGTGGGAGCGCGCGCTGCGCCGCCTGGAACGGCTGCCCGCGGCCACCATCGCGATCGCCGACGGCGACTGTGGCGGCCTGGCGCTGGACGCGCTGCTGGCCACCGACTACCGGATCGCCATCGGCTGGGTACGGCTGGTGGTCCCGGTCGGGGACGGCACCGCCACCTGGCCGGGCATGGCTCTCTACCGGCTGGCGCAGCGCGGCGCCAATGCCCCCGCGATCCGCCGCGCAGTGCTCTTCGGCACCCCGATCGAGGCGGCCGACGCACTGGCCCTGCACCTGATCGACGAGCCGGCCGACGACCGGGACAGCGCCCTGGCACTGGCAGCCGAGCGGGCCGGCGCGGCCTCGGGTACCGAGCTGGCCATCCGCCGCCAGCTGATGATCGACGCGCCCACCACCAGCTACCAGGAGGCGCTCGGAGTCCACCTGGCTGCCTGCGACCGCGAGCTGCGCCGCACCGCCGTCGGAGCCGCCTCGTGACCACCACGCACCCCCCCGTCACCACCAGCGAGCGTTCGGCCACCCGGCAGGACGGGCCGCAGGAGGTCCGTGCGGAGCTGGCCCACGCTCGCGTGGCGCTGGCCGAGGCCGCCGCACGCACCGAGAAGCTGCTCGCCACCCTGCCGGTGCCGGAGCAGCGCACGGCGGAGCAGCGCGCCACCGCCGCGGCAGCCGTCGACGCCACCCGGGACCTGCGCGCCGCCTTCCTGGACGTCCACACCGACGCCGTCTACGACGAGCTCACCGAGGGCCGTACCCGCCATCTGCGGGTGGCCGAACTCGCCCGGGCCGCGGCGGCCGGTTTCCCCGGACTGGTACCCACCGAGGAACAACTCGCCATCGAGCGGACCCGGATCCAGGCCGCCAAGGAAGGCCTGGAGATCGACCAGGGCATCTTCTTCCGCCAAGTGCTGGCCTCCCCGCAGGCCGGTCCGCACCTGATGGAAACGATGCTGCGCCCCACCCCGCGCGCCCTGGACCTGCTGGCCGGGTTCTCCGCGACCGGCCGAGCCGATCTGGGCTCGGTGGTGCTGGAGCGCACCGGTGCCGCGGCCCGACTGACCATGGTCCGCGACGACTGCCTGAACGCCGAGGACAACCGGCAGATCGACGACATCGAGACCGCCGTCGACCTGGCGCTGCTCGATCCGGCCGTGGAGGTGTGCCTGCTGCGGGGCGGCGTGATGACGCACCCGCGGTACCGGGGCCGGCGCGTGTTCAGTGCGGGCATCAACCTGAAGTCCCTGCACGGCGGCGGGATTTCCCTCACTGATTTCCTGTTGCGGCGCGAACTCGGCTACATCCACAAGATCCTGCGCGGCGTCCTGGTCGAGGAGCGGGCGGCCTGGCGGGGTCGTACGGTCGAGAAGCCGTGGGTCGCCGCGGTCGACGCCTTCGCCATCGGCGGCGGTGCCCAGCTGCTGCTGGTCTTCGACCACGTGCTCGCCGCTTCGGACTCCTTCTTCAGCCTGCCCGCCGCCGAAGAGGGCATCATCCCGGGTGCCTCGAACTTCCGGCTGAGCCGGGCCGCCGGCAACCGACTGGCACGCCAGGTGATCCTGGAAGGCCGACGGGTCTGGGCGACCGAGCCCGAGGCCCGGCTCCTGGTCGACGAGGTCCACGAGAGCGCCGCGCTGGACGACGCCATCGAGCGCAGCGTCGAGCGGCTGCGCGGCGCGGCCGTGCTCGCCAACCGGCGCATGCTCAACCTCTCCGCCGAGTCCATGGTCGAATTCCGCTACTACATGGCGGAGTTCGCCTTCCAGCAGGCGCTGCGCCTGTACAGCTCCGACGTGATCGACAAGGTGGGCCGGTTCTCCGCTGCGAAGCCGGAGACCGCTCGGTGAGCGATGCCGAGGATCCGCGCGTCCGCTACGTGAAGCAGGACCACGTCGCCCGCGTCACGCTCAACCGGCCCGCCGCCCTCAACGCCATGGATCTGCGGATGCATGAGGAGCTGGCCGCGGTCTGGGACGACGTCGAGGCGGACGACGAGGTCCGGGTGGTGGTGCTGACCGGTGCCGGTGACCGTGCCTTCACCGTCGGGCAGGACTTGAAGGAACGGGCCCGCCTCGACGAGGAGGGGGTGCCGCGGTCGACCTTCGGCAGCCGCGGCCAGCCCGGTTGGCCGCGGCTGACCGAGCGGTTCACCCTCTCCAAGCCGGTGATCGCCCGGGTCAACGGCTATGCGCTGGGCGGTGGTTTCGAGCTCGCCCTGGCCTGTGACCTGGTCATCGCCTCCGAGCAGGCGGTTTTCGCCCTGCCGGAGGCACGACTCGGCCTGGTGCCGGGCGCCGGCGGCGCCTTCCGGCTCGCGCGGCAGCTGCCGCTGAAGGCCGCCATGGGTTACCTGCTGACCGGCCGTCGGATGACGGCGGATGTCGCCCTGGGCTTCGGGCTGGTCAACCAGGTGGTACCGGCCGAGCAGCTCGACGACTGTGTCGAGGAGTGGGTCCAGGACCTGTTGCGCAGCGCTCCGTTGGCCGTGAGAGCCATCAAGGAGGCCGTGATGCGCTCGGTGGACATGCCCCTGGAGCAGGCGTTCAACACCGCCTTCGCATGGGAGCAGCGACGCCGCCACAGTCAGGACGCCATCGAGGGCCCGAAGGCCTTCGCCGAGCAGCGCGAACCGCGCTGGCTGGGCCGCTGACCACGACAGGGCCACCACCGGTGGTACGAGAAGGGGCCCGCTCAAGCAGATCTGCGACCACCCGGTGCTCTATCTGAAGGAGGACACCGCGACCGCC
>NZ_JBEYVV010000067.1:0-9287 GCF_040644155.1 Streptomyces sp. NPDC047022 | reverse complement strand
CTGGACTGGATGGTCGACAGCTGGTTGACCGGAGCGTAGAGCCGCAGCAGCAGGGCGATCATCGCCACCAGCGTGCCCAGTTGGAGCTTGTCGTTCATGATCAGGACGCCACCGATGCAGTAGACCAGGGCGGTGAGGA
Organism: Streptomyces sp. NPDC047022; assembly: GCF_040644155.1. Taxonomy (NCBI): domain Bacteria; kingdom Bacillati; phylum Actinomycetota; class Actinomycetes; order Kitasatosporales; family Streptomycetaceae; genus Streptomyces; species Streptomyces sp. NPDC047022. The sequence continues at coordinate 9,148 of NZ_JBEYVV010000067.1, read as the reverse complement.
CGGCGGTCAGCAGCGCCACGGTGATCAGCAGCATCCGGCTGGTCACCACGGCACCGAGGTTCACGTCGCGGACCTGGCCGGCCCTGTCCGAGAAGAGCCGGCTCTCCCGGTCCGCCCGGCCGTAGAGCTTGGCGAGGGTCGCGCCGGAGACATTGAAGCGTTCACTCATCAGCGAGCTCAGCTCGGCATCGAGCTGCATGCCCTCCCGTGTGAGCCGCTGCAGTCGACGGGCGAACACCCGGACCGGCACCAGCGCGAGCGGGATGACCAGCAGCGCGGCGACGGTGATCTGCCAGGACAGGTAGAACATCGCGCCCAGCACCAGGACCATGGTCAGCAAGGCGGAGAGGGACTGTGCCAGCAGGCTGGTGAGGGCCTGCCGGGCCCCGATCACATCGGCGTTGAGCCGGCTGACCAGCGCTCCTGTCTGCGCGCGGGCGAAGAACGCCAGCGGCTGCCGCTGCACATGGTCGAAGACCTTGGTGCGCAGGTCGAAGACGACCCCCTCGCCCACCCGGCCGGAGAAGAGGCCTTCCAGGTACACGACGGCCCCGTCGACCACTGCGAGACCGGCGGCCAGCAGGCAGAACCAGACCACCGTTGCGGTCCGGCGCGGGATGATGCCGTCGTCGACCACCAGCTTCAGGATCACCGGGATGGCCGCTGCGATGACCGCGTCGAGAACCGTGCTGAGCAGCAACCCGGCCAGGGGCCGGCGGTAGCGCCTGGCGAAGGGGATGATGCGCCGGACCGTCCCCGGCCGCACCCGCTGCCGGGTGACCGAGGGGTCGATGCGCAGACCCGGTAGGTCGATGCCCCGGGATCCGCCGCTGCCCTTGCCGGAGCGCCTGCCCCTCTTGGAGAACGTCCTCGCCATGTGATGTCCCGTCAGTTGATCGCGGAGTCGGATAACACGGCGGTGACTGCTTGGCTGGGCCTAGCGGGCGGCGGGGCTGCTTCTCGGGGACCGTGGCGCTGAGCGCTTCTCCCAGGCCCCGGAAACGGCGCAGCTCCGCCGCGCTCCACCATGGCACCGCGTCGCCGTACGGATCAACGGGTGGTGCGACCGGTGTCCAACTGCCGCTCCGGCGCGGTTGAACGGTCAGGTCCGGGCACATATCTCCCGGTTGACTGGTGATCGGGACCTCGGGCCATAGTGGGAGCCGGGTGGGGCCGAGCGGTCCACATCATGCCCGCAGAAAGGAACAACGTGATGACGAACCCGTTCGACGACCCTGACGCCAACTTTCTGGTCCTGGTCAACGACGAGGGTCAGCACTCGCTCTGGCCGGTCTTCGCCGAGGTGCCGGCAGGCTGGGAGAAGGTCTTCGGCGAGGCTGCCCGTCAGGACTGCCTCGACTACATCGAGAAGAACTGGACCGACATGCGGCCCAAGAGCCTGATCGAGGCCATGGCCCAGAGCTGACCCCTTTCACCCTGTCGCCGACCCGACCCGAAGGCCGCCTCCCTCACCGCAGGGAGGCGGCCTTCGGGATTCGGCTGCATGGACGACGGGACGGGAAGCGTCGGGTGGAAACGCTCGGCGCTTCCGTATTTCTTGCCACGACGGCCCCCGGACTCAGCGCCGCCCGGCCCGGCGACGGCAGGCCCCGTGTGTGTGCTCGCCGTCGGCTGGAGGACCGCTGGAATATTGCCAATACATCACTGTGTGACTTCTCGAAGTTGACTTTTGGAAGCGATGATTGAAACACGTATGTTGTTCAGAGCATGTCGTGACAGACGACCCTTGAGCTCGGGTGGACAGCTCAAGGGTCCGTGGTGACAGGGACTGGTACGTCGCGATCCACGTATCGGTACCTCGTGTGTACTCGCTCGGCACACCCATGCCCTGCGAAGAGCCGTACTGCAACGGGGGATACTTTGAGCCAGGAAGACACTGTGACGCGCGCGTCCGTGACGATCGAGATCTCAAAACTCGTCCCGGGCGAGTCGCCGCGGACCGGCGGCCGGGACGAGGAGCACATCGCACGTCTGGCGGGGCTGGATGTGACGCTACCGCCCATTCTGGTCGATCGCCGCACCCTACGGGTGATCGACGGCATGCATCGGCTGCTGGCCGCGGTGGCCAAAGGACAGCGAACTGTCGAGGTGCAGTTCTTCGACGGCAGCGCGGAGGACGCCTTCCTGAAGGCGGTCGAGGCCAACGTCGCGCACGGCTTGCCGCTGTCGCTGGCGGACCGCCGAGCAGCCGCCGTCCGGATCGTGGCCTCGCACCCGCACCTTTCGGACCGGGCGATCGCCCGGTCCACGGGCTTGGGCGCCAAGGCCGTCGCGACCGTCCGCCGGCAGTCGACCGAGGCGTCCGCCCAGGTGGGCGCGCGAGTCGGCCGGGACGGCAAGCTCCGGCCGCTGAACAGCGCCGAGGGCCGCCGGCGCGCGGCCGAACTGCTGGCCGAGCGGCCGGAGTCCTCGCTGCGGGAGATCGCCCGGCTGGCAGGGATCTCCCCGGCGACGGTCAGTGACGTCCGCCGTCGCCTGACGAAGGGCGAGTCGCCGCTGCCGGCGACGAACGACTCGTCCGCCGGGGACGTGCCGCCGCCCCGGGAGCGGACCAACGTCCGGCAGATGCGGCCGATGCCGTCCGACCCTACGGCCGTCCTGGCGAAGCTGGTGCGCGACCCGTCGCTGCGCCAGAAGGAGGACGGCCGGCAGCTGCTGCGCCTGCTGCAGCAGAACGCCATCGGTACCGAGGAGTGGTCGGAGCTGACCGCCGTGGTCCCGGCGCACTGCGGATCCCTGGTGGTCGACCTGGCTCGCCAGTGCGCGGAGACCTGGCTGGAGTTCGCACAGGAGCTGAACACCCAGGCGAGCGACGCCGATCGGGTGGCCGTCGCCGGCTGACGGGACGTCACGGGCCCGCGAGCCGGTGCGCTCGCGGGCCCGTTGACACGGGCGGGCCGTGGAGCGGGCGCGGATCAGACCGCCCGGGCGGCTGGCAATGAACTGCAAGTGAAGTCGCCGGTCGGGCCCGGAAGTTCCAGTGGGAGCCCGGCTGTCGGGCCGGCGGCGACGGATCCGTTCTGAGCGGGCTTTCCGTCCGGGCCGGCGCGACGGTAGCGGAAACGCAGTGCACGGCAGGTCGGCCGCGAACGGCATGTCGGCCGCGCATGGGATCCAGCCGCTCTCTTGGCAGCACACTCCTATTCCGTGCGTTCCTGTTCAATTACGGCCCGGACCCGAAACCGATGGCCGCCAACCGCGTTCAACCACATCACACCACGCGGGTTGAGCAGCGGGACGAATCTGCGGAATGGTTGCCGGAGCAGCTGTGCGGCACAACAGACCGACTTGGTACGGCATTTCCGCCGCTCCAAGCACACGCCCCAGTTCATCGACGTCACTGGGATGCCGGCCAGCCGTAGCGAACGAGCAGTTATCCGTGGGAGGCAACGGCTATGGGCCAGGACGACGCGCAGGGCATTTCCCGGCGGTTGGAGCACCACTTCGACGCCGCTGATTTCCGGGAACTCGTCCCGACGCTCGCCAAGGAGTGGCAGGAGAACGACTTCGTCGAGATCAGCGACTTTCTTCCCGAGGACTTGCTGCTTCGCACCAGGGAGGAGCTGGAGCAGCTCTACGGTGCGCGGAGTCTTCGCCGGGACATCCGGGTCCCCTCGACCGGGAACACGCCGCGATTCTTCTCCAATATCGACCGCAACACGCTGTTGGCGAGCACTTCCGTCATTCCCACGGTATTCAACTCCCCGGCGCTCAGGGCCCGTCTGTCCGAGATCACGGGCCTGGAGGTCGTGCCCGTTCCCTACGTTCCCGAGGAGTTCATCTCGTCCCGGATGGAGCGGCCGGGTGACGGCCATGGCTGGCACTGGGACGACTATTCGCTGGCCCTGGTGTGGCTGATCCAGGCGGCGCCCCGGAATGCGGGCGGAAGCCTGGAGTTCGTGCGAGGAACGTTCTGGGACAAGGCGAACCCGGATGTGGAACGGTTCCTCGCCGAGGGCGAGGTCGAGCGCCGTCATCCCGCCACCGGATCGGCGTATCTGCTACGGACCGACACCTCCATGCACCGGGTCTCGCCGGTGGACGAGGGCGCCGAGCGCATCATGGTCTGCTTCAGCTACTGCACTCCCGAGGAGCTCGAGCTGAACATCAGCCACGAGACCATGGAGCTGCTGCATCCCGGCAACACCGAGGCCGACTAGACACCTGGACCGCTGGCCTCGCACTTCCACGAGCGGGGCCGGTACGCCTGCTTCACGAGCGAAGATCGGCCAGGCCGCAAAGAAGCCGGCCGCCCCGGGTGGGGCGGCCGGCTTCTTGCCATCACGGGAGCGCTCAGTCCGAGGCGATGGCCGTCAGAACGTTCATGCGACCGGCACGGAAGGCCGGGACCAGTGCGGCCAGCAGGCCGACCACGGCGGAGAGCAGCAGCACCACGACGATCGTGGTCACCGGCAGGCTCAGGACGTTCATCCCTGTGGCCTTCTCGGCACGCTGGTCGGCTATGCCCCAGGCCACCCCGAGGCCGGTGCCGATCAGTGCACCGAACACCGCGATCACCACGGACTCCAGTCGGATCATGCTGCGCAGCTGACGGCGCGACAGGCCGATGGCCCGCAACAGGCCGATCTCACGGGTGCGCTCCACCACGGACAGGGCCAGGGTGTTGATGACTCCGAGCACCGCGACGATGATCGCGAGGGCGAGCAGGCCGTAGATGAGGTTGAGCAGGACGCTGACCCGCTGCTGGGACAGCTGCTTGAAGCCGGCGCGGTCCTGCACCGTCGCCAGCGGGTAGGCGGTCAGCGAGTCCTGGAGAGCCTGGTAGGTCCGCGCCTTGTCCGCGCCGCTCGCCGCCTTGACGAAGAAGGCGCCGTCGACCGGCATCCGGTCGGCCGGGAGCACCTTGGCCACCGTGGAGATCGCGATGAAGGACTGCCGGTCGAAGAACGGGTTGCCCTCGGTGGTGATCAGGCGGACCGGCACGGACTGGGTCCAGCCCTTGCCGTAGTCGACGGTGATCATGTCGCCGACCTTCAGGTTGTTCTGGGTCGCGAAGGTCTGGTCGATCGAGATGCCGCCGTCGTTGATCACCGCGGCCATGCTTCCGGAGCCGGCCGGCACCTGGAGGTCCTTCAGGATGGACGGCGAGACCGCGGTGATGGCCAGGTCCGTGCCGGGGCCCTTCGGCGGGGTGAGGGTGCTCATGACGAACTTCTCCTCGGTCACATGGTCCAGCCCTGGAGTGCGCTTGACCGAGGCCAGCATGGCCGAGGTGAGTCCGGTCTGGCCTCCGTCGACGAGATAGTCGGCAGCCAGCGACCGGTCGATGTGCGCGTTGCTGGAGCTGACCGTGGAGGAGGCGACCACCGAGAACCCGGTGACCAGGGTGAGTCCGATCATCAGCGCGGCCGCTGTGGCGCCGGTCCGGCGCGGATTGCGGACGGTGTTGCGCTGGGCGAGTGTGCCGGAGGTGCCGAAGACCGCCGGGAGCACCTTGCCGAGCAACCCGACGACACCGGTGACCAGCAGTGGGCCGAGCACCACGACGCCGATCATCGTGACCGAGGCCCCGCCGATCACCTCGCCCTTCTGCCCGCCCATCGCACCGACCACCTGGAATGCGGCGCCGAGGACGGTCAGCACGAGGCCCAGCACGATCCGCTTGCGGTTGGTCGCCTTGTCGACCGGGGCGCCGTGTTCGCGCAGCGCCGCCATCGGCGAGATCTTGCCGGCCCGCCGGGCCGGCAGCCAGGCGGCCAGCACCGTGACGATGATCCCGACCCCGTAGCAGGCGATCGGCACGTTGGCGCCGATCGTCAGCGAAGAGGAGATCTTCATGCCCACCATGGCCATCAGCCGGATGAGCAGCACGGCGACGCCCAGGCCGGCCAGCATGCCGAGCGTGGAGCCGATCACCCCGAGCAACAGCGCCTCGATCAGCACGGAGCGGTTGACCTGGCGCCGGCTGCCGCCCAGTGCGCGCATCAACCCGATCTCGCGGGTGCGCTGGGCGACGAGCATGGAGAAGGTGTTGACGATCAGGAAGCCGCCGACCAGCAGCGAAATGAAGGCGAAGCCGAGCATCGCGTCCTTCATGAAGTTCAGGAAGCTGCCGACGTCCTTGCCGTTGTCCGCCTTCTGCTGGGCGGCCGTCTTGACGTCGTAGCCGGTACCGACCGCTGCCGTGATCTCGGACTTGAGCCGGTCGTTCGAGGCGCTGCCGGTGCCGAACACCTCGATGGAGGTGAAGCCGGTGGCAGTGCCGAGCAGGTCGTGCTGGGCGGTCGGGACGTCCAGGTAGCCCAGCGTCGCGCCGGGGTTGGTGCCGGTGAAGGTGGCGATGCCGGAGATGGTGTAGTCGAACGTCCCGAGCTCGTTGGTGGCCCGGATCCGGTCACCGACGTGGAGCTTGGCAGCGGTCGCGGTGTCGGCGTCGATCATCATCTGGCCGGAGCCGACCGGGGCGCTGCCGGAGGTGATCGTCAGCGGGGTGCGCGGGCCGGGGACCCAGGCGCCGACGATCGTGGGACCGCCGCCTCCCGAGCCGATCGCCTTGTTGGTCTTCGAGTTGACCAGGCCGGTGTTCGCGACGGAGATCGCGCCCTTGGCGGACTTCACGCCCGGCTGGACGGCGACCCGCTGGACCAGCTTGGCCGGCACGATCAGCGGGTTCCCTCCCCCCGACGGTCCGACGCCCTTCTTGGGCGGAGTCTGGGTGACCGAGACGTCGGAGGCGGTGGAGGCGAAGAGCTTGTCGAAGGTGCTGGTGGCGGTGTTGGAGAAGACCAGGGTGCCGGAGACGAACGCCACCGACAGCACGATCGCGAACAGCGAGAGGATCATCCGGCCTTTGTGTGCGAAGAAGGTTCGCAGTGAAGTCTTGAGCAGCATGGGTTCGGCCTCGCCTCAGCTGGTGCGCTTGCCGTCGAAGCGGCGCATGCGCTCGAGAACGGTGTCGGCGGTCGGCGCGTGCATCTCGTCCACGATCGCGCCGTCGGCCAGGAAGAGCACCCGGTCCGCGTAGCTGGCGGCGACCGGGTCATGGGTGACCATCACGATGGTCTGCGAGAGTTCGTCCACCGAGCGACGCAGGAAGGTCAGCACCTCGGCACCGGAGCGGGAGTCGAGGTTTCCGGTCGGCTCGTCGCCGAAGATAATCTCCGGCCGGGCCGCGAGGGCCCGGGCCACCGCGACGCGCTGCTGCTGACCGCCCGACAGCTGGGTCGGCCGGTGCTTCAGCCGGTCGGCCAGACCGACGGTGGCCACCACCTGGTCCAGCCAGCCCTGGTCGGGCTTGCGGCCGGCGATGTCCATCGGCAGCGTGATGTTCTCGATGGCGTTCAGCGTCGGCAGCAGGTTGAACGCCTGGAAGATGAAGCCGATCTTGTCCCGGCGCAGCTCGGTCAGCTGCTTGTCCTTCAGGCCGGTGATCTCGGTCTCGCCGATCCAGATCCGGCCCTCGGTCACGGTGTCCAGACCCGCCAGACAGTGCATCAGGGTCGACTTGCCGGATCCTGACGGACCCATGATCGCGGTGAACCGGCCGCGCTGGATGTCCACATCGACTGCGTCGAGCGCCGTGACCCGGGTCTCCCCCGCGCCGTACGCCTTGGTGACCTGCCTCGCCATCGCTGCGTTGGCGGAAGGACCGCCGGGGTTCGCCGATGTCGCCGCGGCTGCGGATGCCGTCGTCACGTCGTCACTCCTAGCTGAATCGGTCAGTGGCCACGCCCCCGGCTCAACGGGGGATTCACCGGGGGCGGGCGAACTCAACCTATGTGGGCGGCACGTGATTGTTCTTCAGCCCGTCGCACTAATCAGCGACCCCCCGTATCCGCCTCGGGGATACCTCCTGAGGGCCGATCGACGACCCGGCCGGGCCGGTCGTTCAACTGCGACGGGGCCTCAATTGAACGGCGGCGTCCGGCCGACCGCCGACCGTACGCGGCCAGTCTGACCATCCTTGATCACCGGGTCGGCCCGGTGTCATGGTTGGTGTGGAGCCGTGTCGCGGCCCAGGTGCCCGCTTCGGACCGCTCCTCACATGACGATCCAGGAGTGGGCGACTGCTCGAAGATCCCCGGCTGGGGCCCACCTCTGGAGCCTGACCGGCCGGACGCGGGCAGCGCCGCGGCCATCGAGTTCTGCGACGAGAACTGACCATCCATCATGAAAGCGAGGCAGGTTGTTCCATGTCGATGATGGGCGGGCCGACTCTCGGCCCCATACGGTTCGACGACGACTCGATCACGCATCAGAGGGTGCGGTCCGGCACGGTCCGGCGGATTCTGCCGTACGCCCTGGCCTATCGCTGGTCGCTGGCGCTGTTGCTGCTGACGACGGTGGCCGACGCGGTCATCACCGCCGCCAGCCCGCTGCTCCTGAAGGTGATCATCGATGACGGCATCGTCCCGCGGCGCACCCCGGTGGTGATGTGGCTGTGCCTGCTGGTGGCGGTGCTGGCCCTGGTCGACGCCGGGGCGCTGTACCTGCAGGCCTGGGCCTCCGGCCGGGTCGGCGAGGGGCTGGTGTACGACCTGCGCACCAAGGTGTTCGCGCATGTGCAGAAGCAGCCGCTGGCCTTCTTCACCCGAGCGCAGACCGGGTCGCTGGTCAGCCGGCTGAACGCCGATGTGATCGGGGCCCGGCAGGCCGTCACCAGCCTGCTCTCCCAGGCCGTGTCCACACTGCTGACCCTGGTCCTGGTGCTGGGCGCGATGTTCTACCTGTCCTGGCAGATCACCGTCGCCGCGCTGGTGATGATCCCGTTCTTCCTGCTGCCCGTGCGGTTCATCACCGGCAGGCTGCAGCGGCTCACCCGGGAGACGATGCAGCTGGACGCCGAGATGAGCTCGATGATGAACGAGCGGTTCAACGTCTCGGGTGCCATGCTCGCCAAGCTCTACGGCCGCTCCGAGGACGAGTCGAAACTGTTCGCCGGCAAAGCGGGCCGGGTCCGCGACATCTCGGTCGCCGGGGTGGTCTACGGGCGCATGCTCTTCATCATCATCACCGTGCTCACCTCGGTCACCACCGCCCTGGTCTACGGCCTGGGCGGATTCCTGACCATCGACGGCACGGTCGAGCTCGGCACCCTGGTGGCCATGGTGACGCTCTTGATGCGGCTCTACGGGCCGGTCAACCAGCTGACCACCATGCAGGTCAC
>NZ_JBEYVV010000066.1:0-10005 GCF_040644155.1 Streptomyces sp. NPDC047022 | reverse complement strand
GCCACTCCTTGGAAGCCACTGAAGGCAGAGAGCCATAAGCCACACCCGGCCCTCCCGGGCCGCCTAACAACTTACGGAGAGCCATGCGATACACCACCCTGTCCGGCATCGCGGCCCTGGCCACGGTTCTCGCCAACGGCGTGAGCGCGGTACCGGCCGTCGCGGGAGGATCGGGTATCCAGGTGCCGTGCGACACCGCGGCCCTGATCAACGCGATTTCCACGGCGCCGGCGGGATCCACGCTGGTCCTCGCCCGCCACTGCACCTACCACCTGACCGCGGCCTACGCCGGCGACGACGGACTGCCCCCCATCGACAGGCAGCTCACCATCGAGGGACGCGACTCCACGATCGTCCGTGACGGGGTGTCGGCCGGTGTCTTCCGTATCTTCCATGTCACGTCCACCGGTGATCTGCGGCTCGACGACGTCACGATCCGCGGCGGCAACGCGCCCGATGACGGGGGAGGCATCCTCGTCGATGCCTCCGGCATGCTGAAGCTCGACAAGGTCACCCTCGACAACAACACCGCCGTCACCGAGGGAGGCGGCGTCGACGTCGAGTTCGGAGCCACGGCGTACATCACCCGCAGCGAGTTCACCTTCAACAACTCGGGCGGCGCGGGCGGAGGCCTGCAGTCGGACGGCGACGTCACCGCCGACGGGGTCGAGTTCGCCCGCAACTTCGCCGCCAATTATGGCGGAGCCATCGACCACGAGAGCGGCGACTCCATCTACCGCAACACGACCCTCAAGAACAACGCCTCAGGCAGCGACGGCGGCGGCATCGACCTCGACGGCGGCACCGCGCAGTTCATCAACAGCAAGATTCTCAACAACACCACCGCGGGTGGAACCGGCGGCGGGATCTGGAACGATACCTCGCTGACGCTCATCAAGACCGAGGTCGCCGGCAACGTCGTAGGAGGCGGCGGCGGCACGGGCGGCGGCATCTACAACGACTCCTCAGCCACCCTGGTGCTGCAGTCCAGCTCGGTCGACCGCAACAGCGCGAACGGCTCTGGCACTTCACAGGGCGGCGGTATCTACAACAACGGAGGTGCGGTGACACTGGACCACAGTGAAGTGAACAACAACGCCTCCACCGTCGCGCCGGGCGGCGTGTACACCGGCACCCAGTTCATGGTGACCCGGTCGGAGATCCGGCGCAATATCCCCACGAACTGCGACGGCAGCCCCGTCATCGTCACCGGCTGCGTCGGCTGACCCCTCACGAACCAAACCCGGCGGGAATCCGACCACACCCCAGCACACCGTGACGCAGATGATCGCTGGACCTTGCTACCTCCAGCCGGACAGCCCCGGACGCTCCCCTTGATCGTCGAGGAGGAGCCCGGGGCTTCGCTGTACCTAGCTTCACCAGTTCTGACCAGCAAAAAGGTCCTCCCGGAGGGAGGGCTCTCAGTGGCGCCCCGGCAGGACTCGAACCTGCGGCCAAGTGCCTAGAGGAGACTGATCTACTTCCGTACTATCAATGCTCTTACCTGGTGCTAAGCAGCTACGAAGATGCTTCGGTGATCCGTTCCACCGCGTATTCACCGGAGGGTGGCATTCCGGCGATGAACAACGGCTCCGGAGCACAATCAGAGTTCGGCTTGCGAATGTGCCCTGACCAGCATGCCCCTTGATCGCGGCAGGCGTGCGGTGCCCTCGTGTATCGCAAATAGTGCGTATCAGGCAGGTAGCGTGTCCGCAGTTGGGCTACGGTGCGCCCTCGTGAAGGCGTCAGAGGCGTTGTTTCCTCGGGAGAGGCAGAGCAGATCGGAAGTCGCCTCCGGCTCCTTCGCCCATTGAGAGGTCGGCTTCGCCGACGGGCGGTACCACTCTTCGGGTGGTACACAGCCGTCTGTGACCGGACAGCCCGGACACCTACGGCCCAAAGACAACTTGGGAGGGCGCTCTTCATGTGGCCGAGACGTCCGCCTTGTAAGTTCGATCCGATCCCGCTCCGGCTGCGGCCGTCGCTTGGTACGACGGCCGGACAGGGACGCTGGTGTACGCCCCAGTCCGGTGTCGTTGATGTCGGCCGTGGATGTCAGAGACCTTCTGATCCGTGGCTCTGGCGGGAACGGTCAGCGGTGGTCATACCTGCCGCGTCAAGGCCCCGCCTGTGCGGCTTGCAGGGCTTGTGTGGTTGCGGCTCGATGGTCACTGTCACGGAGGGGCCGGTGGTGGTGCCACCGCCGGGGGCAGTGGCGGTGGGAGTGAAGGTGTGTTGCCCTGGGGGGATCGGTCTCTTCGAGGTGCAGGTCCAGTTTCCGGCGGGATCGACGATGGCGGTGCAGATCGTGGCGCCGTGCTCATCGGTGACGGAGACGGTGTCACCGGAACTGCCGGTGCCGGTGAAAGTCACCGTGCAGCGCTGCCCTGTGCTTCCCATGACGTTGTGGTGCTTGGGGCGTCCTTGGCAGTCCGTGATCGTTGTTCCGTCGGCCGGACTGGTGATCACCGGACCTGCCGGGCCAGTGGTGTTGAGCAGCACCGACACCGTACTCGTGCCCTGGTTTGCGGTGACGAGGTCGGGCAGTCCGCCGTTGAAGTCGCCCACCGCCACCCAGACAGGGACGCCACCGGTCGTATAGTCGGTATTGGCGCCGAACGTACCGTCACCATTGTTCATGAGTACCGACACCGCATTCGTGCCGGAGTTCGCGGTGACCAGGTCCGGGTGGCCGTCACCGTCGAAGTCACCCACCGCGACCGAGGCAGGGCCGAAGCCGGTGAGGTAGTCGGTCTTGGCGCCGAACGTGCCGTCACCATTGTTCAAGAGCACCGACACTGTATGCACGCTTTCGTTTGCGGTGACCAGGTCCGGGTGGCCGTCACCGTTGAAATCACCCACCGCGACTGAGTTGGGGGTAGCCCCGGTGGGGTAGTCGGTCTTGGCGCCGAACGTGCCGTCACCGTTGTTCAAGAGCACCGACACGGTATCGGCGTTGGAGTTTGCGGTGGCCAGGTCCGGGTGGCCGTCACCGTTGAAGTCACCCACCGCCACCGAGTTGGGGTTGGCGCCGGTGGGGTAGTCGGTGTTGGCGCCGAACGTGCCGTCACCGTTGTTCAAGAGCACCGACACGGTATCCGCGTTGAAGTTCGCGGTGGCCAGGTCCGGGTGGCCGTCACCGTTGAAGTCACCCACCGCGACCGAGGCAGGGTGGGTGCCGGTGGGGTAGTCGGTGTTGGCGCCGAATGTGCCGTCACCATTGTTCAAGAGCACCGACACCGTGCTCGCGTTGAAGTTCGCGGTGGCCAGGTCCGGGTGGCCGTCACCGTTGAAGTCACCCACCGCCACCGCGGCAGGGGTGTTGCCGGTGGGGTAGTCGGTCTTGGCACCGAACGTACCGTCACCATTGTTCAAGAGCACCGACACCGTGCTCGCGTTGAAGTTCGCGGTGACCAGGTCCAGGTGGCCGTCACCATTGAAATCACCCACCGCCACCGCGTCAGGGGCGTTGCCGGTGGGGTAGTCGACGCTCGGTGCGAAGTTCGAGGTTGCGGCCTCTGCGGTCCCGGCCCCCAGGAACAGTCCCTGAACCACCAAGGTCACCACCACGAGCAGTTCGAACCTGCCCCGCATCGTGCCGGTCATCGCATGACCCCGGTCGTCTATCCTGACATCATCGTCTCTCCGATCCTCGCGAGGCCCCGAGAGGGCCGCTGGGGCGGTGCCACCCAGGCGGGGCCGGACGACACAAGAGCACACTGCCAACGGCACACGCTCGGCACTGCCTGACACCCACCGCCCAGGGCCGGGAACACCCGATGAGCCCATGGGCTGGGGTCGCTGCCTCTGTGAGCACCGCTTTAGGAGCGAGGTTGGGTAGACGGTGCCCGGACCTGCGAAGCGACTACGTAGGCGGACGGGAGATCAGTTACGCGTCCGCTACTGCCGTTCCCCGTGGCTCCCCGCTGAATCTGGTACCGAAGTGGCACGGGCACCTTCTGATCCGTGGCTTTGCAGCGATCGGTCAGTGACGGTCATACAGGTCGCCTTCGGGTCTCCGGCGGGTGTTGCTGGACTCAGGCGTTCGAACGTCGTTCCCATTGCCCGCTTGCGGAGCTCGCCGGGCGTCTGTGGCGGTGAAGTGTCCTCGTCTTGCAGTCCTGTCGGGCGACGGTTCAGCTACTTGGCCGTATTTGCTGCTGTGCCTGGGTGATGTGGGATTGCGGCTCACCGGAAGAGGTGCGGGAGGCGGCTTTGCTCCCAGTGTCCGGGAGGCGGACGAGGGGCCGTCTGTGCTCCGGCGGTGCCTGCACTTCGAGGAGAGCTATGCGATACACCACCCTGTCCGGCATCGCCGCCCTGGTCACGGTTCTCGTCAACGGCGTGAGCGCGGTACCGGCCGTCGCGGGAGGTTCGGGATCGGGTATCCAGGTTCCGTGCGACACCACGGCCCTGACCACCGCGATCGCCGGCGCGCCGGCGGGATCCACGCTCGTCCTCGCCCGCCACTGCACCTACCACCTGACCACCGCCTACAGCGGCAACGACGGACTGCCCCCCATCGACAGGCAACTCACCATCCGAGGCCAGGGCGCCACCATCGTCCGTGACGGGACGGCCGGCGCCTTCCGAATCTTCCACGTCGCCTCCACCGGTGACCTCCGGCTCGACGACATCACGATCCGCGGCGGCAACTCGTCCTTCGACGGGGGAGGCATCCTCGTCGACGGCATGCTGAAGCTCAGCAAGGCCACCATCGACAACAACACCTCCACCACCGATGGAGCTGGCGTCGATGTCGAGACAGGAGCCACCGCATACATCACACGCAGCGAGTTCACCTTCAACAACTCGGGCGGCTCGGGTGGAGGCCTGCAGTCGAACGGTACCGTCACCACCGACGCCGTCGTGTTCAACCGCAACTTCGCCGCCACTGACGGCGGGGCCATTGGCCACGACGACGGTGACGCGGTCTACCGCAACACGACCCTGAAGAACAACACCTCAGTCATCGGCGGCGGCGGGATCCAGCTCTTCGGCGGCACCGCGCAGTTCATCAACAGCAAGATCCTCAACAACACCACCACGGGTTCGGAAGGTGGCGGGATCCGGAATGACGCCTCGCTGACGCTCATCAAGACCGAGGTCGCCGGAAACGTCGTAGGAGGCTCCGCCGGCTTGGGCGGCGGCATTTTCGAGTCCGGCGGCACCCTGGTGCTGCGGGACAGCTCAGTCGACCGCAACAGTGCGAACGGGTCCGGCAATTCGCAGGCCGGTGGCATCTTCAACGCCTTCGGAGCGGCGACGCTCGACCACAGCGAGGTGAACAATAACGCCTCCACCGTCGCACCGGGCGGCGTGTGGACCAACATCCAGTTCACGGTGAGCCGGTCCGAGATCCGGAACAACATCCCCACCAACTGCGACGGCAGCCCCATCATCGTCACCGGCTGCGTCGGCTGACCCCTCACGCCCCTGGTATCTCCGGGAGATCCCGCTGAATTGGGCACGAGGCGGACGCTCTTGCTGATCGCCGAACTCCGCGACGTCCTGGCACTCGCACTGTCCTTCCACCCCGCCGTGCAGGGAGTCGCGACCAGGTCGCGGATTGCCTTGCCTCCTGTAGAGGGCCTCTGTCGCAGACGACGGAAAGTGCCATGGTCCTACAGGCGGGTTGAACCACGTATGCGGCCTCTTGACCGAATCTGCTGCTGTGCCCGGGTGAGGAGGGGTTGCGGCTCACCGGGAGAGGTGCAGGGGGCGGCTTTGCTCCCAGTGTCCACGACACGGGCGAGGGATCGTCTGTGCTCCGAAGGTGCCTGTACTTCGAGGAGAGCCATGCGATACACCACCCTGTCCGCCATTGCCGCCCTGGCCACGATCGTGGTCAACGGCGTGAGTGCGGTACCGGCCGTCGCGGGAGGATCGGGATCGGGTATCCCGGTGCCGTGCGACACCACGGCCCTGATCAACGCGCTCATCACGGCGCCTGCGGGATCCACGCTCGTCCTGGCCCGCCGCTGCACCTACCACCTGACCGCCGCCTACGCCGGCAACGACGGGCTGCCTCCCGTCGACAGGCAGCTCACCATCGAGGGCCGGGACTCCACGATCGTGCGTGACGGGGTGGCGGCCGGTGTCTTCCGTATCTTCCACGTCACCTCCACCGGTGATCTGCGGCTAGACGACCTCACGATCCGCGGCGGCAACGCACCCGATGCCGGGGGAGGCATCCTCGTCGACGCCTCCGGCATGCTGAAGCTCAGCAAGGCCGTCCTCGACAACAACCACGCCGACATCGAGGGAGGCGGTGTCGATGTCGAGCCGGGAGCCACGGCGTACATCACCCGCAGCCAATTCACCTTCAACAACTCAGGCGGAGTGGGCGGAGGCCTGCGGTCGGACGGTACCGTCACCACCGACGGGGTCGTGTTCGACCACAACTTCGCCGCCGGTAGCGGCGGCGCCATCGACCACGAAAGCGGTGACGCCGTCTACCGCAACACCACCCTGAAGAACAACGCCGGCGGCGGCGGCGAGGGAGGCGGCATCAGTATCTTCGGCGGCACCGTCCAGTTCATCAACAGCAAGATCCTCAACAACACCACCTCGAGTGATGAGGCCGGCGGGATCTGGACTGCTGCCTCGCTGACGCTCATCAAGACCCAGGTCTCAGGCAACGTCGTAGGAGGCTCCGACGGCGAGGGAGGCGGCATTCTCTCAGAAGGCGGCCCCGTGATGCTGCGAGACAGCTCGGTCGACCGCAACAGCGCGAACGGCTCCAATTCACTGGCCGGCGGCATCCTCAACTCCGGCAGTACGGTGACGCTCGACCACAGTGAGGTGAACAACAACGCCTCCACCACAGCACCGGGCGGCGTATGGACCCCCTCCCAGTTCACGGTGAACCGGTCCGAGATCCGGCACAACATCCCCACCAACTGCGACGGCAGCCCCGTCATCGTCACCGGCTGCGTCGGCTGACCTCTCACGCCTCGAACCCGGCAGGCATCTGACCACACACCAGCACACCGTGACGCAGATGATCGCTGGACCTCGCGACCTCCTCAACCCACCACTTTCCCCAGCTCCCATCCCGTCTGCCGTCGACCCACACACCGTGGAGCGGGCGTGGTTCAGGGCGTCAAGGTGGAGCGCGCTACTGTACGAACGACCTTGACGCCCTGGGCCGCGTCAGCTCGGCATTGCCTGGGGCGATGGCAGGCGGGATGGGAGCACCCCACGCACGCCACTTACGGCCCCGCAGATGGGAACGGCGTCCCCACCATCCCGGTGTCGGCCGATCCCCCGCCGGAGGCATGGTCTTGGCCGTGGGCCGCTCTATGCGGTGATCGACTCATGGCCTCCGGTCCTATCCATGTGTGGGCGCGCGTCGGCGCAGCGCGGGCGGAGCGGCCCGCAACTCAGCAGACTCGCTCGACGGCGTTCCCGGTCGCCGCCCGTTGTCGATGTCGTCTTGCCGCAACCACTTCGACAACGTGACGGGACGGATGCCGAGCTGCACCGCTGTCTGTTTGGCCTGCTTGCCGGCGTGGATCAGCGCTATGGCGCGCGCCCGGAACTCCGGAGGATAGGGACGAGGCATGACTGCCAGCCTTCCGTGAAGGGCTGTCAGTTAGCCACCAGAACTGGAACCTGAGAGGTGGGGCAGGTCAAGATGTCACCCGAACCTGCATCAGACCCCTTCGACCTCAACAACACCCTGAACCACAGTCCGGGCCTTGAGCATTGGGCTCGTGGCTTCGCGCTCGCGCTCTCTGCCCCAGGAGGCGGAGGCCGCCATCTGCTGATCGGCTCCGAGAGAGGGCTCACCCTGAAGACTTCGTGGGCTTGAAAGCGACCTCGGTCTCAGCGACGACCCGGGCGACCTCCGGCACGAGTACGTCGATGGCGTCGAGCTCACGCGTCACCCCGATCGTGGCCACTCAAATACTCACGGAGTGAGGCAAATCGCCGTGGCGGAAATCGACGCCGTGCTGCTGGTATTGAAGTTGAAAGCAGACACAGTAAACGTGTTCGGGGGAGCCGCAGCCTTCTCCATTGTAGTCACCACCATTAGACCGGAATTGGTGGAATATCCTCCGCCGGAGAGAATGGTGCCCGCCGGGCACGTTACCGAAGCGCTGCCGCCGGTCTGAGGATTAAAAGTTTCCGTGGGGCCAGTGACCCCGATGCTTCCTCCTACGCCCGCTCCGGTGGCGCCGGTGGGCCCTGTCGGTCCGGTTTCACCTTGAGGCCCAGTGGGGCCGGTGGGCCCTGTCGGTCCGCTTTCACCTTGAGGCCCGGTGGGGCCCGTCGGCCCTGTCGCGCCGGTCTTGCCGCGGCACCTGCCTCCGTCGGTCTCTGCTACGGAACTGGCCCCCTTGTCGGAGTAGCGGTGATACCGGTCGCACCTGTCCCTGCCCTTGTCGCTCACCGCCACTGCGGGAGTGCTCGATGGGGGCGAGGACGCGAGCGCCGGGTTGATGATCCCCAGCATGACGAGCACCAGCGACGCCATCGCACCGCCGGTGAGCATCTCGGTCCGCAGCCCAAGCGGGCCGAGGCCAGAGCGGCTCTGATGTTCAGGACTCATGAAGTGTCCTACTCTCGTCGTCTGTTCGATCGGGAAATTCGAAGGACGGCGGGCCCGAGACGGATGCATCTGCGGCCCCGGACATCATTCACTGACGGGTGCAATGACGCATGAGAGGCGCGCTCAGCAATCAACACATCGGCCGAGCCTCAGCGGCCCGAGAGGGCGACAGGATGGCAAGTCGAGACGGGGCTCCCCGCCCGCCCGCAGCCACGTCCAGGGCCCCCTCATTTTCGGCCCCCGGACCGCGCTGCAGGTTCACCTGCCGGGTCGGTCAGATGCATCGCCTTCTCCTTGCAACCGGGCGGAAATGGAGAATCACCGGGTATTAGGAGCAGCCGGGTACGGTGCTGGGGCTACCGCAGTTGTTGGGTGGGTTATCCATGCCGCCGCCCTGCGCATTGGCACCGGTGATGGTGTTGCCGGTGACCTTGCTTCTGTTCAGCGTCATGGTTCCGGCTTGCGCGATGCCGCCGCCCTGCGGATTGGTACCGGTGACGTCGTTGTGGGTGACTTGGGTGCTGGTCAGCGTCACCGTCGTGCCGACAGCGGCGGCGATCCCGCCGGCCAGGGTTCTTGCGTGGTTGCCGGTGATCCTGCTTCTGTCGAAGGTCGCGGTGCCGGAACCTCCGAATGGGCTGGCAAACAGGGCCCCGCCGGAGGCATTCGTACTGTTGTTATAGAGCGTGCTCCTGTTGACGCTCACCGTGCCGTTGTCGTTGTCGATGGCCCCGCCAAAGGAATCGGCGGTGTTGCTGGTGAGGCTGCTGTTGTTCAGCGTCAGTGCGGGACCGACGCCGCTGAGCCAGATGGCACCGCCCCGGCCGTTGCCGAGGCCGCTGGACGCGTGACCATTGCTGAGGGTCAGGGCGTTGAGAGTGAGGTTCCCATTGGGGCCGTCGATTTCGAAGAAACGGAAATTGGCCGCGGTTGCGGCTCGGGTGATGGTGTCGCCACAACCGTTGATCGTAACTTTATTCGTGATGATCGGCAGTCCGTTGTCGTCGTTGGGCGGTACGGCGTCGGTGAGGGTGTAGGTGCAGTGGCGCCTGAGGTTGACCGCGCCGCCCACTGCGGCGACAGCGCCGATCGCGGCTTGCAGGTCGCTCTCGCTGCAGCTGGGCACGTTCACAGTCAGCGGCTGGCTGGTGGCATGAGTGGGTCGGCTTGCCTCGGCGGGGGGAGCGCCGAGCGCTGGGTGGGTAGGTGCCGTAGCCGACTGCGATACGCCGAGTGGATCCGGACCCGGTGTGGCAGGTTGTGCGGTAGCGGGCGGCGTGACGACGCCGAAGGCGGCGGAGGTGAGTCCGATGAGAATGGGGGCGATACGAGGAACGCTCAGACGCATCGGGGCTCCGTAAGTTGTTAGGCGGCCCGGGAGGGCCGGATGTGGCTGATCGGGTCTTGCCGGTCGTGGCTCCGAAGGAGTGGCCGTCCGGCTCTCCGGG
>NZ_JBEYVV010000065.1:9096-10559 GCF_040644155.1 Streptomyces sp. NPDC047022 | reverse complement strand
GGTGCGGTGCCAAGTCGCATGCCCGGTTCGGGAAGCGGCTCCGGGGAAACGGGCCGGTCGAAAGACCGGCACCGCGCCCCGGGCCGACTTCACCATCGGGTGTGTCGCCGTCACTGGCGTGGGTCCACAGCCTTAGAATCGAATACATGTCCGAATCTAGCTTGCCGGAGCGCATCGCGAAGCACCGTGCCGTTGCGGCCTGGCTGGAATTCCAGCTTGGGCAGGAGCGGGCCACGATCCGGCGACTGGAGAAGGAAGCGGTTGGAGCGGCGCAAGGCAGTCGCTTGGCGCGAGAGTCGCTTCACCGTCCAAGAACCCCGCCACGGTGAGGAGCCATACGTGATCCACCGCGGCGGCTGCACGAAGAACCCCGCTGCGCGGGACTACGTCCAGGCGCCCGAGGTGGTGATCATGATGCGGGGGAAGAACGTGGCGGGCTGCCGAACGCGCAATCCGATGCCAGGGCTGCGCGGCAGGCGGACCCCGCGCCTCGCCCCCGACGAGGGCGCCTAAGTGTCTCGGCGGCCACGGCGGCGACTTCCTCGATCAACCCGGAGAGCAGCTGTTCGTGGTGGGTCGTCAATCGTGGTGTCACTGCTGGGTCCTGGGCGCGTCGTGTCTGCCGGGCTGGTCCTTCTTGTCGTGTCTGCTGTGGTGGTGGTGCTGCTTTTCGCAGTGTCTGCCGCGTTTGATCGTGGTGGGGTCGGTGGCGGTGTCGGGGGTGCTGCCGCCTCCGGTGACCGTGACGGTGTTGGTGACCTGCTCCGGCGCACGGCAGGACACCTTGACCCTGAGCTTGATGGTCGGGTAGCTGGCGCCGGGGGTGAGGGTGTCGTTGCGGGCGCAGGTCAGTGTGGCCCGGGTGCAGGTCCATCCGGTGCCTCTGAGGGAGACAGCAGTCAGTCCTGTGGGCAGGGTGTCGGTCACGGTGACGGTGGTGCCGTCGGTCGGGCCGGTGCCATTGTTGGTGACCGTGATGCGGTAGGTGTTCTTCTCGCGCTGACCGAACGTGCCGCGGTGGGTCTTGGTGACGGTCAGGGAGGGGCGCGGCGTGATGGCCACACCGAACGGGATCCTGCCGACGGCGATGATGGCGGTGACCGTGTTCGTGGCCGTGTTGATCACGAACGCCGCGCCCGAACCCTGATTGGCGACGTAGGCGTGGGCGCCGTCGGGGGTGATGGCCACACCGAATGGGCCGCCGCCGACGTGGATGGTGGCGGTGACCGTGTTCGTGGCCGTGTCGATCACCGACACCGTGTTCGAAGCCTGATTGGTGACGTAGGCGTGGGCGCCGTCGGGCGTGATGGCCACACCGCTCGGGATGCCCCCGACGTGGATGGTGGCGGTGACGGTGTTCGTGGTCGTGTCGATCACCGACACCGTGTTCGAGTTCTGATTGGTGACGTAGGCGTGGGTGCCGTCGGGGGTGATAGCCACACGGGTCGGGGTGTTGCCGACGT
>NZ_JBEYVV010000065.1:0-9002 GCF_040644155.1 Streptomyces sp. NPDC047022 | reverse complement strand
ACGTGGATGGTGGCGGTGACCGTGTTCGTCGCCGTGTCGATCACCGACACCGTGCCCGAGGAGCGGTTGGTGACGTAGGCGTGGGCGCCGTCGGGCGTGATGGCCACACCGGCCGGGCCGCCGCCGAGGGGGATGGTGACGGTGACCGTGTTCGTGGCCGTGTCGATCACCGACACCGTGCCCGAACTCTGATTAGTGACGTAGGCGTGGGCGCCGTCGGGAGTGATGGCCACACCGGTCGGGGTGTTGCCGACGTGGATGGTGGCGGTGACCGTGTTCGTCGCCGTGTCGATCACCGACACCGTGCCCGAGGAGCGGTTGGTGACGTAGGCGTGGGCGCCGTCGGGGGTGATGGCCAGATCGCCCGGGCCGCCGCCGACGTGGATGGTGGCGGTGACCGCGTTCGTCGCCGTATTGATCACCGAGACCGTGTTCGACCCGAAGTTGGTGACGTAGGCGTTCGGCGGTGGGGCGACTGCCCGTGCCGGGGCAGCGGCCAGGACGGGCAGGGACAGTCCCGCCATCGTGGCCAGGACCGCCATGACCAGCCGCATCCAGATGCCCGGGCGTGGCCCGGGCCTGTTCCTGTCCGGTACCGGGCCGCCCTTGGAGGGCCCGGACCGCTTGCCCGCATGTGGGATCACGAACGCCTCGCTTCGTCAGGAAGGGCGGCAGCGACCGGGCATACCGTGGGCGCCGCCGGTGCACCGCAGCCACACACCACATGTGACTATGAGTCACTCTATGTAGCTGATGCGCGTCGAACGTGTTGCCGCACCGCATGCGGACAGCCGAGCAGGACACAGCACGGACTGGGCGACGTCGAAAGTCCCCTGTGATCGACCTGGCGGCGATCGATGCAGGCGAGGGCCCCCTCCGACCGGCAGCGCGCTGCACCCGGACCTCGTATGGCCGCAGCCGGGCGCGCCTGGCTGACTGACTGACTGACTGGCTGACTGGCTGACTGGCTGGCTGACTGGCTGACTGGCTGACTGGCTGACTGGCTGACTGGCTGTCAGAACGCGCACTATATGTAATTTGTTTCGATTTCCCCAGTTCACGGTTCTTCTGATCCCCAGAGCAAACCTGTTCGCTGTCGGGGTCGCCGGGCCGTGGCGCCGGTTGCAAGGAGACAGCGATGCATCTGACCGACCTGGCAGGTAAACCTGCACGTCGCGGTCCAGGGCCGAATAGGAGCGGGCCCTGGGCGTGGCTGCGGGCGTGCGTGGCAGGGCTGGCTGTGCTGGCGGGATTGGCCCTGCCGGCCGTCTCCTCATCCCCGGCCTGGGCCGACTCATCCCCTGACGCGTACGTCGCCAACGGCAGCTCGAGCAGCGTGTCGGTGATCGACACGGTCAGGAACAAGGTCACCGCCACCATCCACGTCGGCAGCGGTCCGCAGGGTGTGGCGAGCACCCCGAACGGCCGACGCGTCTACGTCACCAACCGAAATTCGGACACGGTGTCGGTGATCGACACGGCCAGGAACAAGGTCGTCGCCACCATCCCCGTCGGCGGCATGCCGCTCGGTGTCGCGATCACCCCGAACGGCCGACGCGTCTACGTCGCCAACGTCTCCTCGGACACGGTGTCGGTGATCGACACCAGAACCAACACCGTCGTCGCCACCGTCCCCGTCGGCAGCGGCCCGCAGGATGTCGCGATCACCCCGGACGGCCTTCGCGCCTACGTCACCAACTTGGACTCGAACGATGTGTCGGTGATCGACACGACCACCAACACCGTCGTCGCCACCGTCCCCGTCGGCAGCGGCGCGTGGGAGGTGGCGATCACCCCGAACGGCCGACGCGCCTACGTCGCCACCGGCAGCTCGAACAATGTGCAGGTGATCGACACCACCACCAACACCGTCGTAGACACCGTCCCCGTCGGCGCCTTCCCGGACGCTCTCGCGATCACCCCGGGGAATGGCAGACACCACAAGCCCGAGAAGCCGAAGAAGCCCTGCCACTATGCGCCTCAGCCTGCGTCGCCCTGCCGGGCCAGTCCTGGGGAGTGAGCGGTCCGCGATGCAGCTTGGCGCGCGGGTGGCAGACGCAGCGAACCCACTACGCAGCCGGGCCATCCGCGATGGAGAAATCCTGGAGACGATCTTGAGATGGCGGCCTCGGAGCACCACCGGAGACCGACACACCCCGACGCTCTGACCTGCATCTTTGACTTGAGCCCCAGGTCGGCGATCCTCCAGGGCCGGGACGAAGAGGTCGTGGGTTCAAATCCCGCCACCCCGACAGCGGAAGCAGCAGGTCAGGGCCGGTTTTCCTTCACGGGAAACCGGCCCTGACTCGTTCCCCGGGACCTCTGGGGAGTGAACGGGGAGTGGATCAAGGAAATCCGCTCCCGACCGTCACCCCTGGCGCGCTCTCAGCAAGGCATCAAGCGCGCGCACCGGGGATCGAGGATGCATGGCCAACCGCGCCTGCGACGACTCCTCCCATTGCTCGGTGAGTGCATCCATGAGCCGATTCCTCATCCGTGCGGTGACGTGCCAGTAGCGCGCTTGCACCGAGCCGTCCTCGTGCCCGAAACGCTCATCCATGAGCTTGGGCGGGATTCCGAGCTCCTCCATGACCGTCTTGTGCGAGTGCCTGAGCCCATGCGGAGTGAGGCCTCGCGCGATCGGAAGCCAGCAAGCGTCCGCCCTGCCAGAGGCGTTCCGGCCGCGCGCCGGCACTCCCGACCAGGGGTCCGCCATCACCGGCACAGGGCGTGCCTCCTGCGGGGCCTTCTTCGGGTACCAGCCCGTCGACCCCGTCGACCATCAACATCCGCATCCTGGTGCCGGACACGTCAGTCCCCCAGGCCGCACCCGTCAGGCGCGAGGATGGCGCCGACGACCCGCGCCTACGGGCTCGTATGCACGACATGATGGTCCGCTTCACCCGAAGCATCTCCAACACCATGCACGAACCCAGCGTGCTCGGGCTGGTCAGTGAGGCGAAGGTGAGCGTGCGTGTCCACAGCGGAACGCAGTTCTTCAAGGCCTACGTGATCAACCAGGAAGACGCCTTCTTCGGCTACTACCCGATCCGGCCGAACAAGGTCGTCACCCAAGACCATCGGAAGGAACTTCGACCCGGATGGGAAGTAGCACCCTCTCGGAAGCACTCGGAGCCACCAGAGCAGTCCTGTTCGACTTCGACGGGCCCATCTGCGACGTGTTCGCGGGGCACCCCGCACCCGAAGTCGCGCGCCACCTTAGGTGACGGCCGTCAAGCTGGCGGGCCCGCCTATCCCGGGTGCCGTGGCCGCTCTCGAAGCGGCCCGCTCCTCGGCCGGAAGGTCGCCATCTTCAGCAACAACTCGACGGCATGTGTGCGCGCCTTCCTGATGCTGCACGGGCTCCGTCACCTCGTGGACACGGTCGTGGGCCGCACCCCGTACTGGCCGGACCTGATGAAGCCCGACCCTCACTCGATGCTGATGGCCGCCGGTCAGCTGAACACGCACCCCTACGACTGCACCCTCATCGGTGACTCGGTGACGGACGAGGAGGCAGCGAAAGCCACCGGCGGGCGCTGCATCGGTTTCGCCAACAAACCCGGCAAGGAACGCGCCTTGGGCGATGCGGGCGCCGATGTGGTCGTCACCAGCATGGTCACCGTGGCCGAAGCTGTGAGCTAACCCCTCCCCCTCCACGGACTCCCCTGCTCGGTCAGCTCGTCCATGAGGCGCTTCCTCATCCGCGCGGTGATGTGCGAGTAGCGCGCCTGCACCGAACCGTCCTCATGCCCCAGGCGCTCATCCATGAGTTTCTGTGTTCTTGGTTGAGCTGTCAGTCGGCCAGAGAGACCCCACACGAAAGGCCCTTGTACGAATGCAGGCCGGACATGTCATCCGTGAAAGTCTGCGCCGTCGTGGCACCGGGGCGAACTCCCGCAGTGGCGGCATCGTGAATACGGCGTTCGGCACGACGACTCTTACCCGTAGCCGGGTAACCCACAACCAGGCGCTGGGAACGGGTGCAAACGGTGACGGCATCTTCAACGCCAGTGGCACGGTGACGCTGGTCGCCAGTCTCGTCGCCGATAACCAGCCCAGCAATTGCGGCAGCCCCAGCACCGTACCCGGCTGCTCCTAGTACTCCAGTCGTGATTCTCCATTTCCGCCCGGTTGTATGGAGAAGGCGATGCATCTGACCGACCCGGCAAGCGAACCTGCACGTCGCGGTCCGGGGGCCGAAAAGGAGCGGGCGCTGGGCGTGACTGCGGGCGAGCGTGGCGGGACTTGCCCTGCCGCGGCCGTCTCCTCATCCCCGGCATGGGCCGGTGCGGTTCACCTCTACTCCAACCGAGTGGCGAACATCGCTTTCGAGATTCTCCTGAGAAGAAGAGATAACTTGACCGCTGCACTCGTGTCGGACCCCGGCTAGGACATTCAGTTTGGGCAAGATAGTGGTGGCTGAAGGGAGCCATGCATGGGAAGAACATTGCATGGCCAAAGTACGCACGTCGCAGGTCAGCCGCTCTCCCTAGAGGGAAGGGTCGTTATGCCTAGAAGGTTGAAGCGTCTCGCAGTTCTTGGTACTGCCTGCGTGGCACTTGTCGGAGGAGCTACCGTCTCCTCAATTACGACAGCTGGAGCCACATCGGCCCATACCGCGACAGCCGCACACCTCGGTCCCGGGCCTGGTAGTGGTCCCGGGCCTGGTGGTCCCGGGACTGGTGGTCCCGGACCCGGTGGTGGTCCCGGCCATGGTGGTCCCGGGCCTGGTGGTCCCGGACCCGGTGGTGGTCCCGGCCATGGTGGTCCCGGGCCTGGTGGTGGTCTCGGCCATGGTGGTCCCGGGCCTGGTGGTCCCGGACCCGGTGGTGGTCCCGGCCATGGCGGTCCCGGACCCGGTGGTGGTCTCGGCCATGGTGGTCCCGGGCCTGGTGGTGGTCTCGGCCATGGTCCTGTGCTCGGTGGTTATGGGCATGGTGGTCCTGTGCTCGGTAGGTTTGGGTGCTGGACGTGGGTGTGGTCCTACCGGTACGGGCAATGGATGCGGGTTTGGTCTCCCTTGTGCAGGTACTAACCCCTGCGCTACGCCGCCATCTCGCTGAATGGGTTCAGTGTGATGGCGGCGACGAAGGTCAACTGCGTTGTGGACTGCCGCCCCGCACTGGAGATCGACACGGAGAATGCCCTGATCTGGGCTGACCATGCCGTCATCCCGAGGGACGTCGACAAAGCGTGGCGATCTTCGGTCGACTCCATGCCAAATTCGCCGGTGGTTGCGGTGGGGGGTTCCTGGATTGGAGTGCAGCGGAAATCCCATTCGCCGCTGTGTGGGGTTGCGCTCCCGCATGGCGGGAGCGCTCCGCTTCCGCCCGATCATCGGGCTGGGGCTCGACCGTGCATATTTCGGGAGCTTGCTGCGGTGAAAGCCCGACCTTGCGGGGCGTCTGCGTGTCCACGCCTTTGTCCCCTGACGCGTACGTCGCCAACGGCGGCGCGAACGATGTGTCGGTGATCGACACCATCGCCAACACCGTCGTAGCCATCCTCCCCGTCGGCACCAACCCGGTCGGTGTCGCGATCACCCCGGGGAAGGGCAAACCTCACAAGTCCGAGAAACCCGAGAAGCCCTGCCACTATGCGTCTCAGCCTGCGTCGCCCTGACGGGCCAGTCCTGGGGAGTGAGCGGGGAGTGGATCAAGGAAGCCGTACGGATCGCCACCCACCGGAACCAACTCGCACCAACGCCCTGGTCTGCACAGCAGCCAAGTGCTCCTGGCCAGCGATCTTTCCGTACATTATTCGGGACGAAGAGGTCGTGGGTTCAAATCCCGCCACCCAGACACAGGTCAAGGGGCCAATCGCGTGATCGCGATTGGCCCCTGGTCGTGTTCGGGGGGCCAAACAGGGGGCCAAAGGCTTTTTGATCAAGCCTCGCAGTCGGTGACCTCGCGACGCTGGGCAAAGATCACGTCCATGGCTTCCGCGCCTTCGGTGATCACCGGCCGGGGCTGCTTCCGGTAGACGTCCTCCATGGTCGCCTGACTGGTGTGCCCGACAAGCTGCGCGATGCGCTCCAGCGGGATGCCCTGGTCAGAGAGCAGCGATCCGCTACCTCTCACTCCCGGCGGGGCCAAACGGGGGGGCCGGCCGAAGCGCCCTGCCGCGGATGGACCCGGACGGGCCCCGGACTGAGCTTCAAGGCGAAAGCCCCGTCCAGCTGAACGTTCACCGGGATCCGGGCTTGTGCTTCTTGTCGTGTCTGCTGTTGTGGTGGTGCTGCTTTTCGCAGTGCCTGCCGCGTTTGATGGTGGTGGTGTCGATCACCGACACCGTGTCCGAGCCGTTGTTGGTGACGTAGGCGTGGGTGCCGTCGGGGGTGATGGACACACCGAACGGGGCGGCGAAGCCGGTGATGGTGGCGGTGACCGTGTTCGAGGCCGGGTCGACCACCGACACCGTGTCCGAAAACTGATTGGCGACATAGGCGTTCGGCGTGGGGGCGGCGGCCCGTGCCGGGGCCGCAGCCAGGACCGGTAGAGACAGTCCCGCCAGCATGGCCAGGACCCCCATGACCAGCCGCAAGGTACCCAGGCCTGGCCCGGGCCGGCTCATGTCGGGTACCGGGCCGCCTTGCGGCCCGGGCTCCTTGCCCACATATGGGATCACGAAGCCTCGCTTCGTCAGGATGGGCGGGCCCCGACCGGACAAACCGTGCGCGCCGACAGCACACCGCAGCCAAACACGACATGTGACTACGCGTCACTTTATGTAGTGGGTGTGCGTCGACCCCGTTGTCGCACCGCATGCGTGCCGGCACGTACCGGTCGCCGTTGGGTGCGCCAAGGACCCCAGGAACCGGGCTTGCGCGAAGCGGATCAAGCAGACCGCATCTTGCGCTACCAGAAGGCGAGGCAGGGGCCTCCGGCGCCGAGACGCGGCACCGTCCACACTCATCGTTCGCTAGATCACTCCGCATCACGCCAATGCGAGAGAGTGGGCTCGGGAGAAATCCGGGAGAAGATCTTCTCCCTCGATCTCCGACGGAGCCTCGTCACCGGCGGCCCGGCTCCAGGGCTGCCAGGAGCGGCCACGCATGCGATGGCAGCGGCGGGCATCATGGGACTGTGGCCGCCATCGCCTATCGTGAGGAACGCCTCCACGACAGTCTGTCCGAGTGGGTGGAGTGCGCCTGGTTCTATGAGCGCACTCTTGGCACCGACGAAGTGGAAGACGTCGTTCCCGACGCCTGTGTCGAGTTGGTGGTGCAGCTGGGAGCGCCGTTTCGGGACGACGCCGGGCCGCTGCCGGAGTGTGTGGCGATCGGCACCTCGGATCGTCCGCTTCGCCTTGTCGCGGACGGTCGGGTTGCCCAGTGGTCCGTTCGGTTTCCTTGGTGGGGTCTGGCCCCATTCGGAGACGTCCGGGTCTTCCGCGGGCGGCAGTGGGCGCCAGCCGATGAGGTGTTCGCGACACATCTGGTGGGAGAGGTGTCCGCGGCGGCCCGATCCACCGATCCGGTCTCCGGGTTCAATCGGGCCCTGTTGGCACAGCTGTGGGCATGGACGACGCCGCAGGACGACCTTCGGATCGCGGGGCAGCGGATCGCCGGGCGAGCGGCCGGGATGTCGGTGGAATCGCTCGCGGAAGCGTGCGCGCTGTCCCAACGGCAGCTGCAGCGCAATTTCCGCGCGGCCCTGGGCTCCACGCCGCAACAGATGATCGCGCGTATGCGGTTCGAACGCGCGCGACGGCTGCTCATGGCGTCTGATGACCCGCTGGCCGATGTCGCCATCGCCGCGGGCTACGCGGACCACAGTCACATGTCACGGGCGTTCGCCTCCTTCGCGCGAATGACCCCGAGTGCCTACCGTCGGCAGTTCCGGGCGGCCGCCGGCGGTTCCGGCTCGGATGTCGCATTGATCCAAGACACGACCCGACAGCCCGACCCAGACTGATCCCGATCGTTCAACACGCACGAGAGGGCATCATGCCAACGATCCCGCTGTTCAAAGTACTGGTCGACGACCTCGACGTTGCCTTGTCGTTCTACACCGACCAGCTCGGAATGAGCTGCCTGGAAGACAACCGACTGGGCGACTACCGCTGGATCCTCGTGGGATTCCCGGGCCAAGGCGGGCTGGCCGTCAACCTCGAGCTGGCTCGCAGCCCCGAGGAGAAGGAGGTCATTGGAAGGCAGGCTGCCGGTCTGCCGCTGTTCAGCATTTCCACCGACGATTGCCGGCGCGACCATGAGCGGATGCGCGCCGCAGGCGTCATGTTCGACGGGGAACCCGAGGAGCAGCCCTGGGGCATCGGCGTCATGCTGCGCGATCTGGTCGGGAACCGCATATACCTCAATCAGGACCTATGAGTACGCCTGACCCGCTTACAACCTACCTCGCGGCATTGGAGTCGCCATGGCCGCGCGAGGCGGCTTCGGCAGTGGTCGATGCGATCCGCTCAGCCGGGCCGTTCGACGAAGCGATCAAATGGGGACATCCGTACTTCGCCGTCAACGACCGCGCGGTGGTCAAGATCTTCACCGCCCGTGACTGGATCAACGTCTTCTTCTACCGCGGCGTGGAACTGACGGACACCGCGATGCTGCTGGAGCCCGACGAACGCGCGCGGATGAGAAAGACCCGCATCCTCCGGGGCCAACCGCTGCCGCAGTGCTTCGCCGCTCTCGTCGCCGAAGCACGAAACCTCGAGCTACCGTAGCGGCGGACGGCCGCCCGAAGTGCCTCAGCCGGATGGCGAACTGCGGTACAGCAGCGTCGTACAGCCCCCAAGTTCGGGACGAAGAGACCGTGGGTTCGAATCGCGTCGCCCCGACAGTGAAGTACCGGGTCAGGGGCACCTACTAGTAGATCGTCGCGGCTAAGTGTTGTTCTGGTTGGTGGAGTTGGGGTCGGGCAAGCTCCCCTTGTCGCTTCCGTTCGACCGGGCAGGGGTGCCGTGTCCTCGCAGAAGAAGTATCCGGTTGCGTTGAGTGCCGAAGATCGTCTGGCGTTGGTGCGCGTGACGACGACGGGGGT
>NZ_JBEYVV010000064.1:0-10574 GCF_040644155.1 Streptomyces sp. NPDC047022 | reverse complement strand
GCGCGCACGAACGCCTCCTGGACCACGTCCTGAGCCTCCGCGTGACTGCCCGTCAGGGCGTACAACTGGCCGACCAGACGCGGATAGGCGGCCGTATAGAAGAGGTCGAACTCGTCCTCGGTCACCCTGTCGCGCTCTCCCTCATGTCGGGGTCACGCGGTCGTGGTCTGCCCGGCAGCGCTGTGCTCGAGCCACTGCTTCCAGGTCAGGTTCCAGTCGCCGTAGCCGTTGCCGGCGGCGACCCTGTCCTTGTCCGACCCGGTGACCCTGATGACGTCGCCGACCATCACCTGGTCGTAGAAGTGCCTGGCGGTGCCGTCGGTGGCCAGGCCGACACAGCCATGGGTGACGTTGTGGTGCCCGGCCTCGGTGTTCGCCCGCTCGTTCTCGTGCACGTACGTCCCCGACGCCGTCACGTGCACTGCCCAGTTGTAGTAGTCCTTGTAGGCGGTACCGAGGCCCACGGTGCTGGAGTCCATGAGCACCCTGGGCTGCTTGTCCATCACGACCATGGTCCCGTTCCAGGTGTCCGTTCCCGGCGCCCCGGCGGTGATCGGGATGTGCCGTGTGCCTCCATCGGTGCTGACGGTCATCTCGTGCGTATTCGTGTCGACCGTGGCGACCAGGGACCGGCCGATGGTGAAGTGGCGAACGCCGTGCGAGCCGACGCGGAGGGTGACCTTGGTGCCGGGCTTCCAATAGGTGGTGCCGGGGCGGAAGTCGACGCGCTGCCCGTCGTAGAGGTTCTGGTCCTTCACCCAGCTCCAGGCGCCGGTCGTGCCTGACGAGGTCCGTACGCGCAGCCAGTCCTCCACGGCCTTGCGCTCGGCGGCCGGGACCGGCTGGGGAAAGGTGACGGATATCGGCATGCCCACACCGACCGTGTCCCCGTCGGATATGTGCGCCTGCGCCTGCGCGAGCACTGCGGGCTCCGGCGCGGACGGAGCCGGGCGGGCGTTGGACGTCTTGCCCCTGCCGCTCTTGTTCCCGCCCTTGGCCTTCGGGGCGGCCGTGGCGGACGCCTGGGCATCCGGTGCGTCCGCTGCCACCCGGACGCCGGTACCCTCGTTCGCCGCCGAGCAGCCGACGGCCGAGAGCAGCGCGACACACGCCGCGACAGCGGCCCCGAGACGGCCGGCGGTCCGACCGGCCGAACGGTCCAAGTACATGAGATTCCCCCTGTGAGGTGCGGTTATCGCCTCCTATACGCACGGGCTCGGAGCCGGGTTGCATCGCATCGCGACCTTTTCCGTGAAGGGAGCCCGATCGCCGCGGCGGCTGCGAAAATCACGTGCCGGTTCTCGGAGTTCGGTGACATGGCAACCGGCGTGGAAGAGATTCTGGAGTTCCCCGAACTGCTGCGGCTGATCGAGCTGGTCCTCACCCTCTACGGCCGTACTCCCATCGACTCCCTGAAGCTCGACGGCGACCGGCATCACTTCGACCTGCTCCAGGCCTGGGAGCCGGAGGAGCAGGGCGTGAGGGCCCACAAGGGCCCAGGCCGCAATGGCCGGTGGCCCCGCCCGTCCGGGTGACGTGCCTCGCCGCTTCCACGCGCGGCGTGCCACGTCACGAAGGCGCCCGCACTTCGCATTTAGGGTGACGCCAGGAGGTAGCGGATGCGAGTGGGGCTGCACGCGCTCGGCATCGGTGACGGTGCCCGTCCGGAGGTCATCCGGGCGGTGGCCACAGCCGCGGAGACGCACGGCTTCGCGAGACTGTGGTGCGGCGAGCACGTGGTGCTCGTGGATGCGCCCGTCTCCCGTTACCCCTACTCCGCCGATGGCCGGATTGCCGTCCCCGCGGACGCGGACTGGCTGGACCCGCTGCTCGCCCTGAGCTTCGCGGCGGCGGTCACCAGCCGGATCGAACTCGCCACCGGCGTGCTCCTGTTGCCCGAGCACAACCCGATCGTGGTCGCCAAACAGGCCGCCACACTCGACGTGCTCTCAGCCGGGCGGTTCAGCCTCGGTGTCGGGGTCGGCTGGTCGGCCGAGGAGTTCGCAGCGCTCGGAGTCCCCTTCGCCGGGCGCGCGCGGCGGACCGAAGAGTACGTCGCCGCGATGCGTACCCTCTGGGCCGAGGATCCGGCCTCTTTCGAGGGGGAGTTCACCCGCTTCGACGCGATCCGGGTCAACCCGAAGCCGCTGCGCGGCGGCAGGCTCCCGGTCGTGTTCGGCGGCAACAGCGACGCCGCCCTGCGTCGCGCGGTCACGCTCGCCGACGGCTGGTACGGCTTCAACATCCCGGCGGCCGAGGTCCGCTCGCGCGTCGCCGTCCTCGCCGATGAGTGCAGCCGCTACGGTCGGGGCTTCGACGAGCTCACGGTTGCCGTCGCGTTGAGCGACGGCACACCGGAGCACCTGCCCGGCGTCGCCGCGGCGGGCATCACAGAACTCGTGGTCGTCGGCACACCCCCGCCCGCTCCCGACTCGGCGGCCACCTGGGTCGCGGAACTCGCCCGGACGTGGATTCGCCGGAAGGAGTGACGGGGGCCGGTTGGGTGACCGGCCCAGATGGCCCTCGCCATCGGGCGCCGGGCTGAGAGGCCCGGCGTGAGGGGTCAGCCGACGCATCCGGTGACGATGACGGGGCTGCCGTCGCAGTTGGTGGGGATGTTGTGCCGGATCTCTGACCGGTTCACGGTGAACTGGGTGTCGGTCCACACGCCACCCGGTGCGACGGTGGAGGCGTTGTTGTTCACCTCACTGCGATCGAGCGTCACCGCACCGCCTTGGTTGTAGATGCCGCCCCCCTGTGAAGTCCCGGAACCGTTCGCGCTGTTGCGTTCGACC
Organism: Streptomyces sp. NPDC047022; assembly: GCF_040644155.1. Lineage (NCBI taxonomy): Bacteria > Bacillati > Actinomycetota > Actinomycetes > Kitasatosporales > Streptomycetaceae > Streptomyces > Streptomyces sp. NPDC047022. Next base: position 7,779 of record NZ_JBEYVV010000064.1, on the reverse strand, counting down.
TTGCTGTCCCGCAGCACCAGGGGGCCGTCAACTTCGAAAATGCCGCCGCCCTGGCCGTCGGAGCCTCCAGCGACGTTGCCGGCGACCTCGGTCTTGATGAGGGTCATCGAGACTTCATTCCAGATCCCGCCGCCGTGCCGACTCGTGGTGGTGTTGTTGATGATCTTGCTGTTGATGAACTGCACGGTGCCGCTGCCGGTGTCGATGCCGCCGCCGTCACCACTGGTGGTGTTGTTCTTCAGGGTGGTGTTGCGGTAGACGGCGTCACCGAAGTCGTGGTCGATGGCACCGCCGTCATGGACGGCGAAGTTGCGGGCGAACACCACGCTGTCGGTGGTGACGTTGCCGTCCGACTGAAGACCTCCGCCCCTGTCGGCCGCGTTGTTGAAGGTGAACTCGCTGCGGGTGATGTCCGCGGTGGCTCCTTGCTTGACAGCGACGCCGCCTCCCTCGAAGCCGGCGGTGTTGTTGTCGAGGATGGCTTTGTCGAGCTTCAGCATGCCTGGGGCGTCGACGAGGATGCCTCCCCCGTCATCGGGTGCGTTGCCGCCGCGGATCGTGACGTCGTCGAGCCGGAGGTCACCGGTGGAGGTGACATGGAAGATACGGAAGACGCCGGCCGTCGCCCCGTCACGCACGATCGTGGAGTCGCGGCCCTCGATGGTGAGCTGCCTGTCGATGGGGGGCAGTCCGTCGTCGCCGCTGTAGGCGGTGGTCAGGTGGTAGGTGCAGTGGCGGGCGAGGACGAGGTTGGATCCCGCAGGCGCCGTGGCGATCGCGTTGATCAGGGCCGCGGTGTCACACGGCACCGAAATGCCGCTGATCGCCACGGCCGGTACCGTGCTCACGCCGTTGACGAGAACCGTGGCCAGGGCGGCGACGCCGGACAGTGCGGTGTATCGCATGGCTCTCCTTGAAGTGCGGGGACCGCCGGAGCGCACATGGCCCCTCGTCCGCGTCCCGGACACAGGGAGCAAAGCCGTCTCCCGCACCTCTTCCATTGAGCCGCAAGCCCGCATCACCCGGGCACAGCAGCGGATTCGGCCGAGCGGCCGAACATCGGTCATCCTCGGCCACTCCCGAGCGGCCTCGAACGGCCCGCGCTGCCGTCAGTTCCAGTTCAGGCTCTGGCGGTAGCGACCGGAAACGGGCGATGAGCACCGCCGACTAACCATCGACGAACGAGACCGTCTCGTCGAGCGGTGCCCGGCCCGTACGGGTGTAGGGCACTGCGGCGTTTTCGAATCCGATCGACATGCCGCAGAAGAGGATGAGGTCGTCCGGGGGTGACAGGATCTCCGCCACGGTCTTGCGGTAGACCGACCACGACATCTGCGGGCAGCTGTGCAGCCCTTCGGCGCGGAGCAGCAGCATCACGGACTGCAGATACATGCCGAGGTCGGACCACTGGGGCCGGCCCAGGCCTCGGTCGATGTAGCAGAACAGGGCGGCGGGCGCGCCGAAACAGTTCCAGTTCTCGGCAGCGGCCCTCTGGCGCGCCTCCCAGTCCTCGCGGGCGATTCCGAGTGTGCTGTAGCGCTCCGCACCGAAGGCGGATCTGCGCTCGTGGTACGGGGACTTCAGTGTGGTCGGGTACATCTCGTATTCCCGCTCGTCCCAGGGGTCGCCTGCGGCCACGCGCTTGCCGGCGCGCTTCTTGAGTTCGGCCAGCGGTCGGCCGGTCAGCACGTAGGCGTGCCAGGGCTGGAGGTTCGAACCGGACGGGGCCCAAGCCGCGGCCGACAGCACCCGCTCCAGCACCTCCCTCGGGACGGGCCGGTCGATGAAACCGCGCACGGCCCGTCGGCTCGTGACTGCCTCGTAGACGTCCAAGATCACCGACCTCCCTCATCCGCTCACCATGCCTACCCCCACGTTCACGGAAATCCAAATATTCGCGGCAAACCGCCCGGACCCCCGGTCGACGTGCGCCCCGCCCCTCGTCGCCCTCCTGATCCCCGGGAGCTCCGGCCCGCCCGGCAGCCAGACCGCCGCCCGGCGGCCAGACCGCCGTTCAATGGGGCGAGCTGTGACTCACGCTCGTATCGTGAAGAGAGGCACAGCGGTGGCGGCGAGGCAGGAAAGTCATGACGGAGCTGGAGGTCGACTACGCAGCGGTGTTCCGGGCCCTCCCCGGGGCGGCGGCGTTGCTTACCCCGAAGCTCATCTTCGTGGACGTCAACGCGGAGTTCACGCGAATCCTGGGCCGAACCCGCGAGGAAGTGGTCGGGCACTTCCTGCTCGAGGACCGCTCCGTGAGCGATCAGCCCCTCGTGCTCAGAATGAATGAGCGGCCCCTCGTGCTCAAGATTTTGGCGTCACTACGCCGGGTGGCGGACACCAGTGAGCGCGACACCATAGAGCTGCAGCGCTTCGACGTGGAGGACCCCGACCGGCCGGGGGTATGGCACGAGCGGTATTGGAACCTGACCAATGTTCCCGTCTTGGCCCCTGACGGACAGGTGGCGCTATTGCTGCACCGGGTGGAGGACGTCACCGAGCTCATTCGCGCCCGTGAAGTCGCGCTGACCTTGCAAGAAGCGATGCTGCCCGCTTTCCGCCCGGTCGACCGCCACCCGGCGGCCGTACGCTACCGGCCGGCCGCCGAAGCGCTGAACGTGGCCGGCGACTGGTACGAGCTGGTCGACCTGCCCGGCGACCGCATCGCCGTGTCCGTCGGCGACGTCGTCGGCCATGGCCTGTCCGCGGCCTGCGTCATGGGAGAACTGCGCAGCGCCCTCAGCGCCGCCTGCCTCGTGGCCGAAGGCCCCGCCCGAGCCCTGGAAGTCCTCGGGCTGTACGCGCGCACCATCGACGGCGCCGAGAACACCACGGCGGCCACGACGTTCATCGACTGGGACACCCGCACCATCACCTACAGCAGCGCCGGTCACCCCCCACCGGCCCTACTGCGGATGGACGGCACCGTCGAGTTCCTGGACCAGGCCACCGACCCCCCACTGGGCGCCCGCCCTGAACACGCCCCCCGGATCCAGGCCACCGCGGCCTTCCGGCCAGGCGACACCCTCGCGCTCTACACCGACGGCCTGATCGAACGCCGCCGCGAAGACATCGACACCGGCCTCGCCCGGCTCGCCGACTCCCTGACCCGCCACAAGGCGGACGACCCCGAGACCCTCGCCGACGCCGTGCTCGCCGACCTGCTCCCACCCGGTGACGCCACCGACGACACCGCCCTGCTCATCGTGCGCCTGTGAACCCGGCCGGAAGTGCTCTCCGTAACGTGGATGCGGCAGCTCGGTGCCTACCAGTGGCCGTGGTGACCGCGGCGTTTGTCGTGCTGGTGGCGCTTGATCTTGGTGGGGTCGGCGAGGCGGCGGTGCGAGTGGGACCACTCACCGTGACCGCCGGTGACCTCAGTGTCGATGAGGCGGTGGGCATTCCAGCGCCGGAGGGGGACGCGGGGTATGGCGGGCGGGACGCAGGCGACGACGTTGTGTCAGGCCAGGTTGGCTTCGTGAGTCAGGATGGCGATCTGGGTGCGGTTGGCAGCGTCGAGTTTGGCCATGATGCGGCCGATGTGGACCTTCACCGTGGACTGGCTCATATAGAGATGGCCCGCTATTTCCGCGTTGCTCATGCCCTGGGCGACGGCCACCGCGACCTCGCGCTCGCGTGGGGTGAGGGCCTCCAGCCGGGATCTCGCCGCCCGGGCGGGGGCGCGGGAGGAGAACTCGGACAGCAGCTTGGTGGTGATCCTCGGCGAGAGCATCGCCTCGCCCCGGGCCAGGACGTGGACGGCGCGGGCGAGTTCGCGTGGCGGGGTGTCCTTGAGCAGAAAGCCTGCCGCGCCGTTCTGCAGGGCGGCGTAGACGTACTCGTCCAGGTCGAAGGTGGTGAGGACGGCTACGGCCGGGGCGTTGGGCAGCGCGGTGACGCGTCGGGTCACCTCCAGCCCGTCGACCTGGGGCATTTGGATGTCGGTGAGCACCACATCCGGGCGGTGGCGGGCGACGAGCTCTGTGACGGCCGCTCCGTCGCCGTCCTCGGCAACGACCTCGATCTCCGGGTCCGCGTCCAGGATGAGCCGGACGCCTGCGCGCACCAGCTCCTCGTCCTCCAGCAGAACCACTTTGACGCTCACGCCGCAACCTTATCCGTGCCGAGGGGGAAGACCGCCCGGACACGGTACCCGCCGTCGTCGGTCCCGCCGGTGCGCAGGGTTCCCTCGGCCAGGGTGACGCGTTCCCGCATCCCGATCAGCCCGTAGCCGGAGCCGGGGACGGCGGATCCGGCCACGGCTCCGCGCCGGTTGGTGACGGTGACCTGGAGCTGATCCTTCGTCACTTCGAGCGTCACGCGTATCGCTGCGTGCGGTGCGTGCTTGGCGGCATTGGTGAGGGCCTCCTGGACCACGCGGTAGGCGGCCCGGCCCACGGCTCCGGAGACCCGCGGAAGCGGATCGGGGAGATCCGCCCGGAGGTTCGTCCCGGCCGCGGTGGCCTCGTCCACCAGCGTGGCGATACCGTCCAGCGCGGGCGGCCCTGAACCGGAGGCCTGCGGCTGATGGTCCCTGAGGACCTTGAGCACGTCACGGAGCTCGGACAGGGCGCTGGCGCTGGTACGGCGGATCACCTCGGCGATCTCCGCTGTTCGCTCGTCCGGGGCGCTCACCGACAGACCACCGGCCTGCAGGGCGATCACACTGACCCGGTGCGCGACCACATCGTGCATCTCCCTCGCGATACGCCGCCGCTCGGCTTCGACCGCGCGTTCGGCAAGCAGATCCCGCTCACGTTCCGCCTGCTCGGCCCGGTCCCGCAGGCTGGCGAGCAGCGCACCCCGCTGGAAGACCCACAGCCCCAACAGCACCGAGGCCCCCACCGCGGCCAGCGGTACGACCGCGACATACGCGAGCCGGTCCGCGCTTCCGGCGATCCCCCGGTAGTAGCCGGGGATCATCGCGAGGGTGACGACCGAGCCCGCGATCCACAGCCTCCGGCATGGCCCCCAGCGGCGGGCGGCCGTATACCCGGCGACGCAGGCCACCGGACCCACGGCACCGGTGAAGGCCACCAGCACCGCCGCGGCGACCGGCAGCCACGGGAACCGCCTGCGCAGCAGCAGCGCGGGAGCGGAGACGACCATGGCACAGACGGCGAGCGGCGTAGGCGCCGTGTGGTGGGCGGATACGCCCTGCAGGACCATGGCGGTGAACAGCAGGTCGAAGCAGAGCGACCGGAACCGGCCGTCCCACCAGGCCAGCCATCGGCGGCGCCAGGTCGGGGCAGGGCCCGGCGCCGCTCCCGGATTCCGCATGTGCTCGTCCTTCCGTCCCGGCATTCCGCTCAGACGTCCCGCCGGGAGAGGGCCAGGGTGCTTCCGGCCAGCAGAAGGGCCGTCAGTGCCACCAGCGGCAGGGCCTCGTAGCCGTGCGCGCCCGACCCCGCTTCGGCCAGCTGCTTGGCCGCGGCGAACGGAACCACCCGCGTATCGAGTTCGAGGGCGGCCGTCAGCAGTGGCTCCAGCACCGCAGGCCACAGCACGACGATGCTCAGCGCGGCCACGGCGTTTCTGGTCAGCCCGGCGAGCGCCAGGCCGACCAACCCGGTCAGCGCGACATACAACACGGTGGCGCCCGCCGCCGCAAGCGCCCGGCCCGAGTCGGGGACGGTCCGCCCGATCGTCAGCACACCCAGGTAATCCACCGCGGCGGCGACCCCGGCGGTCACCGCGCCCAGGGCGGCCACCACCAGGGCCTTCGCCGCCACGATCCAGGCCCGGGACCGGAGGGTCAGCACCGTTGTGGTGATCGTCCGATGGCGGTACTCCATACCGAAGGCGTTCACCCCGAGGGCCGCGACCGGCACCGCGGTGAGCACAGGCATCAGAGTCAGGCCCTTGGTGAACTGCTCCGTGCCGGTGCTGCCTGTCCGGTTGTCGGCCAGGGCGAAGCAGAGCTGGAGCAGGACCACAAGGCCGGTCAGCACCCAGGTCGAACTCAGGGTGCGCAGTCCCGCCCAGGCATAGCGCAGGGCCGGGAGAGCGGGGCCCGGGGAGGTGGAAGCGCCGGCGCTCATGCCGCCCTCCTCTCCCACTCTCGCTGCCCGGCGCCGTACTCGCCGGCGCCGTACTCGCCGGCCTCGGCGGTGGCGGCGAGGAAGGCCTCCTCCAGACTGCTCTGGCGGGTGTGCAGCTCACGCACCCGCGCTCCGGCACGGGCGGCCGACTCCCCCACCTGATCGGCGTCCAGGTCCTCGACGACGACGGTGTCCGGTCCCTCTCGGCGAGCGGTTGCGCCCTGCGAGCCCAGCCCTGCCAGCAGGGCCTCCGCGTCTGCCGTGCGCACCACCACCTCCGAGCGGGTGTACGCGGCGATGAACTCCTCCACCGGCTGCGCCGCGATCAGCCTGCCCCGGCCGATCACCACCAGGTCGTCGGCGGTAAGCGCCATCTCGGAGAGCAGATGGGAGGAGGCGAAGACGGTACGGCCCTCCTCGGCCAGATCACGCAGCAGGGCGCGGGTCCAGTGCACCCCCTCCGGGTCCAGGCCGTTCACCGGTTCGTCCAGAACCAGGTACGCGGGGTCGCCGAGCAGGGCGGTGGCCAGCCCCAGCCGCTGGCGCATACCGAGGCTGAAGCCGCCGACCCGGCGACGGCGAACGTCGTCCAGGCCGACCAGCGACAGCACCTCCCGCACCCGCCGCTCGCCGATGCCCGCCCCGGACGCGACCATCCGCAGATGGTGGTACGCGCTGCGGGCGGGATGCACCGCCCCGGGATCAAGAAGCACCCCCACCGTCCCCACCGGATCGGCCAGTTCACGATAGGTACGGCCGCCGAAGGTCGTCCGGCCCCCGCCGTGCTCCAGGCCGAGCATCAATCGCATGGTGGTGGACTTACCGGCCCCGTTGGGGCCGAGGAACCCGGTGACGGCACCGGGCCGCGCGGTGAAGGACAGACCGTCGACGGCGGTTGTCTCCCCGTAGCGCTTGCTGAGTCCTTGAACGGTGATCATCGCTCTCCTCGCCGAAAGGCTGTGGGCAAGCGTCGGTAGGCCCGCCCTGACGAACCCTTCAAGACTCCGCCGGTCCCGCGGTCCGCCGCATCGCTCGACCGGTCAGCCCCGCCTACGACTTTCGTCCAACTGGGAGCGGCGGAAAGTGAGACGTCCCCGCAGAGCTGCTCGGACAGCCTGGAAGCAACCGGATTCACCCCGCGCCTCGGCGCTGTCGGAAAGGAAGAGTTCCCATGCACATACTGCCGACGCAGCACACCCTCCTGGCCGCCCACTCCGTCCATGCCACCAGTCTCCTGGCGGCCGGGGTGATCATCCTGCCGATCCTGCTCTACGCAGCCCTGTTCGTGGGCGCGCTGATCAGCATCGCCTCCTCGGGCCTCAACGGAGGGATGAAGCTGGTCTGGGTCGTCTTCGCCCTCGTCGCACCGTTCCTGGGCAGCCTGCTGTGGTTCGCCTTCGGCCGAAGCGACGCCTCACGGCGGCGACACTTCGCCTGATGCCCCGCCAGGGGGATGGGGCGGAGCCGCGGAGGTGTCATCGTCTTGCGGCCCTGCCGGACAACGGATTCGGCTACTTGGCCGTATTTGCTGCTGTGCCTGGGTGAGGAGGAGTTGCGGCTCGCCGGCAAAGGTGCGGGGGGCGGTTTTGCTCCCTGTGTCCGGGACGCGGACCAGGAGCCGTCTGTGCCCCGGCGGTCCCCGCACTTCAAGGAGTCTCAATGATGAAGTCAAGCCGCTTGCGCGACCGGCAGTTCGGGGGTGAAGACCCGGTTGTCGCGCAGGAGGGCCCACAGGACG
>NZ_JBEYVV010000063.1:0-13074 GCF_040644155.1 Streptomyces sp. NPDC047022 | reverse complement strand
CGTAGCCGCCGTCGAGGTCCGAGTACTGGTCGCCGAAGTTGGCGATGATCTCGTAGCCGAGGTCCTCGATGTGCTCGCGCGTGCCGGACTTGCACCCCGGCGGATCACCGCCGGGGTGCGCCACGCTCGGCCACGGTGCGGGCGCCCGCGATGGTCCGCGATCTCGACGACCTCGTCCATGGAGACATCGGGCTCTCGGCGGCAAAGGCCACGCACCGGCGCGTCGAGCCTGGCAACGACGACACACCCCGGCTGCTCCATTGGAGTCGGACAGTCACGCCATCGGCCGCATTCCGGGTGACCGGGGCGATGGCCCCGCCCTCGGCGCAGCGAGGATGACGGCTGACCGGCGACGCGAACGGCGAGCATCGGGAGACACCCACTTGTGAGTATCGTCAACGAACCGCACGGTGCCGCGGCAGCGGAGGACCCGTACGAGAACGAAGTGCCGGTCCGCCACAGGCAGCCCGGCAACGTGGTGGTGAAGTGGGCGACGACCACCGACCACAAGACCATCGGAACGCTCTATCTGACCACGTCGTTCGCCTTCTTCCTGACCGGCGGCGTGATGGCGCTGCTGATGCGTGCCGAGTTGGCGCGTCCGGGCCTGCAGATCATGTCGAACGAGCAGTTCAACCAGGCGTTCACGATGCACGGTACGGTCATGCTGCTGTTGTTCGCGACGCCGCTGTTCGCCGGCTTCACGAACTGGATCATGCCGCTGCAGATCGGCGCTCCGGATGTGGCCTTCCCCCGCTTGAACATGTTCGCCTACTGGCTGTACCTCTTCGGTGCGCTGATCGTCATGGGCGGCTTTCTCACTCCGGAGGGTGCGGCCGACTTCGGCTGGTTCGCGTACTCCCCGCTCACGAACGCCGAGCACTCCGTCGGCATCGGGAGCGACCTGTGGATCATGGGACTGGTGTTCACCGGCTTCGGCACCATCCTCGGCGCGGTCAACTTCATCACCACGGTCATCTGCATGCGCTGCCCTGGTATGTCCATGTTCCGCATGCCGATCTTCACCTGGAACGTGCTGCTCACGAGTGTGCTGGTGCTGTTCGCCTTCCCGGTTCTGGCAGCGGCGCTCCTGGTACTGGAGGCGGACCGCAAGTTCGGTGCCCATGTCTTCGACGCGGCCAACGGGGGTGCCCTGTTGTGGCAGCACCTGTTCTGGTTCTTCGGCCATCCCGAGGTCTACATCATCGCGCTGCCGTTCTTCGGCATCGTCACGGAGGTCATTCCGGTCTTCGCCCGCAAGCCGGTGTTCGGTTACATGGGCCTGGTCGGCGCGACGATCTCCATCACGGGCCTGTCCATCACGGTGTGGGCGCATCACATGTTCGTCACCGGGGGCGTGCTGCTTCCGTTCTTCTCGTTCATGTCGTTCCTGATCGCGGTTCCGACCGGTGTGAAGTTCTTCAACTGGATCGGCACCATGTGGAGGGGCTCGTTGTCCTTCGAGACCCCGATGCTGTGGGTGACGGGCTTTCTGGTCACGTTCCTCTTCGGCGGTCTGACCGGTGTGATCCTGGCATCGCCTCCCATGGACTTCCACGTCTCCGACAGCTACTTCGTGGTGGCGCACTTCCACTACGTCGTGTTCGGCACCGTGGTCTTCGCGATGTTCGCGGGATTCCACTTCTGGTGGCCGAAGTTCACCGGCAAGATGCTCGACGAGCGCCTCGGTAAGATCACTTTCTGGACGCTGTTCATCGGATTCCATACGACGTTCCTGGTCCAGCACTGGCTGGGCGCCGAGGGCATGCCCCGCCGGTACGCCGACTACCTGGCCGCCGACGGTTTCACCTGGCTGAACACGATCTCCACCATCGGATCGTTCCTCCTGGGGCTGTCCATGCTTCCCTTCCTGTACAACGTGTGGAAGACGGCCAAGTACGGCAGGCCGGTCGGCATGGACGACCCATGGGGTTACGGCCGCTCCCTGGAGTGGGCGACACCATGCCCGCCGCCGCGGCACAACTTCCACACCATGCCGAGGATCCGCACCGAATCCCCGGCCTTCGACCTGCACCACCCCGATGTCGCCCAGCTCGGCCACGAGGACTACCTCGGCAAACCTTCCCCGATCGAGGCGCCAGGGCCGGAAGGGGGCCGGCCTTGACATCGTCGAGCCGTCACAGGGCCCCGCAGGACCGGCACGGCCGCACGCTCACCAACGAGATCGAGGGCTACCTCCTTCTGCACACCGAGCGAGGCCAGGCGCAGCGCGAGGCCGAAGCCCTCTGCGCGCGCCTGCACTGGCTCACACGTGCGCAGGCCGAAGAACTGACCCACCATTACACCGAGCAGCGCCTCGGCCTGACACGGCAAGCGCTCCAGGCCACTGCCGACCGGGCCGAGGGCCTGCGCCGGGAGTACGAGACCCGCTACGCCACCTTGCGTCGCACCCTGCTCAGACGGCACGCCGCCTGCGCATGCCTCCTGATCGCCTGCTCCACCACGGCCGGTGCCCTCGTCCGTCTGCTGGCCCGCTGAAGGGGCGGTCTTCATGTAGTACGAAGCCGTCGCACCCGACTGGGGCAGGAGTCCCGGTTCCTCGCCCCACCGAGCCGGAGCGCGGCAGGGTGTACACGCCGTGGGAGCCCGGATTCCGCACTCCGTACCGTCGACTCCGCTCTTCCGGACAGGGTTTCGGCCTGTCAGACTCCGGGGCGTGCCCGACTTCGACATGCTTGTCATCGGATCCGGCCCGGGTGGCCAGAAGGCCGCGATAGCCGCGGCCAAGCTCGGTCGCCGGGTCGCCGTCGTCGACCACCCCGACATGGTCGGCGGGGTCTCCCTCCACACCGGAACCATCCCCTCCAAGACCCTTCGTGAGGCCGTCCTCTATCTGACAGGTCTCACCCAGCGGGATCTGTACGGGCAGAGCTACCGCCTCAAGGAGGACATCACCGTCGCCGACCTGACCGCGCGCACCCGCCATGTGGTCGGCCGGGAGATCGACGTCATCCGCAGCCAGCTCTCACGCAACCAGGTGTCCCTCTTCTCCGGCAGCGGCCGGTTCACCGACCCCCACACCGTCTGTGTACGCGAAGCCTCCGGCAACGAGCGGCTGTTGAGCGCCGAGCACATCGTCATCGCCACCGGCACCCGGCCCGCCCGTCCGGAGAGCGTCGAATTCGACGACCGGACGATCATGGACTCTGACAATGTGCTCGCTCTGGAGCGGGTACCGCGGTCGATGGTCATCGTGGGTGCGGGGGTGATCGGCATGGAGTACGCCTCCATGTTCGCGGCCTTGGGCAGCAAGGTCACCGTGGTGGAGAAACGGCCGGGCATGCTCGACTTCTGCGATGTCGAGGTGATCGAGTCGCTCAAGTACCATCTGCGCGATCTGGCGGTCACCTTCCGTTTCGGCGAGACCGTCGCCGCCGTCGAACGCCACCCCAAGGGCACCCTGACCGTCCTGGAGAGTGGCAAGAAGATCCCCGCCGACACCGTGATGTACTCGGCCGGCCGGCAGGGCCTGACCGAGGGGCTCGACCTCGGCACAGCGGGGCTGACGGCCGACGCGCGGGGCCGGATCGCGGTGGACGGGCACTATCGCACCGCAGTGCCTCATATCTACGCCGTCGGCGATGTCATCGGCTTCCCGGCGCTGGCCGCAACCTCCATGGAGCAGGGCCGTATGGCGGCGTATCACGCCTGCGGCGAGCCGGTGCACGGGATGTTCGACCTTCAGCCCATCGGCATCTACACGATCCCCGAGATCAGCTTCATCGGGCGGACCGAGGACCAGCTCACCGAGGACCGCGTGCCCTTCGAGGTCGGTGTCTCCCGCTACCGCGAGCTGGCCCGCGGGCAGATCATCGGTGACTCCCACGGCATGCTGAAACTCCTGGTCTCCCCTCAGGACCGCACCCTGCTCGGTGTGCACTGCTTCGGCACCGGGGCCACTGAGCTGATTCACATCGGCCAGTCGGTGATGGGCTGCGGCGGCACCGTCGACTATCTCGTGGACGCGGTCTTCAACTACCCGACGCTCGCGGAGTCCTACAAGGTCGCCGCGCTGGACGCGACCAACAAGATCCGGCAGATCGACCGGCTCGGGGACTGAGCGGCTGGTCACCAGGGCCTGGCTCCGGCTCGTCAGCGGGGCCGGGCATGTTCACTCGCCCGTGCGACCGTCGTGGACAGCAGGTGCTCGTGTGATCGAGACTCGTCGAATGGCGAAGTACTTCGACGTTCATCCCGACAACCCCCAGCCGCGCACGATCGCCCAGGTGGCCGACAGCATCCGGGACGGCGCACTCGTGGTCTATCCGACCGACTCCTGCTTCGCGCTGGGGTGCCGTCTGGGCAGCCGTGACGGCATCGACCGTATCCGGGCGATCCGCCAGCTCGACGACCGCCATCACTTCACGCTCGTGTGCCGCGACTTCTCGCAGCTGGGCCAGTTCGTGCACGTGGACAACGATGTGTTCCGGGCGGTCAAGGCATCGACGCCGGGCAGCTATACGTTCATCCTTCCCGCGACGCGTGAGGTGCCGCGCCGGCTGCTGCACCCGAGGAAGAAGACGGTCGGCGTCCGCATTCCCGATCATGTGGTGGCGCAGGCGCTGCTGGAAGAGCTCGGCGAGCCGCTGCTGTCCAGCACGCTGCTGCTGCCGGGCGAGGAGGAGCCTCTGACGCAGGGCTGGGAGATCAAGGAGCGGCTCGATCATGTCGTGGACGCGGTGGTCGACTCGGGCGACTGCGGCACCGAGCCGACCACGGTCATCGACTTCTCCAGCGGTGAGCCCGAGATCGTACGCAAGGGAGCGGGTGACACATCTCGATTCGAGTGAGGGCGCGTCCCGCCGTCCGCTGAGCCGGTCTCGTCACCCGGCCCTGGCGGTTCCGGCTCCGACGTGGTGTGCTGAGAGGTGACGGGGAGGGCTCCGAAGACAGGCGCGGAGAAGCGGTCGGCCACGGCCGCGCACCGCGCAATCAGGATCCGGGAGAACCGGATGGGGCCCTTCTCGCCATGTCAAGCCGTCCCAAAGCCGTTTCGAGCGGCGTGAAGCCGTGCCGGGCCGATACCGGGCGATGTCTTCCTCCACCCGCTCGGCCAGGACACCCGCCGCCTTGGCGACCGGCACCGCAAGGCCGCGGCCGAAAGCGGTGTGGACGACCTGGACGGCATACGACGCCGGACGACCGGGCAGCCGATTCAGCTCGCCTGCCAGTTCGAGCGGCTCCGCGAGACCGAGCGGAGCCGTCGCAGCGGGCCGCCACGGCGCCGGATCGTCCTTCCGGCCCCCGGGGACTCGCGCCTCGCGCCATGGGCCGAACGACCCGGTCCCGGGACCGGGCGGCCCGTGTCGCGTACACGGTGGGGCGCCCACTCTGGAATCAGGAATCCCGTGGCATTGCGGAAGGGAGCGATGACCGGCAGCCCGGGACCGGAACGAAAGGACCACGAGCGATGACTTCAGTCACCACCATGTCCGCGGCCCTCCCGGCCGAGTACCGCGACCGGCTGATGCAGATCGCCCGCGAGGTCTCCTTCGAGGAGGGGACCCGGCTGTTCGAGGAGGGCCGGCACGCCGACAAGTTCTGGATCGTCCGGACCGGGACCATATCCCTGGACCTGCATGTGCCCGGCCGCAGGGCCGCCGTCATCGACTCGCTGGGGCACGGCGAACTGGTCGGCTGGTCCTGGCACTTCACGCCCCACGTGTGGCAGCTGGGCGCCGAGGCCACGACCCCGGTACGGGCCTATGAGTTCGACGCGACGAGCGTGCTGACGATGTGCGACGAGGACGCCGCGTTCGGCCGTGCCATCGCGGTCTGGGTCGGCCGGGTACTCGCCCACCGGCTGAACGCGGCCCGCACCCGGTTGCTCGATCTGTACGGCCCCTACGGCAGCGGCGTCGAGTGAGTACCAGTGCCCGAGACCCGTACCCGGGGCAGGAGACCGTGAGCGGCCGTCCGCATGTGGTGAGCGACGTGATGAGCCACTGCGTCGTCTCCATCGGCCAGGACGCGTCCTACGAGGACGTCGTCACGCTCATGCGGGAGCGCCACGTCCGCGCCCTGCCCGTGCTGGGCGGCCGGGACCACGTGGTCGGCGTCGTCTCCCGCAGCGACCTGGCGAAGACGGACGCGGGCACGGCGGGGGAAGTGATGAGCGCCCCGGCGCTGACCGTCCACCCCGGCAGCACCCTCGCCCAGGCCGCCCGGATCATGGCCCAGCGCGGGGTCAAGCGCCTTCCGGTCGTGGCCGAGGACGGCACCCTGGAAGGCGTCGTCAGCCGCGCGGATCTGCTGAAGGTGTTCCTGCGGCCGGACAACGACATCGCGGACGAGGTCCGGCGGGACATCGTGGACATCCTCTTTCCCGCCCCGGTCGAGCCCGTCCACGTGCTGGTCAGCGAGGGCGTCGTCACCCTCACCGGGAGGGTCGGCGACACCGCCCTCATCCCGGTGGCCGTCCGGCTGGCACGCGCCGTCGAGGGCGTGGTCGACGTGGACTGTCATCTGGCGGGAACCGGAGCGGACTGACCCCGACCGGATGTGGACCCGAACGAGAGACCCTGGGTGTCAGCCGATCGTCCTGCGCCAGCGGGGTCCCACCGACTCCCACTCGCGGTCCCATGCCTCCATGCGCCGGGCGTCCAGGCGCCCGCGCGCCAGCAGCCCGCACAGCAGCATTCCGCCGCCCCCTCCCAGCCCGACCAGCGAGCCGACGAGCAAGGACTGCATGCGTATCTGATGTGAGGTGGCGGGCCTCGGGACCAGGTCACCCGCTCGATCCGTCCACACGGTCACCTGCGTGCCGGCCCTCAGGCCCGGCGCGGTCCTCACCAGACCCGTGTGCGCGGCACCCGCGGCGGTCCACCGCGCCCGCGCCCACTGGCTCCCGTCGCCGTACTCCGGCACGGCCTGCGGGGTCCCTGGAGTGCTCTGCGTCAGCACGGCCCGCACCGGGCGTGCGGTGGCGCTTCGCACGGTCAGCTCGTGTGCGACCGCGGTGGCGGCCGTTCGCCCAGCCACCACCCCGGCCAGCAGAACGAACACCCAGGTGGCGAGCACGATCCACGCTTCCAGACGGTCACTGCGGCGCAGGAGCGGATTACGCCGCCATCGCCACAGCCGGACCCTCGCCCCCGTCGTACGACGACTCGTCGCCATGGGCGCCACCTCCTCCGCGTCCTGCGGGCCGTGACCTCTCCTGCGGGGATCGTTCACGACACCTTCAGGGTGGGCCATCGGACGGAGGTCGGCATGGGCCGAGCGGCCCCGCCCCGCATCCGACCGGCTCCGCGTGATCGCCGCGCACGGCGAAACGTGCAGGTGAAGCGGGGTCCGGTGGGGTGTGGCCGCGGAAAGCACAGATCAATAAGTCACGCTACGTGACGGTGATGCGCCGTCCGGTGATGTGTTCGGGATCGATACGGATCCACAGGTCCCGCTGCCCGCCCGTCCACGGCTTGCTGTACACGTGCTCCTCCAGCCGCCGCACGTCGTCGGGGTCCATGACGATGCTCGCGCGCCCGCGCACCAGGACGCTCCAGCCCTGGCTGAACGCGGCGTCGATACGGTCCACCTCGAAAGCCACCTGGCTGTCGGCCGCCTGCGACGGCACCGTGTCGGGGGCGGTCCTGAAGACGATGGAGTCCCCGACCACGCTGTAGTTCAGGGGAACGATCGCCGGGCCCTTTTCGGTGTGCACCGCGAGCCTGCCCACCCCGTGCGTGGAGAGCAGGTCCTGGCACTCCTGCGTGGTCAGTTCGGCGAAGGTCGGGTGCCCTCCGGCCTGGCCCAACCCGGGCGGAAGCTCCACGTCCCCTCCGGTGAGCTCGAGCACCGTGGTCTCCAGAGCGCCCGCGAGCCTGAGGAGGGTGCTCACGCCCGGTGCCGCGGTGGGCTGCTCCTCCAGGTACTGCAGGTAACTGGGTGCCATGCCCACCCGGCTCGCCGTCTCGTCACGGGACAGGCCGAGTTCCTCGCGCCGCAGCGCGATCCGGCGCCCGAGATTGCCGGCGGGGTGTTCCTCCGCCGCGTCCGACGGTTCCCGTGCGGTCATGGCCCCTCACATCCTCTCCTCACGCCGCGCGTACGGCGACCACTTCGTGCTGCTGACCGCCTAGTACCACCTTGAGCGCACCGGTGTCGGCGCCTCGGCCGAAGACGCCGTAGGCCTCCTCCATCTGGTCCAGCGGGAAGGTGTGGGTGACCAGCGACGCGGTGGGCAGCCGACCCGCCGCCGCCATGCGCAGCAGCGTGGGGGTGGAGTAGGTGTCCACCAGTCCAGTGGTGAGCGTGATGTTCTTGCTCCAGAGGTCTTCGAGGTGCAGGGTCACGGGCTTGCCGTGCACACCGATGTTCGCCACGCGCCCGCCGGGCCGCACCATGCGCGTGCACAGTTCGAAGCTCTCCGGCAGCCCGACCGCCTCGATGGCGACATCGGCGCCGAGTCCGCCGGTGAGGTCGGCGATCAGAAGCTCGGGGGCCTCCGACGCGTCCGCCAGGGCGTCCGCGCCCAGCGCCTTCGCGGCGTCCAGGCGGGCCTGGGCCCGGTCCACGGCGACGATGCGCTCGGGAGCGAACAACTGGGCCGTGGCGATCGCCGCGAGTCCGATGGGGCCGGCTCCGACGACGGCGACGGTGACTCCGGGACGCACATGTCCGTTGAGCACGCCCACCTCGTAGGCGGTGGGGAAGATGTCAGCGAGCAGTACGGCCTCCCTGCTGTCGATCGCGCCGGGCAGCGCGTGCACGGACAGGTCCGCATAGGGAACGCGCACGTATTCGGCCTGCGTACCGTCGATCACATGGCCGAGGATCCACCCTCCGCCGCCTCGGCACTGGCCGTAGGTCCGCTCCCAGCAGTAGCCGCACCGGCCGCAGGCGGTGATGCAGGAGACGAGAACCCGCTCCCCCGGCCGCACGGTGTGCACATCGCCGCCGGTCTCCACGATCTCGCCGACCGCCTCGTGCCCCAGCACCGTGCCGGGCCGCACTTCGGGCACGTCGCCCTTGAGGATGTGCAGGTCCGTTCCGCAGACGGTGGTGATGTCGACGCGCACGATCGCGTCGGTGGTTTCCTTGATGCCGGGGTCCGCGACCTCTTCCCAGGCGGACTGTCCGGGGCCGTGGAAGACGAAGCCTTTCATGGCGGTCCTTCCTCCCTGTTCCTGGAACGGTTCCGCGGGGACCCTCCGGAAACCGGTACGGCCGCGGGCCGGTACGGCCGGAAATCCGGCTCACTGCCGGAATCGTCCAGCAGATCCAGCTTGTCCGACCCCTGGGAGATCCGCTTGGGCCGGTCGGCCCCATCGCCCCGCCGGAGGGACTGCCGCGGGGAGTGCCTCCGGGACCCCGGCCCGCACTGGCGGGCCCGGTCGCCGCGGGCCGCGGAAGGGGGCCGAACGGCCCTACCGCCGCCGCCCCCGCTCCGCTCGTCTTCGACCACGCCCCCCACCGGGCCCGGTGACCGACCGCTTGCGCCGCGACCGGACGGACGCGGACCAGGACCGGTCACGCCGTCCCCGCCCACGGACATGTTCGTGCGTTGTGGAGCCACTAAGCGACATGGCCCCGCGAAGCCCTCCGGCTTGCGCTGGGATGGCCGCTCATCGTGAGCCTGGGGGGCGAGGTTGGAAATGACCGACGTGGCCGAAGCAGTACTGCCCGATCCCGTCGAGGCCGTGCTACGGAAGGAGTGCCGGTGCGGCGTCGCCCCGAGCGGGCCCGGCGGGCCGGGAGCCGCGGAGGAGAAGTTCCGTGGGCTGCTGGAGGCGGCACCGGACGCGATGGTCATCGTGGACGACGCCGGGATCATCAGACTGATCAACGCCCAGACCGAAGCACTCTTCGGCTACCGGCGCGAGGAACTCCTCGGCCACCCCGTCGAACTCCTCGTACCCGGACGCTTCCGCACCCACCACACCGAACACCGCAACGCCTACGCCCACAACCAGCAAGTACGCCCCATGGGAGCCGGACTCGACCTGTACGGACTCCGCAAGGACGGCACCGAATTCCCCGTCGAAATCAGCCTCAGCCCCCTCGAAACCGCCGACGGCCTCCTCGTCTCCGCCGCCGTACGCGACGTCAGCGAACGCAAGGCGGCAGAAGAAAGGTTCCGTGGGCTGCTGGAGGCCGCGCCGGACGCGATCGTGATCGTGGACGACACCGGGATCATCAGACTGATCAACGCCCAGACCGAAGCACTCTTCGGCTACCGGCGCGAGGAACTCCTCGGCCACCCCGTCGAACTCCTCGTACCCGGACGCTTCCGCACCCACCACACCGAACACCGCAACGCCTACGCCCACAACCAGCAAGTACGCCCCATGGGAGCCGGACTCGAGCTCTACGGACTCCGCAAGGACGGCACCGAATTCCCCGTCGAAATCAGCCTCAGCCCCCTCGAAACCGCCGACGGCCTCCTCGTCTCCGCCGCCGTACGCGACGTCAGCGAACGCAAGGCGGCAGAAGAGCGCATCAACGAGCTGGCGGCTCTGGTGGAGTCCTCGCAGGACGCGATTCTCGCCAAGACCCTCGACGGCTACATCACGTACTGGAACGCGGCGGCCCAGCGGCTGTACGGGTTCACCGCGACCGAGGTCATGGGGCGGCACGTGTCGGTGCTGGCGCCGCCCGAACGGGAGCACGAGATCACCGAGCTGCTCGAACGGCTGCGCAAGGGCGAGAAGGTGGAGCACTTCGAGACGCTCCGGGTCACCCGCTCCGGCGACCTGCTGGACGTCGACGTCACCTTGTGGCCGACCCGGGCACGCAACGGCGCGGTGGTCGGGGCGTGCGCGATCGTGCGGGACATCAGCGACCGCAAGCGGGCCGAGGCGGAGCTGACGGAGCTGTACGAGCAGCAGCGGCACATCGCCCTCACCCTGCAGCGCAGTCTGATGGGTACGCCGCCCGCCATCCCCGGTCTCACCACCGCCAGCCGGTACCGCCCCGCGACCCAGGGCGCCGGTGTCGGGGGCGACTGGTTCGACCTGATCCCGCTGGGCGCCGGCCGGGTGGGAGTACTGATCGGCGATGTGATGGGCCGGGGCCTGGAGGCCGCGGCCGTGATGGGCCAGCTCCGCTCCGCCTCGCACGCCCTGGCCAAGACGGGGTTGCAGCCGCGTCAGCTCATGCAGGCCCTGGACACCGTCGTCGCCGACCTCGATGTGCCGGATCAGCTGGTCACCTGCTGCTATCTGATCATCGCCGCCGACGCGGGAGAGGTGACCCTGTGCTCCGCCGGGCACCTGCCGGTGCTCGTCGCCGTGCCCGGCGAGGGCTCCCGTGCGCTTCCGGCACCGGTGAACGCGCCCCTGGGCGTGGGCGGAGTGATCTACGAGCAGTCCTCCACCACGATCCCACGGGGTGCCACCCTCGTCCTCTACACGGACGGTCTGATCGAGACCCCGGGCGCCGACATCGAGGACCAGCTCACCCACCTGGTCGCCACCCTGGACGAGCTCGTGGCCGAGGCCCCCGACCTGGAGGCCGCGGCCGACCACGTCCTGTCGGCCCTGCTGCCCGACGCCGACGGCCACGACGACGTGACGCTGCTGCTGACCCAGCTGCCCGAGGCCCCGCTGGCCACGGCCACGACCGATCTGCCCGCCACGCCGGAGTCCGTGCCCAGGGGCCGCGACTTCCTCGACAACACGCTCGGCTCGTGGGGCTGCGCGAAGTCGGTGGACGACGCACGGCTGCTGTTGTCCGAGATCCTCACCAATGCCGTGCAGCACGCGCAGGGCCCGATCTCGGTGCACGCCTGCCGCACGGACACCGATCTCACCGTCGAGATCAGCGACCGCAGCCCGCATCTGCCCCAGCCGCGCGTCGCGGCCGAGGACGAGGAGTCGGGCCGGGGCCTGCTGCTGGTGCGCGCCCTCGCGGACGGCTGGGGAGTGCGGCCCACGGACGACGGGAAGACGACGTGGTTCAGTCTCAAGCTGTGAGCCCCCGTCCGAGCTCATTCCGGTACGACGGCGACCGGGCAGCAGACGTGGTGCAGTACGGCGTGTGCGACGGAGCCGATGCGCGGGCCGAGCCTGGCATCCGGTGCCCCACGCCCCACGACGACGAGGGAGGCATGGGCCGAGGCTCGTACCAGCTCGGTGGCCGGACGGTCCGCAGTGATGGTCAGGGTCACCGGAACCGAGGGGAACCTCTCGTACCAGGGGCTCAGCCGGTCGGCCACGAGGTGCTCCCGCTCGGCCGGCGGTTGTGCGGCGCTCTCCGGGCCCACCCGGCCGTCGGCGCCATGGGCCACGCCGGGGACCGCGTGGACAACGCGCAGGGCGGTGTCACGGCGCCGGGCGGCCTCGAAGGCGAACTCGACGGGCCCGCTCGCCGGGTGCCGGGTGCCGAGACCGAGGACGACCTCGCGGAACGGTGTCTCGGGTATCTCCTCGGGCGAGACGCCGTCCAGGGGCGGCAGGTGCTCGTCGGCGCAGGTGTCCCCCGCCCGGACGAGCACCACGGGATGCGTGGAGCGGGCGATGACGCGCTGGGACACGGACCCCACGACGAAGCCCGCGACACGGCCGAGCCCACGGGACCCGAGCACCAGCACGTCCGCGTCCTCCGCGGCCGCGAGCAGGACCGTGACCGGGGACCCGGACTCCAGTCGGCCCGCCGCCTCCAGGCCAGGATGCGCCGCGCGGACGCTGCGGACCGCCCACTGGAGGGTCTCCTCGGCCTCGTCGGGCCGGGTGGTGTCCAGGGGCACGGAGGGCTCGGGTGCCTGTCGGCCCGTCCAGGCGTGCACGAGGCGCAGCGCGGCGCCCCTGCGCAGGGCCTCCCGGGCTGCCCAGTGGGCGGCCGCGAGGCTCTCGTCGGATTCGTCGACGCCCGCGGTGACATACGGCGTCATGGCACGCACCTCCTGCGTGGGGGCCTGCACCCGCGCTCCGTCCCCGTGCCCCTGACCCCCTCCCCGTGTCGAGCGTGGTGGAAGGGCAGCCGTGTGCGCAGGGGCCGCCCGGACCCATCGGCGGGCCTGGGGTCTTTCGTTTGGATCAGGCCGGATCAGGGAGCGGGGTCTGGTGCCGTGCATCGCAAGGCGGAGGAGGGCGTCATGGCGGAGCCATGGCAACC
>NZ_JBEYVV010000062.1:0-13971 GCF_040644155.1 Streptomyces sp. NPDC047022 | reverse complement strand
AGTGCGGTCACGAGGGTGTTCAGTTCTGTCGTCACAAACGGATCTTGAACACCCTCTCTTCATGCCCGCAGGCATTTGGACAGACTCGTCTAGGGCGCTTCCGTGCGTTGGCGGCTGCCGGAGCGTCGGGGGTTTTTGCGCAGTTCCCCGCGTCACTGATCTGGGGGCCTTCTGTGCGTTGTTGGCTGCGGGTGTCTTGATGTCTCTGTAGCGAAGCTGTGGCAATTTCTTGCGCAACCCCTCGTCCTGCTGCCTCGTCTCGCTTTTACGGAAGGCGAGGGAGGAACTCATATGCAACGGCGCAGGTTCATCGGCGGGGCAACCGCCGCGGTCGCGACGGCGGTCACCGCCGCGTGTGCGGGTACCAAGAACTCGGCGGCAGCGGCCTCGGGCGCGGCGACCACCGACGGGACATTGCTGCGGTCGGCCACGGTCGGCAGCCGTGCCGTCGCCGCCAACTGGACCGCTCTGGCCAAGGACCTGACCGGCACCCTCGTCCGCCCCGGAGACCACGCCTGGCCCACCGCCCACCAGCTGTACAACACCCGCTTCGACTCCCTGAAGCCCGCGGCGGTCGCGTATGTGGCGCACGCGGACGACGTCCGCACCGTCATGGCGTACGCGAAGGCCCACGGCGTCAAGGTGTCCATACGCAACGGCGGGCACTCCTACGCCGGCTGGTCCTCCGGTGACGGCCGGCTGATCATCGACGTCGGCAAGCTGAACCAGATACGCGCCGGTGGCGGTGAGGCGGTCGTCGGCGCCGGGTCCAAGCTGATAGACGTCTACCGCGCGCTGACCGCGAAGGGCGTGACGATACCCGCCGGCTCCTGCCCCACCGTCGGCGTCTCGGGCCTCACCCTCGGCGGCGGCCATGGCGTGGTCTCCCGGGCGTACGGACTGACCTGCGACAGCCTCACCCAGGCGACCCTGATCACCGCGGACGGCAAGCAGGTCGTCGCCAACGCCACCCAGAACAAGGACCTTTTCTGGGCCCTGCGCGGCGCGGGCAACGGAAACTTCGGTGTCGTCACCGAGCTGCGGTTCAAGACGCACCCGGCGCCCCAGGCGGTGTCCGCCTACCTCACCTGGCCCTGGGCCAAGGCAGCCGACGTCCTCAGGGCCTGGCAGGAGTGGGGCCCGACCCAGCCCGACGAGATCTGGTCCTCCTGCCACCTGGAGAACGGCGGTGGCACGCCCACCGTCTCCGTCGCCGCGTTCTCGCTGGGCACCTACGGCGAACTCCAGAACGCGGTGGACCGCCTGGCCGCGAAGGTCGGCGCCCACGCGCGCAGTGTCTCGCTCAAGCGGCACACCTACGAGGGCGCGATGGAGGCGTACGCGGGCTGCTCGTCCTTCCCCACCGCCGCCCAGTGCCATCTGCCGGGCTCGACGCCCGGCCGCTCCCCGCAGGGCGCGCTCGGCCGTGAGACATACGCGGCCCGCTCCGACTTCTTCGACCGCTCGATCCCGGACGCCGGCATCCAGACGCTCCTGAAGCAGGTCGCTGCGGTGCGGGGCGGTGCGGGCAGTGTCGCGTTCACCGCGCTCGGCGGCGCCGTCAACCGGGTCTCGCCGACGTCGACGGCGTTCGTCCACCGCCGCTCGCGCATGCTGGCCCAGTACATCGCGAGCTGGGGCGCGGGGTCGTCCGGTACGGCGGCGCAGGCGTGGCTGACGTCCGCTCACACCTCCATGCAGAGCTACGCCTCCGGGGCGGCGTACCAGAACTACACGGACCCGACCCTGACGAACTGGCGGAAGGCGTACTACGGCGACGCGGCCACCCGTCTGGCGCAGCTCAAGCACCAGTACGACCCGAACGGCTTCTTCACGTTCCCCCAGTCGCTCTAGTGCCGGGCCCGGACGCGGGGGTGGGGAGGCTGCCAGGCCACCAGGTCGGTGCCTACGCCGCCAGGTCCCGCTCCCCGGGCCGGTCCGCTTCCTTCCGCGCCCCGGAGATCACGGTCTCCGGGGCCACTGTCCGTTTGGCGCGGATCAGCCGTCCGGCGCGCGGTGACCGTTCGACGGCCTTGGCGAGCGGGGTGAGCAGCGCCGTGGCCAGCGGGGAGAGCAGCAGGGCGACGGCGGTGCCGAGGGCGAAGCCGCCGATGACGTCCGTCGGATAATGCGCTCCCACGAAGACCCGGCAGAAGCCCTCGGCGAACGCGAGGCCGAGCCCCGCGAGGCCGAACTTCCGGTTGGCCACGAACAGTCCGGCCGCCATCGCCATCATCAGCGCGGCGTGGTCGCTGACGAAGGAGTGGACCGGCCCGCCGCTGACGAGGACGTCCAGCCCCTGGTGGTCGACGGAGGGCCGGGGACGTCCCACGAAGCCCCGGATCGGCACGTTCACCAGAACCGCGAGGCCGGCGGCGAGCGGGGCCCAGACGAGCGCGGCCACGGAGGAGGCGGCGTCCTCACCCCCACTCCTGCGCACACTCCACCAGCACCACAGGACCAGCAGGACCATGGCGAGCAGCAGACCGTACTGGCCGGCGAACGCCATCAGACGGTCGAACCAGTGCGGCGCGTCCTTGGCCAGGCCATTGATGTCGTAGAGCAGATCGACGTCGGGGTTCGACCCGGATACGGCGAGTCCAGCCATCGTGCGGCCCCTTCGTCTGCTGTCCGCTGCGCGGGCGCGCTCAGGCACACCCGCTCTGCCACCCCTGTGGCCGTAGATCCGCTCCACGCCAGGCCGACTGTCGTACGCCTGGCTGTCGTACGTCCGGCTGCCGTGCGTCGGCGCTCTACGTCAGAAGGAACGCACAGGGTTGTTCCCTACGTTCCGGACTCCACGGAATGATCACGCAGACGTTATCGAAGAGAGACAGGTCTTCGCAGCTCAGGGGGTGCGCATCACGGAGAGTCGCAATCGGCGCGCGCCCCCTCGCGCGCCGTTCACGCCCCCTCGGCCGGATTCTTCACACCGACGTGGGCAGCGCCTTCGCGCCGTCCGCGGTCACCCGTGTGGCGCCGAAGTAGTCGGAGGTGTCGATCGGATCGAACCTGATCACGGCGCCGGTCCTGGGCGCGTCGATCATGTAGCCGCCGCCGACGTAGATTCCGACATGGTGGATGGCGCGGGAGTCGGCCGGATCGTTCGAGAAGAACACCAGGTCACCCGGGAGGAGTTCATCCCGCTTGGGGTGCGGTCCGGCGTTGTACTGGTCGTTGGCGACGCGCGGCAGCGTGATGCCCACGCTCCCGTACGCGGCCTGCGTCAGCCCGGAGCAGTCGAAGCGTCCGCCCTGCTCGGCGGTGCCCTCGCCGCCCCAGAGGTAGGGGGTGCCGAGCTTCTTCTGCGCGAAGTAGATGGCACCCGCCGCCTGCTTCGACGGGCTGAGCCGCTGAACGGGCGCGGCGAAGCTCTTGGCCAGGGTGGTGATGGTCTTCACATAGTTCCGGGTCTCCGCATACGGCGGCACGCCCCCGTACTTGATGACCGCGTAGGCCCCCGCGTTGTAGGCGGCGAGCATGTTCCCCGTGGGATCGCCGCCCACGTCCTTCACTTCCGAGGCGAGCTTGCAGTCGTAGGAGGCGGCCGAAGGGATCGCGTCGCGCGGGTCCCAGACGTTCGCCACTCCGTCGCCGTTGCCGTCGATGCCGTGGGTGGCCCAGGTGCCGGGGATGAACTGCGCTATCCCCTGGGCCTTCGCGGGGCTCACGGCGTTCGGGTTGAAGCCGCTCTCCTGGTAGAGCTGGGCGGCGAGCAGCGCCGGGTTGATGGCGCGGCACAGATTGCCCCACCGCTGCACGATGGACTCGTAGGCGGCCGGCACGGCGTTCTTGGCCAGCCCGACGGAACCGTCGCCGATGCCGTTCGCCAGGTTTCCGGCGATCACGTAGACCCCGACGACGAGCAGCATCACGAAACTGAGCGCGGCACCGACGGATGCGATCACCCAGACCCACGCCCTACGCACCGTCAACCGCCCCTCGCCGCACGGGAGTCCGCCGGGGGTCAGTGTAGGGGTGGAGGGTGGCGAGGGAACCCGATAAGTCCGGGTAAGGACGTGCCGCTCAGGGCGAAGGGCCTATCGCTACAGGCCCGAGGCCGTGCGGTACAGGTCCGCGGCGGCGTCCCCCAGCACGACGCTGTAGGAGACGTCCGGGGTGGAGCCGCCCTGCTCGTGCCCGCCGAGGACGCCCACGACCTCGCCGTCGCCGTTCACCCACGGGCTGCCGCTGGTGCCGCTGGTGAAGGACGGGCAGTCGATGCGCTGCTGCGCACCGGTCTCGACAGCGGGCTTGTTGATGCAGAGGAGCGGGGTGTCCTGCGAGTCGGGGTATCCGGTGACGGTCACGGCGGTGGCGCCCGTCTTGCTTCCGGTGACGAACCTGTTGGCGCCGACGATGTCCTCGATGTTCACACCGTCGACGGGCTCCAGCGCGGCGAAGCCGATGTCGCTGTTCTCGTCCTGGTCCCCGCTCCACGCGTCACCGACGTACGTCTTGGTGATCTTCCATACGCCGTACGGTGCCCTGCCGTCCCTGAATCCGGGCACGAACCACAAAGTGCCGCTTCCCACGCAGTGCGCCGCGGTGACGATCAGATTGCCCTGTTTGCTGTGCACCACGGAGGCCGTGCAGAAGTGGTCGCCCCCAGGCGCACCGTCCGCACCGAAGAGCGCGCCGACCTTGGCACTCGCCGTGGTGGCCTCCGCCTCGGTGGTCACGCCCAGCGGATGGGGGCCGTCGTCGGCGGCCGACACGGACGACGTCGCGACGACCAGCAGGACGACAGCACCGAGAAACGCGTGCCGGCGGTTGCCAGGGAGGCGTGTGATGCGGTTCATCACCTCTTACTGTGACCCACAAAGGTGAGAAAGTCCCTGCGAGCAACCTGAAATTCTCCTATAAGGTTTCATCGCCGCAGGTCAGCTTATGCATTCGAGCTCCCGGCCCCCTCCCCCCTTCGGGCGCAGGGTGATACGCCCGACAGTCCGTGATGTCCGTACTGTCCGCACCCGTCCCCGTGTACGCCATCGTCGCCCGGCGCGTCGCCGCCAGCGGGGCGTTCATCGTCCACACGAGCGATGCGCTCCAGTTCGAAGAACGTCCCGCCGTCCGCCTCCGGCGTCAGGCGCGGCGGCCATGACCTGACTGTGAGCCTGGTCATGGACCAGTCAGCCCTCCGTCATCATCCAGCCATTGGCCGGTAACACGGCTTCCTTGGTTCGGTAACGCGGCGGTCAGGATTGCCGGAGCCTCTTGTTTGTCGCGTACTCAACAAGCAATCTCGTGCGCGGGCGCTCCCCCCTGCCAAACCCGTCCAGGAGAGCGCACGTTGAGCGCCACGCCTCACAACCGACCTACACGGCAGGGCAGGTGGGGCAGCTGTGACCTCACGGCCGGACCACGACGACCCGGCCGGCCGGGAACCCCGGAGGGAGTCGCGGCCTTCGCGGGCTGACCTTCGGGCAGGGGGAACGCCGGGGGCGACGATCGTGGGGAGGCCGCCCCCGGCACAGGAAAAGGGAACGGGCCACGGCATCCAGCCGCGGCCCGTTCCGCGCTGCGCGGGTAGTCTTCCGCTCGTACGGGTGACATTGGGTGACACTCATACAGAACGGTCCGGGCGGTCGGGCCGTGCCGCGGGCCGACCCAGGACCTCGTGGCGCAGGGAGAGTTAACGACAGAACCCCACCCCAGGTTGCGCTTGGGTGTCATTGCCCGGCGTGAC
The DNA here is from genome assembly GCF_040644155.1 of Streptomyces sp. NPDC047022. Taxonomy (NCBI): domain Bacteria; kingdom Bacillati; phylum Actinomycetota; class Actinomycetes; order Kitasatosporales; family Streptomycetaceae; genus Streptomyces; species Streptomyces sp. NPDC047022. The sequence goes on along the minus strand of NZ_JBEYVV010000062.1, from coordinate 8,282 downwards.
CTGCCGTGATACACAAAGTGACCATAAGCCCCCTGGTGTACCGCCACGCGCTCCCGCGAGGGTCCCGCGCGGGCCGGAGGTAAGCGATACATACGAAACTCGCCAACCAATGACGTCAAGTCGACATACGACAGCCTCATTGTCGGCGAGAATGACCCTGACCTCTGCGACCGTGGCAGGGGGTTCGGAACTACCCACTAGGGGCGGTGACTTATATGCATCTCGCAGCCGCGAAGGGCGACATCAACACGATCATCGGCGGCATCGCCCCAGACTGGGGCCCGTTCGGCAGCCTGGGCAACGAGGCGCGCGTGATGGTCGAGGTGGTGATGGCCGTCGCCATCCTGCTCTGTCTGGCCATCGCGATCTGGGGCGCGGCGAAACAGCGCATCGGCGCGACGGCCCTGCGCGACACGTTCAGCGCCGAGCAGGGCAAGGGGCTGATCATCGCGGGCCTGACGGGCGTCTTCATCATCGGCTCGCTGGGCACCCTCTTCACGATCGTCTACGGCATGGCCGTCTAGCCCGCACGGACCGCCTTGCCCCGGCGCCCCGTCAGTCCCCTTGCGAGCACGCCCGTTTCACACCCTCGACCCATCCGTCCGTCGCGCCCACCGGCTGAGGTTGCGTTTCCCTGATGTCCAGTCATCACACCCCGCCCGCGCGGGGACCAGCACGGCTACCGTCGTATTTCAACGTGCACCGACACGATGTACGGAACGGCTACAAGGGCGAGGGGGCGTGCACGGCGTGAGTCTCGGGGACGGTGCCTCCGGCGGCGGGGGCGAGGAGGAGTACGGCGGTGTCGGGCAGACCCGGACGAGACTGCCCGACCGTGGCAATGACGTCTACGGCGGGGCCCGGCGCGGCCGGTCCTCCTCGCGGAGCCTGGTCACGGTGGTCGGGGTGGTCGTCCTGCTGATCGCCGCGATCGCCTTCGCCAACCGTGGTGGCGGGAGCCCTTCGTCGGCCGACGGGAACAACAGACCGGACAGCACCTCCACGGCAGCCTCCGGCACGCGCCCGGTCCAGTCGAAGCAGGCGGGGATCCCTTCGGGGTTCGCTCATGATCAGCAGGGGGCGGAGTCGGCTGCGGCGAATTATGCGGTGGCTTTGGGGTCCGATGGGATGTTCAAGACAGACAGCCGACACGGCATCGTCGACACCGTCTACACACCAGTTGCCGCGAGCAAGCTTCAGGGACCGATGGACCAGGCCTACTCAATAAGCTTCCTCAGCAAGCTGGGTCTCGACGCCAGTGGCAACGCGCCCGCAGGCAACACTTTCGTATCGCGCACGATCCCGGTGGGCACCAAAGTAACGCGCTACGACGCCAGCGACGCCAAGATCGCGGTTTGGTACATGGGACTCATCGGCATGTCCGGCAAGGGGTCCACCGATCCAGTCAGCTCCACCTGGAAGACATGGGCCTTCGAACTGCAGTGGTCCCACAACGACTGGAAGATCGTCTCGGACTCCCAAACCGACGGTCCTGCCCCGATTCCCGGCGATGACAAGGCCGCGGACTCCGACGAGATCAGCAAGGCCATTGAGGAGTACGGAGGGTTCACCTATGCCCGGTAGTCGGCAACACGTACTCAAACTCACGGCCATTGTGGCCTCCTTTCAGGCCACCGCCGTTCTGCTGGCCACGCGTTCCTTCGCTGCGCCGTCACCCACGCCATCAACTACTCCATCGCCGTCGGCATCGAATGATCCGTGCGACCTGCTGATCGGTCCCGCCAAGCAGTACTGCGAAAAAGGCAACTCCCCCAGCTCCGGCGTCACCCCCTCCGCCCCCCTCCCCGACACCCAGGACCCCCTGGCCTCCCTCGCCAAGGGCTGTGCCGACGCCGCGTCCTGGACCATCGACAAGTTGTCCGCAGCCGTGAAGGGCACGGCGAACGTCGACTTCACCAACCACAACTTCCTCCAGCAGTACGCCGTCGTGTTCGCGGCGTCCACCATCCTCACCCTCCTCCTGTGGCTGCTCGCCGTGGCGAAGAGGGCCGTGCGGGGCGTGCCCCTCGGTACCGCGCTGTCCGAGGCCGTGGGCTTCCTCTGGCTGACCGTTCTCGCCTCCGCCTTCACCCCGCTGATCCTCTACACCGTCGTATCGGCCACCGACGGCGTCAGCGAAGTCCTGGCGAAGAGCACCGGCGACCAGACGAACATGTTCTTCGGCACGTTCTCCGGCGCCCTCAAGAAGGGCAACAGCATCGGCGGCGGACCGATCATGCTGATCGTCGTGTCCCTGGTGTCGATCCTCGCCGCCGGAATCCTGTACCTGGAGCTCGTCATCCGCGCCGCCCTGCTCTACGTCGGCGCCCTCCTCGGCACCGTCGTGTACGCCGGACTCGTCGACAAGAACCTGTGGGGCCACGTACGGCGATGGGCGGGCGTCATGATCGCCGTCATCCTCGTCAAGCCCGTCATCGTGATCGTCCTCGGACTCGCCGGCGCGCTCTCCACCGACAAAGGCCCCAACTCCTTCTCCGCCGTGGTCTCCGGGCTCGCCATCATCCTGCTCGCCATCTTCGCGAGCGCCATGATCTACCGGTTCGTCCCCGGATTCGGGGACGAGATCGCCGCCGGCCGCAACAACCGCCTCATGCAGGGCGCCGAACGCAAGGCCGCAGCGGTCATCAGCTCCCCGGCGACCCTCGTCGCCCAGGGCATCAAGACCCACAGCACCCGCGCCGACAGCAACGGCGGCGGCGCGACCGGCGGCACCGGCCAGCCCCCACGCCCCGCCAACCCCGTCAACGGCGGTGTGGCCGCGCACAGCACCCGCGCCCCGGGCGGGGGCGGAGCCGTGCCCTCGGCCCCGCCGGCGCCGCGCACCAGCGCGACCAACACCCCTCATGCCAGCAGCACCCGCAACAGCAGCTCCAACCGCACGGGAGGTGAAGGGCGTTGACGACCGAGTCCCATGTGTCCCACGCGGTCACGCCCCGCCGGACATATCTCATCGGCCGCGCCCGGCCGAACGCGATCGTCGGGCGCAACCGCGAGACCGGCGAGATCGCGCTGATCATCGCGGGCGCCTTCCTCGGCATGATGTGCGGGCTCCTCGTCCCCGTCCTGCCCCTGCGCATCGTGCTGCTCATGGGCTTCCCGCTCCTCGCGCTGGCCGCCGTGTACGTCCCCTACAAGCACCGCACGTTCTACAAGTGGTTCGAGATCAACCGCAGTTACAAGCGGACACTGCGCCAGGGCACCGCGTACCGCTCGACCGTCATGGAAGCGGGCACCCACCTCGACGGCCGCGAGATCGAGATCGGACCGCCCCCGGGCATCGGACGCATCACCTGGCTCGCCGCCCCCTTCGGGCCCGACGAGATCGCCGTGCTGCTGCACGCCGACCGGCGGACCGTGACGGCCGCCATCGAGATCGAGGGCCCCGGCGTGGGCCTGCGCGACAGCGAGGACCAGGAGGCCCTCGTCGACCGCTTCGGCACACTCCTCAAGCACGTGGCGAACGGCGACGGCTTCGTCACCCGTCTCCAGATGCTCGCCCGCACGCTGCCCGCCGACCCCGACGCGCACGCCAAGGATGTCTCCCAGCGCGGCGACCGGCGCGCGCCTGCCTGGCTCCAGCAGTCCTACGACCAGCTGCAGTCCATGGTGTCCACCAGCAGCGAGCAGCACCGCGCCTACCTCGTCGCCTGTATGCACTTCACCCGCGAACTGGCCGCCGAGGCCCATGCGATGGCTCGTGCCGCACGCCCCCAGAACGGTAAGAAGGTCGACCGGGACGCGGGCCTCGCGGTCGTCATGGCACGCGAGCTGACCGACATCTGCTCACGGCTCCAGGAAGCCGACATCCGCGTGCGGCAGCCGCTCGGGCAGGGACGGCTCGCCTCCCTCATCCACTCCATGTACGACCCCGACCACCCCATCGACCACATCCAGGCGATGACACGGCGCAACGCCTGGCCGGCCGAGCTCGACGCGATGGAGCCCACCTTCCTCCAGGCGAAGACCCGTGAGTCGTCCACGCGTGCGCCCTGGTGCCATGCCACGGCATGGGTCAAGGAGTGGCCCATGACCCCTGTGGGCGTGAACTTCCTCGCGCCCCTCCTCGTCCACACTCCGGACGTGATCCGCACGGTCGCCGTCACCATGGACCTCGAACCCACCGAGGTGGCCATCGAGCGCATGCTCACCGAGAAGACGAACGACGAGGCCGAGGCCAGCCGCGCCGCCAAGATGAACCGCACCGTCGACCCCCGCGACATCGCCGCGCACTCGCGCCTCGACCAGCGCGGCGAGGACCTCGCGAGCGGTGCAGCGGGCGTCAACCTCGTCGGCTACATCACCGTCTCGGCCCGTTCGCCCGAGGCCCTCGCCCGGGACAAGCGCACCATCCGCGCCTCGGCCGGCAAGTCCTACCTCAAGCTGGAGTGGTGCGACCGCGAGCACCACCGGGCCTTCGTGAACACGCTCCCCTTCGCCACCGGCATTCGGAGGTAAGGACCTGATGCGGGATCCGCTGTCCGTCCTGACCGACGCGTTCACGTCCTTCCTCTTCGGCAAGGTCGAGACGACCCGGCTGCCCGTCCGCACCTCCACGGGCCAGGCCCAGGCCGTCTATCTGCCGACGGCCGCGCCCGGCCTCGGCGACTCCGGCGTGATCATCGGCCGTGAGGTCTACTCCGGCAAGGGCTATATCTACGATCCCTTCCAGCTCTACGGGCAGCAGCTCCCGGCACCGCACTGGCTCGTCCTCGGCGAATCCGGCAACGGCAAGTCGGCACTGGAGAAGACCTACGTCCTACGGCAACTCCGCTTCCGCGACCGGCAGGTAGTGGTCCTGGACGCACAGGGCGAGGACGGCGTCGGCGAATGGAACCTCATCGCCGAGGAGCTGGGGATCACGCCGATCCGGCTCGACCCCACATCCGCCCTGGACCACGGCATCCGGCTCAACCCGCTCGACCCGTCGATCACGACGACGGGCCAGCTCGCGCTGCTGCGCACCATCATCGAGGTCGCCATGGGGCACGGCCTGGACGAACGGTCCGGCTTCGCCCTGAAGGTGGCGCACGCGTACGTCAACGAGACGATCGTCGACCGCCAGCCGGTTCTGACCGACATCGTGGAACAACTGCGCCACCCCGAACCGGACTCGGCCGAGGCCATGAACGTCGCCCTGGACGACGTACGGGCCTGGGGCCTGGACGTGGCACTCGTCCTGGACCGTCTGGTCGACGGTGACCTGCGCGGCATGTTCGACGGACCCACGACGGTCGGCATCGACCTGGACGCCCCGCTGATCGTGTTCGACCTCTCCCACATCGACCGCAACTCGATCGCCATGCCGATCCTGATGGCGATCGTGGGCGTATGGCTGGAGCACACCTGGATCCGCCCCGACCGGAAGAAGCGCATCTTCCTGGTCGAGGAGGCCTGGCACATCATCAACAGCCCGTTCGTGGCCCAGCTGTTCCAGCGGCTGCTGAAGTTCGGGCGAAGGCTCGGCCTGTCCTTCGTGGCGGTCGTCCACCATCTCAGTGACGTGGTGGACGGGGCAGCCGCCAAGGAGGCCGCCGCGATCCTGAAGATGGCGTCGACCAGGACGATCTACGCCCAGAAGGCAGACGAGGCACGGGCGACCGGCCGTGTGCTCGGCCTGCCCCGCTGGGCCGTGGAGATCATCCCGACCCTGACGCCCGGCATCGCGGTGTGGGACGTCAACGGCAATGTGCAGGTGGTCAAACACCTGGTCACGGAGACGGAACGCCCGCTCGTCTTCACCGACCGGGCGATGACGGAGTCCTCCAGCGACCGGCTCACGGACGACGCACTGCGCGCCGCGGAGCTCGAAGCGGAAGAACGTGCGGCGGCGTTCGTGGAACAGCGGCTGAGCGACCTGGACGGCCCGTCCGAGTCCACAGTGGCATAGGCGTCATGCGGCAGGCAGCAGGCGGCAGAGGTGGCGGGCACAGACATGGGATCCCGATGAGACCAGGCAGAGAGCGGCGGGACGGCGACGGCCAGGGCGGCATCCCGGACGGACTCCTCGTGGGAGTGCTCGCCTTCCTGCTCGGTGTCACTCTGATGGTGTGGACGGCCACGGGCGTCGCGGGCTGGTTCACATCGGGAAGCTGGCCGCACGGCGTCCGGTTCAGCACCACACCAGTGGCGATGCGTCATCTGATCGCCCGGCCCCACGACATCGCGGGCGCGTGGCCGGACACTCCGAGGGACCAGCTGTCAGGCTACGGCCTCTTCTGGGGCCTGTTCATAGGCGAACTGATGGTGCTGTTCGTGCTGACCGTGTTCGCGATCGGCACGGTGACGCGCTGGAAGGCACTACGGGCGCGGCGGAGGGCTGCCGCGGCTTCCCCCGCCGGTACGCCGGTCGCGGTCGGCGGCGACGTCCCCCCGGCCGCGGTTCCCACACCGCGCCCTCGCCCGGCGGCGGAGCCGCAACCGGTCGCTGTCACCGCCGACACCGGGCAGCCGGCGGAGCCTACGACGCCCACGACGGTCATGGAGCAGACAGCTGTCGTCGAGCAGGCCGCGGCAAGCGTCGCCGCCCCCGTGGCCACCGTCACCGCGGCCACCTCCCCGGCACTGCCGTCTTCCGCCTCCGTCGTCCTGGGCGCACCCGACACGCGTCACCCCATCGCCGCCCAGGCGGTACGCGACGCCGAGGGACCCGTGCTTGTCATCACCTCCAGCCCCGCACTGTGGTCCGAAACCAAGGACGCACGCGCCAAGCTGGGCCCCGTTCTGCTCTACGACCCCTCACACCTGTGCGACACCCCGGCCCGGCTGCACTGGGCACCGTCGTCCGGCTGCGAGGACAGGGCGACCGCGGCGGCCCGCGCCGTCGCGCTGCTCACCCCGGTCCGTCCCACGGCCCGTATCGACCAGGCGGTGGCAGACGTGGCGGAAACGCTCCTGCGGAGCTATCTGCACGCCGCCGCCGTCGAGGGGCGAACGATCCGGCACATCCACCGCTGGGCCCAGGGAACGCAGGTGCAGGAGGCGGTGAGAGCCCTGCGCACCAATCCCAAGGCCGCCTCCGGAGCGGCGGGCGAGCTGGAAGCCGCGCTCACCTCGCACCCCGAACGCAAGGACATGGCACAGGAACTGACGGCTCGCGCACTGTCCTCCCTTTTCACGGTCCATATCCGCGAGGCATGCACATACAACCGAAATGACGGCATCGCCTTGGATTCCTTCGTCGACGAAGGGGGAACGCTTTATGTGTTGGGTGAATCCATCGAGGACCCCAGGCAGCATCCCGGCGCGATGCCCCTGCTGACCGCCCTCGCCTCCAGCGTGGTCGAGCGCGGCCGGCGCATGGCCGAACGGTCATCCTCCGGTCGCCTCGACCCACCAATGACCCTCGTCCTGGACGACGTGGCGGCCGTGGCCCCGCTGCCCCAACTTCCGGAGCTGCTCTCCAGGGGAGCGGAACGGGGCCTGCCGACCCTGGCGCTGCTCCGTTCCCGGGAGCAGGCGAGGGCGCGCTGGCCGCAGTACGAGCCTCCGGCGTAGGTCAGCGCTCGATCACCATCTCCAGCTCCGATTCCTCCGTATGACCGGAGAGCGGTACGGTGACGCCGCTCGGAGCGAACCCGGCCTTGCGGTAGGAGGCGGCAGCCCGTGCGTTGTCCTCGTGCACGATGAGCCGTACCCGCTCGGCTCCTTGCCCCCACGCCCATTCGAGCCCGGCGTCGAGCAGTTCCTTGAGGAGTCCCGTTCCGCGGTGTGAAGGCCGGACATAGACACCGACGACATGCCCCTGGGTACGGTCCACCGAAAACCCGGCCCAGTCCGTCGTCCCGGCCTTCTCCATCAGCACAGTCAGGGTGCCGGCCCAGGTCCCGTCCGCCGTCTCGGCGACGAACTGATGTGCCTCGGCCGCCGCTTCGGACGCTCCCTCGGCCCGTTCCCGCCAGAAGGAGTCCGGCCTGGCGACCGCGGCGTCGTAGGTGTCCAGGAAGGCGAGATGGGCGACCGGATCCTGGAGCGAGGTGAGTCGCAGTTCCCTGACCGCGGGCCACTCTTCCGGACGTACGGGACGGATGACGTGACTCATACGGTCACCCTAACGGCAGGTCAGGACGGGATGCCGCCCCATTTTCCAGAAGGTCTCAGCCCCCATGGTGAGGCAGAAAACGCGAAAGAGCCCCAACTCCCGGGCATGACCCGGAGTTGGGGCTCTTTCTCAAAATTTGTTCGGCGGCGTCCTACTCTCCCACAGGGTCCCCCCTGCAGTACCATCGGCGCTGTGAGGCTTAGCTTCCGGGTTCGGTATGTAA
>NZ_JBEYVV010000061.1:0-16341 GCF_040644155.1 Streptomyces sp. NPDC047022 | reverse complement strand
GCAGCAGCACACCAACAGCAACCAGCGCCAAGTCGACTGGCACTTCACCACCGACGACGCACGCGTGAAACTGCGCCACCTCTACCCAACCACACAGCAAAATTAAGCCGCAACAATCTACTAGCCCGATCGGTCGGACCAATCATTCCGGTTGCTTCATGCTGAGGCGCCAACCACACTGCGTTGACTGCCCACTTGATGTGCGAGGTGAACCCGGGTATCGCCCCGTAGAGGGGAACCCCTCCAGCTCCGTTCGTTGTCCTGCCCCCGGGAGCGCATCCCTGCTCTGGAGAAGTCTTGGAGATGATCTTGAGATCGGTACTCTGAAGTGCCGACGAGGACCAACGCTCACCAATACCCTGACCTGCGTTTTTGGTATGAACCTCAGGTCGGCGATCTTCCTGGGCCTAATTCGGGACGAAGAGGTCGTGGAGGCCTATTCACGGGGTTTCGGTGAGCTGCCCGTGATCACGAAGGTGTCCCTGCTCGGTAGCGTGACCGTTGCGAAGAAGACGTCAGGAAGCTACTGGGGCAGGGCCGTTCAGCTGGAATGTCATGACTGGGCTGGATACCGATCAACTTGACGGGTTGGTGGCACGGGTTCATCAGGAACTCGTGGAGGATCCGGACCCGCCGGTGGTGCCGGACAACAGCCCAGCCCCATCAGGCGCTTTGAGGAAGATCACCCTAACGAGCCGAAGTCAGTAGGTAGAGCGCGGCTCGTTCGGCTTTGGGGTCGGGGCGCCCTTGCGAGGCGTTGACGAAGACGGATGTGACAACGTCGAGAGACTCCGCGATGCACGACCGGCGCTTGGCCGCTGCCTCGGGCCAGTTCATCAGGGCATATGCCTTGGCATGCTCGAACCAGGTCGGCATTGCGAGCGCGGCCGACTCCTGAGACCCGCGTCAGTACTCGTGTCCGGCAGCTTCTTCGGGCTGGACATGGGTGCTTTCAGGCGAAATCCACGACCGTCCCAGATGGTACGATTGATCATTTTTGCCATATTCACCCAGTTTGCAATTCGTGACATGCCGCCTGGATGGGCATAAAATGGCGTGGCTAGTTTTACAGTTGACTCACTTTCTGTGTTTGCGGGAGCGTGGCCTCCGAAAGGCAATTACCCTTACTGGCCGCCTGGAGGAGAGTATGAAAATTGCACGTCGGCTCGCGACTGTCGTCATGTTGTGTATAGCCAGTGCAGGTGGAATCGTTGTGACTACCTCGAGTCCGGCATTTGCAGATACTCGCTATGGGACATGCCCAGGGTGGACAACCAAAAATAACTATTGCGTCGCCGAAAAGCTATTGGCTTGCGAGTGGACCTACGACCATTGTTATACCACGTACGGCAATGGGGTTATCTACATTTGGGGTGAGTAGTTGAAAGGCGGCGGCTCGGGTTGGTCGAGAGGTCTCTGTGTAGTGGGCTCACACAAGCAGCACCAACGAGTAACGAATAACATGTGAACGTTGCGCACCAGGGGGCGAGAGGGGAATTGAACATGAAAATAATCCGAGCGGTTCGCGTATTAGCGACCGCCGCAACCGTTCTTGCAGTCACAATCGGGGTATCCAGTCCGGCCTCGGCGAACGGGAATGTTACCTGGCGAAACCGTAATACGGGAAACTGCTTGGGTTATCTCGGGGGGAACGTCATTGCGGTTAGCTGCGGCAATTCTTCTGCGCAGTGGTACGACGTTTACTTGGGTAATGGGTACTGGGCGGAACAAGCTGTCCATCAGCCAGGGAATTGTTTGGATCTCAATCGCACTACTGGCTTGCCCTACATGCACTCGTGCAATTATGGGGATTATCAGAAGTGGGACGAGTATAAAACGGGCGGGTACTGGCGCCTTCAAAATTACAAGGATGGTGGGTGCGTGATCGACGACTCAAAGGTTGAGAGCAAAATTTCAATGGACGATTGTCCAACGGGTGATAGCACTATGGACTGGTTGTGATTTCCAAATCCATTGGCCGGGCGAATTGAAGTAGCGCGGTTGTGCATGGTTGGTGGTGAGATGTCGGGGATCTCGGTGTGGCTCGGTGATCACATCTGTCGTGCCGAGGTTCGTGCATCTCCTCGTATCGGTCCGGTGCGTTCTTCTTGAACTTGCGGTGGGGTGGTGTCACCACGCGTCCGCCGGTCTGGGCGCCCAGGCCCTGGTAGTCGGCGTCCGCGAGAATCTCGACTGCCGGCCCGGTCTGAGAGGACGTCCTGCTCGAAGAAGCGATAGTTCATGGAGGCCTATTCAGGTGAGCATGCCGGAGCCGATGTAGCCCAGATCGCCTATGCCCTCCCGGTCGGTGAACGCCTCGGGGAAGCCGGAGTGGCGCCAGGCGTGCATGTCGTGGCGGGAGCCCGGGAAGGGTGCGGAGACCGCGAGGAGGTCCCCGGCCAGGGTGGCGGCGACCTGCACGTTGAAGCCGGTGTCGCGGTGCTTGCCGGAGAACATCGTGCTGCCCTGGCTCGCCCAGTCCCAGGTCGTGACCAGGGTTCTGCCCACCAGGACGATACGGCCGGCAGACGCCTCGGCGAGATCGGGAACATGGCCGGCCAGGATCTTCTCCACCACCGACATCAGGGCGGTCCACCGTCTGGAGACGGTGGCCTGGGAGACACCGAGCAACTCCGCAGCCGCCTCCTGGACCGGGTTCTGCCGGAGCAGGAACAGCACCAGTACCACCGACTTGTACAACCCCAGCGCCCACATCCGCCCCGGCACCACCGGCGGGTCCGGATCCTCCACGAGTTCCTGATGAACCCGTGCCACCAACCCGTCAAGTTGATCGGTATCCAGCCCAGTCATGACATTCCAGCTGAACGGCCCTGCCCCAGTAGCTTCCTGACGTCTTCTTCGCAACGGTCACGCTACCGAGCAGGGACACCTTCATGATCACGGGCAGCTCACCGAAACCCCGTGAATAGGCCTCGTGGTCTCAACTGCGGTCTCAACGCCTGTCTGTTCCAGGGCGATCCGCAGGCGTCCACGGAAGTCCGGCAGTATCTCTGACCAGGCGCGCGAGCCTCACTGCGAACGCCCGTGGACGCCTCTGGACCAAGATCGGACAACTCGTAATGCGTAGGTCTCGGGTTCGAATCCCGAAGGCGGCTCCACCTCTGACCAGCGGTTTCCCCGAGGAAGCCGCTGTTCTCGTTTCGGGCTAGTTGCAGTGCTAGTTGCTATTGCCGCAATCGGCAGTACAAACCTCACCCCCACAGGGCGTCTCCCATCCGCTTCGCCGCGTCGTTCGCGAGCACTGATGCTACGTGGGTGTAACACCCTCGCCGGGAAACGGGACGCCGTGCTGCTGCTCCTCGGAGACGCGTGCGCGGCCCGCGTCTCCGAGCTGGTCGCCCTCGACCTCGGCGACCTGGTGGAGAGTGAGGACGGGCTCTTGGTGACGGTGTACCGGCGCAAGCTCAAGCGGCACGACGAGGTCGCCGTCCCTTACGGCTCCAACCCCGCCACCTGCCCCGTACGCGCCACCCGAGCCCTGCTCGCCGCGCTCGCTGCCGAAGCCCGTACCGCCGGGCCGGTGTTCGTGCGCGTCGACCGTCACGGCCGTATCGCCCCGCCCCTGACCCGTCGCGGCCAGACCATAGGCGCCACCGACGGGCGGCTGACCGCCCAGGCCGCCGCCGACATCGTCACCCGCACCGCCAACCGCGCCGGATACACCGGCAAGTGGACCGGCCACAGCCTCCGCAGAGGCTTCGCCACCGCCGCCCGCCGCGCAGGCCACACCCTCGAACGAATCGGCCGGCACGGCGGCTGGGCCGACGGCTCCCGCGCCCTCCTCGGCTACCTGGAGGAAGGCGACCGCTGGGAACGCAACCCCGTCGCGGGACTCTGAGCACGAGACCAGCTGTGAGTAGTTGCGGTACAGGAAATCCCGATGAGAACGATCATGGTCGGCATGGACGCGCTGCATCCCGTCACCCACTGAGCGTTGACAGCGGCCCCGGGGAGACGCACTTCACAGCCCCCAGGCGTGCGACCGCACCCGGCCCGACCTGCACTCCAAACCGGACGCCCGAAGGCTGTCAGAAGTTGCTAAATCCCTTTCAGCGCAGAGGTGTTGGGATTCGCGCATGGCCACTTCCGCCGACACAACTGCGCGCCCGGGTCCGGACGAATCCGCCCGCAGCCTGCGCGCCGAGGTCGAGCAACTCAAGGACGAGGCGATGCGTCAGAGAACACTCGCCCACCGCCGGGCTGACTTCTGGGCCAGGATGGACATAGCTCTCGGCTTCCCTGCAGCCCTGCTTGCGGGCGTAGCGGGAGCGACAGGGCTCGCCTCGGCTCAGGTGCGCGTTCCCGCCGCCATCGCCGCCCTGGCCTCCGCCGGGCTCACAGCGGGATCGAGTTTCCTGCGCTGCGACGGCAGGCGCCGCGGCAACAAACGCGCCCGGCAAGCGTGGGCCTCGGTCGAGGCAAGGGCCACGGTGGCGCTGGCCCAGGGGGACGTGACCCCCGAGGTACTCGGCGCCCTGCTGGAATACCGTCAGGAAGCGTTGGCCGCCTATGACGGCGAAGAGCCCCGTAGCGCGGGCGCCTGAGCCGAATAGATCATGCGGTCCTGAAGACGCCGTACGGCCCGCTGCGGAATGGGAGCGCAGTGGGCCGTTCACCGGGGCCTCCGGGGGTTAGGCCGCCGGGCCGGGGTGGTCCTACCAGCGGTAGGCGTGTCCGTCCGGAGAGACGGTGACAGTGAACTCCTCCGGCTCAGGGCTGCCGGCCACACATCGGCCGTCACGGCGGTTGGGCCGACGGCTCCCGCGCCCTCCTCGGCTACTTGGAAGAAGGCGACCGCTGGGAACGCAACCCCGTCGCAGGGCTTTAGAAGCTGAAGCGGAGCCGCGCCCGACCCGAACGTGAAGGCCCGCACGGATATCGCCGTGCGGGCCTTCCCCGTTGAGACTGACGATGTCTGGGACATCGGCTGCCGCCGCCGTTCTGGTATGGGTCTCACGCCTATGTGGAACCTGTGAACAAGGTCCGGATATAGGGTGAACGGCGCTCTGCCGGAGGGTAGTTGCCGCGCCCATCCGGCCCGGCCCTTCCGGAACCGCCGCAGGAGGCTGACCACCCCATGAGTGCCGGACGGCCACGCTCCGAGAGATCCAGGCAGTCGGAACGGAAGTTCCGGGAACGCGTGGCCGAGGAAGGCGGGGAAGTCCTGGAACCCGTCTGGCTCGGCGCCATCAAGCCACACCTCGTGCGGTGCAAGGAAGGCCACGAAAACAACCCCACACCCAACAACGTCGTGAGCAAAGGCCAAGGGATCTGCGGGCGGTGTGCGGGCAATGACCCGAAGGAAGCGGAGCGCAAGTTCCGGGAGCGGGTGGCCGAGCTCGGCGGAGAGGTACTGGAGCCGGTCTGGCTCGGCCGCGACAAACCGCACCGGGTGCGGTGCGCGGCCGGGCACGACTGCAACCCCCGGGCTGGGGACGTGCTCAATGGGCAAGGGCCCTGCCAGACCTGCGTAGGCCAGGATCCAGAAGAGGCGTGGCGCAAGTTCCGGGAGCGCGTCGCCGCACTCGGCGGAGTCGTCCTGGAGACCAGCTGGCTCGGCGTCCACACACCGCACCGGATCCGGTGCGTGGAAGGCCACGAACGCCCGATCATGCCCTCCAACGTGCGGGAGGGGCGAGGGATCTGCCGCTCGTGCGCGGGGTTGGACCCGGAGGTGACCAAGCGGGATTTCTGGGAGCGGGTGGCCAAGCTCGGGGGCACCGTGTTGGAGAGTGAATGGCTCGGTGTCCACACCCCGCACCTGGTGCGGTGCAAGGCAGGCCATGAACCCACCCCTCGGCCTGCGAGCTTGCAACAGGGAGGTGGCCTGTGCCGGTTCTGCAAGGGCAGCGTGTGGGACGTGTTCTATGTCGTGGTGGACGACGAGAACGCGCACGTCAAGTTCGGGATCACGTCCGGTGACCCCAGGCCCCGGATCAAGGCCCATGCCCGGAGCGGCTTCACGCGCGTCGTGCGGCTCCTGGAAGACGTCCCCGGCGCCCTGCACCTCGAACGCGCCGTCAGAGCAGCACTCCAGGCAGCAGGGAGCGCCCCCGGTACGGGGCCGTGAGTACTTCGAGGACACGGTGATGGCGCTCGTCCTGGACGTCGTCGACAACTACGCGGCGAGCCCGGCCGGCGCATCACCGGCGCAAGCGACCCTGTTCGATCTCGCCTAGCGGCCGACGGCCCCGCCAGGGATATGCGGCGGGGTCCGGTGAGGCCGCCAGTGTCAGCGGCGGCGGGTGCGGGTGGAGCGGTACGAGAACGGCCCGGGCAGATTCATCGACGTCGTGACGCGGCCGGTCGTGGACCACGTCCGCTTCGGACCGCCCCGCGTACCGGCGGTCACCGAGACCGACCTCTTGTTCAGGTTCAGGCGGAAGAGGGAGCCACGAAAACGGTCACCACCCTCGTCCCCGTCGGCAGCTTTCCGGCCGGTGTGGCCATCACCCCGACGGCACCCACGCCTACGTCACCGATGTCGGGTCGGACACGGTGCTGGTTCGCGCGGGCCTACGTGATCCCCGGATGACGCCGCCTCATTCGCGGTGGAGGAGGAAGATTCCGTCCTGGGCGTCGATCTGCCGGTAGCCGTGGTGGAGCAGGTCTGTGAGGTGGGCCTGGTTCTGCTCGAACGAGGTGGGCCAGTACTCGTTGACGTCGAGGATGACCCAGTCCGCGGTGTGCTGGACGAGGGGCCAGGTGAAGACGCGGGTGCGTTCAGCGAGGTGGGGGCTGAGGTGGTTGGTGGCCTCCACGGCCGCCCCGTCGGGGATCTGGCGCATCAGCGCGTACGCAGCCTTCGCGTGAGCGTCGGTGCTGAAGGATCGCACGGGGTGGAGGAGGAAGTCCTGCAAGGGCTGGGCGGGGGCCAGGGGTGCTGCCGCGCACAGCAGGGCGGCGCCGGCCCGGTGGGCTAGTGTCCGGGCGAGGGGGACGCGGCTGCGGGTCCAGGCGGGCTGTGCGTCCCAGGCGGCGGCGATCAGGACGGGCATCAACGGGAGGTTGTACTGCAGTCCGGTGCCCCAGTAGGCGGGGCTGTCGGAGAGGAACCGCACTGCGATGTTGGGCAGCGCGATGGCGATCAAGGGTGATCGCAGGGCGAGGAAGCAGGTCAGGGCCCCGAGCAGCAGCAGGGTGATGATCTTCTGCGAGGGGGAGAACATCATTTCCGGGGCGTCGGTCAGGCGGCTGAAGATGCTGCGGCTGCTGCTGAGTGAGCCGCCCGTAGCGGCGCTGTTCATGTAGGGGTAGACGTGCTGCGGGTTGAACGCCGGTATGAGCACCCCGACCACCAGCGTGAAGACGATGACGCTGATCCCGGTCAGGGCCAGCCCCAGGCGGCGTGCGCCGCGCCAGATCATGATCGCGCCGATCACCGCGACCATCAGGGCCAGTTCTTCCTTGACCAGCAACAGGGGCAGCGCCCACGCTGCCGCGGCCTTCATACGCCGTTCGGACAGTGCGGCGAGGCTGAAGGCGAGCAGTGGGGCGGCGAAGGCCACCTCGTGGAAGTCGAACGAGACGGCGCCCTGGACGCCGAAGGACAGTCCGTATGCGGCGGCTGTCGCGTGTCCGGCCGCACGGCCGCCGCGGCTGGCGGCGAGCCGGGCCAGGGGCACGGTCGCGACCGCGATCAGGGCTGCCTGCGCGACCAGGAGAGCCTGGGCGTTGGGCCATATCCAGTACAGGGGTACCAGCAGGATCAGGATCGGGTGGAAGTGGTCGCCGTAGAGGTTGTACCCCCAGCCCTTCAGGTCCGCGATCGGGGCACCGAAGTGGGCGTAGCCGCGCACGGCTTGGGTGAAGATCCCCAGGTCATAGCCGGTGGTGCCCAGGCGGTGGTGCTGGGCGAGGCTGAAGAGCGCGTACAGGGCGTATAGGCCGGCCGCCCAGGCCCACCATGCTCGTGTTCCGCTTCCCGGACCGGGTTCGCTCGTGTGGGTTTCAGCTGTGGCCGGTGGGGGCCTGGTGGCGACAAGACTCATGAGGGGCTTTCATCGTTCGAAGGGCGTGGCGCATTTTCCTGGCGTATTGACCGGGCCTGGTAAATGCGCCACGCCTGTCACTCGACCGAATTCAATGTCTGGTCGAGGTGTTTTTGGCGTCTAGAAAGGTCAGTGCCAGGCGTCGCAGACGACGAGCGACTTTACGGCGTCGTAGAGGCAGGCCCGGGTCTCGTAGGGAGGGCCGTCGTAGATCGCCGGGGTTGTCCAGTCGGTGGAATTGATCTGCTCATCGATGTGGCCGGTCCACGAGAAACCGCCGTCCGAGCTGCGGTCCATGTAGACCCAGTAGTCCGAGGAGCTGGACCAGCCCTTGGCGATCGCGTATTCGTGGCCCCCGGAAAGGCTGGTGGCCATGACGATGTTGCCGATGCTGGTGGACTCTGCGTTGCAGTAGTACGTGCCGCTGATGCCGCAGTTGTTGTACACCGACGCAGTGTTCGGCTTCATGCCGGTGGAGTGGAGGGGGAACTTCGAGGACTTCAAGCCAGGGATTCCCTTGGTCCCCTTGAGGATGATGGGGTTCTCCCACGATCCGAGCTTGGCCTTCGGGTTGTAGTGGTATGTGACCGCGTGGGCGAAAGGATTCTTCTGGTGCCCCGACGCGGCAGCCTGGGACTTTACCGGCGTGGTGGTGTTTCCCCCGGCCGCGTCGGCCGTCGTCGCCATTCCGGCCACGGCAACAATCGCCGCTCCAGCCGAAACGAAGGCTTTCGCTTTTTTACCTGCACGCATGCGTGTCTTGCCTTTCACTTACTCAGTTGAGAGAAGGAGCCCCCCGCTCGCTTCCGGACTGGGTCTCTCGCGGCTTCCGGAGCTCCAGGGGGATGATCTTGCCTAATCGAAAAAGGCGACGTCAAACCGATTAGTCATGTTTCATGTCACACAGGGACTTCACAATTCCAGTTGACGGGCATTTTCCCGATACTTAATAACTCGATGACTCATCTTTAAGCTTTCTCACAGGGTGAGCATTTCCACCCTGTGGAGACGTGACCGCGTGCAACGCCCAGCCGCCCCCACCCCGTCTACTCCGATGACAGACGATCACGCAGCAATGAGCCGGAGGGTCAGTGCGGACACGCCACGATGAGGAGTTCGAGCAGTTCGCCCGCGCGCACTGGCAGCAGCTGCGGCAAGCCGCCTACCTCCTGTGCGGGAACTGGCACCTGGCCGAAGACCTCACCCAGACCGCACTGATCCGCTGCTACCCGCGCTGGCGCACCCTGCACCGCCGCCAAGCGGCCTACCCCTATGTCCGGCGCACCCTCATCCGCTGCTACATCGACCACACCCGCAAGCACTCCAGCCACGAGCACATGCCCGGCGAACTACCGGACACGGCGAAGGAAGAAACGCCGGCGTGGGAGGAGCGTGAGGCCCTCACCCGCGCACTGGCCGGGCTCACGCCCATGCAGCGCGCGGCGCTCGTCTTGCGGTTCTGGTACGACCTCGACGTAGCCGAGACCGCACGACTGCTGCGCCGAAACCCCGCCACCGTCCGCTCGGACACCGCACGCGGCCTGGAACGCATGCGCATCCTGCTCGCCCCCGAGGAGACACCCCACTCATGAACGACGAACCCCTGGACACCAAGACGATGCTTGACCGCGCCCTGGCGGGAGATGCAGGCGGAGACGGCCCCGACATGGCAGCGATCCTGACCGAGGGCAAGCGCCGCAAGCGACGCCGCGCCGCGGCCATCGCGGGCAGCTGCGCCGCAGTCGCGGCGGTCACGGTCGGTCTGGGCCTGACGCAGACCCTTGCCCGCACCACCTCGCCCCAGGCCGAGGCCCCTGTCCTCGCGGGTCAGGCTTCCACCCCGGCGCTCCCCCCGCACGACCAGTCCCAGGGGAAGCTGAAGGCCGTGCAGGCACAGCTGTACACGGCCCTGAAGGCTCACCTCCCCGCCTCGACGAGGATCGCCCTTGGTTCCGGACCGACCGACTTCCGTCTCACGCATCCGGACGGCACCGTCACCAGCCTGGGCGCTGTGGTGGGCCGCCAGAACCTGGCCGGCCTCCCCAACCCGTGCACGCACTCCCACTACGCGAGCCACTGCCAGCCCGTCGACCTGCCCGACGGCTCCCGGGGCTGGGCCACTGTGATCAACAACGGGAGCGGGCCGGGCGGCTCAGTCTCGGTGACGGCCGTGACGCAGGAAGGGCAGGCATTCGGCCTGGAGGACACCAATGGCGCACTCGGCGAGCACGCGCCGAACGGCACCCTGCTCACCCAGCAGCAGCTGGTCACCCTGGTGCAGCAGCCCGACGTGCTCACCGCACTGCAGAAGGTCCCCACGGACGAACCCGAGCCGAGCGCGACGGCGGGCGCGCACAGGGGCTGAAACGCAGCGGCCCCTGCCGTCTGCGGGCGGGGGTCATGGTGCTCACATGGCTACGTGATCCGATCCGGGAGCCGGAACACTGTTTCTTTCAGGAACGGTGTCAGGCTGTTGGGCTGGCCCTAGATGCTCTGCATCCACGCCAAGGGTCGGCCACGTGTCCCGGTCCCACCGGGTACCTTCGCCCTGGCTGCTGTGCGTGGCCCCGTGATCCTTGAGAAGATCTCGTTCATGACTGAGGACCCGAGCCCCCGGGAAGCCGTGTGGGCAGATGGCAAGAGCCTGTACGACGTCGTGCCCGCCCTCGAGGCTGTCGTCGAGATCGTCGGACGGGATCTGGTCTTGGGGGAGTACTCGCTGGCGCGTGCCACGGCCCACGTAGCGGCGGAAATGCTCGTGGAGCAGGAGGAGTCGACGGGAATCCGCGACGAGGAGACGGCACTGCTCGTTGTCCGTGCGCTCGCTGAGTCCGCGGCTGCTACAGAACGCGCAATTGATGTATCTAGTTCGTAGCGAGACGCCGCTCCGGTCTGTGGCGTAGCCAGTGCCCAGACTTCGGTGAGACTGCTCAAGGTTCGTTGCGACCTGACATCAGTGCTGGCTGACGATCCGCTGCGCCAAGAGGAGGGCGAGCGGTCCGGCGGGGAGGTGGAAGCGGCCTTCAACCGCCGCGGTGATCGCGTCATCCAAGGGCCACCACTGCACCTTGTAGTCAGCTTCGGTGTCGGTGAGTTCCTGTGGTCCCAGTGTCAGGCCGCGGGCGAGGTACAGGGACACGCGGGCGGTGCCGGACGGGGCGATCGTGTAGGTGCCCAGGTGTGTCCATGATGCGGCTGCGACACCGGCTTCCTCGCGGGCCTCGCGCCGGGCGCAGGCTTCCGGGTCCTCGCCCGGTTCCTGACGGCCGCCGGGGATGAAGAGGTGTTCGTCGTCGCCGTCGGTGAGTAGGGCGACGTGTCCGCGCTCGCCGAGTGCGACGACGATGGAGGCGCCTTGCAGGGCGGTGTAAGCGGTCAACTTCATTGGCGTTTCATCCCGTTCGTGCGGCATGTGTGAAGGGTGTCGGCGGGTGGCTGGGTGGTCCGGAGGACGCCGACGGCCCGCTACGGAGGGGGCAGCGGGCCGCCAGGCGGGGGCTTGTCTGTCCCGCCTGCCCCTAGGGCGCGGCCTGCGGGATCGGCTTGTTCGGGGAGTCGAGCCAGATGAGTTGGCCCCCGGCGGTGACGGTAACGCCGAACCGGTCCCGGGCGGGCTTGCCATGCTCGGCGTACACCTCATGTGCAGCCTCCACCGCGTCCCACAGCATCCGCGGGCCTGCCTGACGGACCGTCCCGCCCTCGGCCCGCGCCCACGCCCCATCGGCGCCCCACAGTTCCACGGCAGTCACCTGGCCGTCGTCGCCGCGCTCGGAGGCGAAAGCAGTGTCGGGCACGGCGAGGGACAGCATGAACCGAAACCCCTCGTCATCGGCGAGGGCCGTCAACTCCAGCGTCGTGGCCCGGTCAGTGGTGACGCTGGGCCGGCCGGGGTGCTTGGCGGTGCCGGTGGTGCCCGCGTCCCGCACGGTCATGAAGTACGAGCCCGTGGACAGGAAATGCCCCTCCGCACGGTCGTCGTCGACGACCAGGCGCACCGTGCCCCAGCCAAGCGGGCACACGATCAGGCCGCCCGGCCGGACCTGCTCCAGCCACGGCGCGGGGATCGTGGTGAAGCCGCAGGTGGCGATCAGCCGGTCATACGGCGCCCGCCCCGGATGGCCGTCGCGGCCGTCCCCCGCGATGACGAGCGGGGTGTAGCCGCAGCCGCGTAGCCGCGTCCCGGCCAGCCGCGCCAAGGCCGGGTCCACTTCCACCGTGACCACCTGATGGCTGCCCAGCCGCTCGGCCAGCAGCCCGGCGTTGTAGCCGGTTCCGGTGGCCACTTCCAGTACCCGGTGGCCGTCGTCGACGTCGAGGGCCTGGAGCATCCCGAGCATGAGGCCCGGCGCGGTCGATGACGAGGTGGCGATGCCGTCGGTCATCTGCGTGGCGAGCGCCTCGTCCGCGTACACCAGCTCAAGCCAGTCCGGAGCCGTGGCCGTCACGTGCTCCGGTCCCCCGTCGGCGGTGAGGGTCCAGAACTCCGGCACGAACGCATGCCGGGGAACGGTCTCGAACACCCTGCGCCACGTGCGATCGCGGAGTTGGCCGCTGGCCTCGAGGGCATCGGCCAGTGCCGTGCGCAGTTGCCGGGCGCGTTCGTCGGTGTCTGTCGTCATGGTCGCCCCTTGGCAAGTAGATCAGCGATGTGCGCGGCGATGGGCAGGCCCGTCCTGTTCTCGATCCAGGACCACTCCCCGGACGGGTTGCACTCGAACATCACCCAGTCACCGGACGGGGTGACGGCGAAGTCGAACGCGCCGAAGTTGAGGTGGAAGTGGTCGAGCCAGCCCAGCACACCGGCCCGCACGTCGTCCGGCACTTTGCACACGTCGTAGGTGAGAGCGTCGTAGTCGCTGCGCCAGTCGATGCGGGCGGCGTCGCTGCCCGCGTGGATCTGGGCTGCGAACATGTCCGTTCCCACCACGGTCAGCCGCACCTCATATGCCTTGGGAATCCACTCTTGGAACAGGTGCGCGGTCAGGGTGACGGACTCGTCGATGGTGGAAGGGTCGATCAGGCTCGTGGGCACCCCGGTGCGGCGTCCGTCCGGGTATTCCAGCGGTCCGCCCATGAGGGGTTTGCAGATCACCGGGCCGTTCACCTCCTCGCAGAACGCGCGGGCTGCCTGCGGGTCGGTGGTGATCAGGGAACGGGGTGTGCGCAGCCCGTGCGCCGAGGCCACGGGCAGCTGGCCCGGCTTGTGGGAGGCGATGCCGTCCACATCGGGCCGGTTGACCCACGTCACCGGCAGTGCGTACAGCGTGCCGAGCAGCCCGGCGAGGGCCTGCTCCTTGGCCCAGCCGCGGTGGGGCTCGCGCAGCTCCTCGGATGCGGCGGGAAGGCGGGGCCGCCTGTAGTAGACGGCCCTCACCTCCTCCAGCCGCACGGAGCGGTACTCGTCAGCCAGGATCCCCGCCCAGGGCGCTGCGGCATGCCCGGCGGACAACGAGATGGACCGGGGGAAGTCCCCCATGTCGAACCGCATCACCGGCACGCGCCGGGACGTCAGTTCGTCCACCACCAGGTCCGCCGTGGGATCCAGTTCCTTGGTGACGACCAGCACCGGGCCGCCGGACAGATGCTGTGTCACCGCATCAGGTACGGGTCGGCCGTGTCGTCGTTCGTGCTGTCCCAGTTGGTGTTCGTGCAGCTCCCGGCGAGGGTGCTGGAGCGGCTCCACAGGGAACCGTCGGTGCTGACGTTGGCCTGGCGTACCCGGTCGTAGGTGAATGATCCGGCCGCCAGGGTCACGGTGTACGGGGTGCGTTCGGCGCGGGCACCGAACGGGATGACTGCCTCGGGCATGTCTGCCTCCTGCGGTTGATGGTGCTCGGGCTGTTCTCCACCCGACCACGTGCGAGCACACGGACGGGAGTCTTGGGATGGCCACTCGTCTCCGGGGACGGGGCGGTGTCACTCGGGCGGTTCGCTGGCGCAGGCCGGGCAGGCGTACACGTCGACGTCCAGGACATGAGCGCCCGCGCTGCCACGGGCTATGCCCGCGCTCACGGCGCCGTGCTGGAGGCGTATGCCGCACCAGCAGCACGCCCACCCGGAGTACTGCGCCCAGGTCAGCTCTGTGACGGGCGGCGGTATCGGCCGCCCCTTCACGGCTGCGGCGCACTGCGCTGCCCTACGGCGCGTGCCGCGGCTTCGGTGAGCGCGTCGTGCAGCGTGGACGGGTCGGTGAGGGTGTTGCCGCGGGTCGGCGGGATGCGCCAGTGCGGGCCGGAGGTGCGCTGCGGGCCGGGCACGATCAGGTGGTTGGTTTCGCCCAGCACGGTCACCTGCGCGCCCGGGGGCATCTGCCAGGTATAGGCGCTGCCCGTCGGGATCAGCCAGTACAGCAAGCCCCCGCCGGGGTCCTCGATCACGGCGCCGGTCGCGCCTGCGAGATGGCCGAGCGCGTCAAGTCCCATGCTGCGCGGCACCTGCACGGCGTCCCACCACCTTCCGGCGGGCCTCATCGACACGGTGCGCCCGGTGGGCAGCCATTCCAGCGGGGGAGTTTTCTGCATACCTGCAGCGTCTTGTTACAGGCGGTGTCCGCACGATCCCCTGCCGGTAATCTCACCGTGAGATGACTTTCCATCCCGCCTGTGGATACCGGGGCGCGCCGTGCCGATCACGCTGGAGCCGATCGAGTTACCCAACTGGGCTTGGGAGCGGGCCGAGGTGAGACAGGCATTGCGCGCCCGTGACGTGGGCGCCGTGTTCCGGTACGTGCAGCAGTACGCGGGCGCAAGCCAGTCCCGTATCGCCACGGCGACGGACATGACGCAGGGCCGCGTCAACGAGATCATCAACGGCCGCCGGGAGGTGTCCCGCCTCGACGTGTACGAGCGGATCGCGGACGGACTCCACATGCCGGACGACGCGCGCCATCTGCTCGGGCTTGCTGCGAGCCGCGAGAAGCGGTCCGGCGGTGCCGCTTTCGACTTGGCCGCATTCCCCGAGGTTGTGCGCGTGTTCGCGGCGCAGACGTCGGCGGGCGAGGAGATCCGGCAGCAGGCCCGCGAGGCCACAGAGCTGGACGTCCTCGCGGTGCGCGGGCTGGGCTTGATCGGGCTGAACGACAGCCTCCTACGTGCCTGCCTGCCACGCGATCAGGGCGGCAAGGGCCTGCGTATCCGGGTCGCGCTCCTCGACCCCGACAGCGACGCCCTGGCCCGGCGGGCGGCCGAGATCGGGGAGTCTCCCGAATCCCTGGCGAGCGGAGTCCGGCTCGCCGAGGCACGGTTGCGGGAACTGGCCGACTCCTGCGATATCAGTGTGTGGCGGTACCGGATGCTGCCCACCTGGCGGCTCATCCGCACGGACTCCACCCTGTTCATCGGCGCCTTCGACGCCGGGTGGGAAGGCCACGAGTCGGCGACGTACAAGGTCATGGAGACACCACACGGCCCCCTGTTCAAGGGGTTCCGCAGGATGTTCGAGGCAGTCATCGACGGCGCGCAGCGCACGGTCTGAAAGGGGTATCGCTGGTGATCGAGGCGGAGTTGAAGGCGCGCGTGCATGCGCCCGAGGCAGTCATGCAGCGACTCGACAAGATGGCGACGGCCCGCATCGAGGTGTACCAGGACACCTATTACGACCGGCCGGACGGCTCACTCGACAAGGCTGGCGAGGAACTGCGGGTGCGGACCGTTCACGGAGCGGACGGCACGCGCACGGTCCTCACGTACAAGGGCGCCGTGGTCGATGAGGCATCCGGGTCAAAGCCCGAGCACGAGACCCGCGTCGAGGACACCGAGTCGGCGCACGCCATCCTGCGCGGCCTCGGGCACGCCCCGGTCATCGCGTTCGAGAAGCGATGCCGGAACTACGACTTCACCGCCCACGGCCGGCACATGCTCGCCACACTCGTACGCGTCCCCGAACTCAACGGCACTTTCCTCGAGGTCGAGACCCTCGTCGACGAGGACGAGGTGAGCACGGCCCTCGACGACATCCGCGCCGTCCTCACCGACCTGGGTATCGGGCCTGAGGATCTGACGCGGGAGCTGTACACGGACGCCGTCGCCGCGCAGCGCTGAAGACGCGCGGTACGGTCAGTGCCAGGGTGCCGGGCCGGTGCGGGACGCCCACCCGCCGAGTGCATCCCCGTCGTAGAGGCCGATGCCCATACCGTCCCCGTACTGGGCGGCGGCCTTCGTGAACGTGCTCGTCGTGACGAGGACGGCGACGTCAGCAGCGCGGCTCTGCAGGCGCGCGTCGTCGGACTTGATCGGCTTAGACGTCGTCTCATTTGGCGTGTTCGATAGTCTGGCGTCGTGGGGATCGTTGAGCGTCTCGTGCCAGATGAGTTGTGGGAACTGTTCAAGCG
>NZ_JBEYVV010000060.1:0-16409 GCF_040644155.1 Streptomyces sp. NPDC047022 | reverse complement strand
GCTCTCTTCTTACGGCGCGGGGCGCGTGGTGCACCACCGCTGCGGTGGGGGTCATGCGGTCGTGGTGGCGCCCGCGGCGCTGTGGTCGAGCCACTGCTTCCAGGTCAGGTTCCAGTCGCCGTAGCCGTTGCCGGGGGCGACGGTGCCCTTGTCCGACCCGGTGACCTTGATGACGTCGCCGACCATCACCTGGTCGTAGAAGCCCTCGGCGGTGCTGGTGGCGAGGCCGACACAGCCGTGGGTGACGTTGCTGTGCCCGGCCGCTGTGTCGGCATGCGGGTTCTGGTGCACGTACGTACCGGACGTCGTCAGGTGCAGGGCCCAGTAGTAGTAGTCATGGTACGTGTCGTTCGGGGCCATGCCCACGGTGCGGGAGTCCATGAACACCTTGGGCTGCTTGTCCATCACGACCATCGCCCCTTTCCAGGTGTCCAGCCCCGGCTTCCCCGCGGTGATCGGGATGCGGTTCGTCTTCCCGCCGGTGTCGACGGTCATCATGTCCGTCTTCGTGTCGACCGTGGCGACCAGCGACCGGCCGATGGTGAAGTGGCTCACGCCCCCCGAGCCGCGGTGGAGGGTGATCCTGGTGCCGGGCTGCCAGTAGGTGGTGCCGGGGCGGAAGTCGACGCGCTGCCCCTCTTCGAGGTTCCTGTCCTTCACCCAGCTCCAGGCGCCGGTCGTGCCGGACGAGGTCTGTACGCGCAGCCAGCTCTCCACGGCCTTGCGCTCGGCGGCCGGGACCGGCCGGGAGAAGGTGACGGATATCGGCATGCCCACACCGACCGTGTCCCCGTCGGCCAAGTTCACCCGCGCCTGCGCGAGCACTGCGGGCTCCGGCATGGACGGAGCCGGGCGGGCGTTGGACGCATTGCCCCTGCCGTCCTTGCTCCCGCCCTTGGCCTTCGCTGCGACCGCGGCGGACGCCTGGGCATCCGGTGCGCCGCCCGCCACCCGGACGCCGGTACCCTCGTTCGCCGAGCAGCCGACGGCCGAGAGCAGCGCGACACACGCCGCGACAGCGGCCCCGAGACGGCCGGCGGTCCGACCGGCCGAACGGTTCGAGTGCATGAGGACCCCCCTGTGAAGTGTGGTTATCGCCTCCTCTACGCACGGGCGCGGCGCCGGGTTGCATCGCATCGGAACTTTTTCCGGGAACATCGACTCGGCTCCGCCCGCACCTGACCGGCGGTCATGGCCGTGCCTGTCGCGGCCGGGTGGCGCAGTGGACCGCATCGCTCGTGCACGGGCCCTGTTCAAGCACCCAGCACCCGTGTCACCAACGCCCCGGGACAGCACACCTAGTGCCGCAGCAGACCTACCTCACCCACCCCGGTGTCATGCCTGACCAGCACATACCCAGATCCCACACTCGGTTTCGAGAAGCCCTCTGACCGAGACCCGTTACCGGCCGACCTCTCCGAGCTCCGGGCTGCGGCCGAGGCTGCTGACCAGCGCGGCAACCTGGGCTCGGGAACAGACCCCGAGCTTGCCGAACATCCTGGCCAGGTGGGACTCGATCGTCTTGGGGCTGAGGCACAGGCAGCGGGCGATCTGCTGGTTGGTGCACCCCGCGCTCACCAGTTCGGCGATCTGCCGTTCGCGGGCGGTGAGCAGGGCGACGAGTGCCGCGTGCTCGGCCACCGCCACGACGGGCTGCCGGGCGACGGGCTGCTGCGCCGGCTCGGGCCGAGGGGCGGGACATCGATCCCTGTCTCCCACCTGAGGAAGCATCCGCTCACGAGCACCCCGCGGCACAGCACCCGGCGCCCTGCGGAAGGCAGCCGCGCTGTTCATGTCCCGCAGGACGGCGAGCGTCCGTTGCGGAGAGGACATCTGCCCGCACCGGCCGACCGCCAGACCCTGCTCGTTCAACTTGAGCAGGATCGTCGCCAAGGCGCGTTGCCCCGGCCCGCTCACGGCCGCGCGTGACCGGAAGTCCAGCAACAGTCCGGGATCCAGGTCGGGATCGTCCCAGCGTCGCCCTAAGGCGTAGGCCCACGACAACCGGTCCGCGACGGCGACCGCCGCTTGCGGGTCGGTCAGGAATTCCGTCACTTGGAATATCGATATCAAAGCCAGCGAGCCGAGGGTCCACCGGCGTGTCACCTGCATGCCGAGCAGCGCGAGTTCGTCGGCCGAAAGTGCCACCTGGAGCCTGTCTCGGACCAGCACCGGAAACGGTTTTGGTTTACCTTTGTACTTTACATAAAGGACACGGGCCACCTCCGTCGATGGACATGGCCATTGCGCCACCAAAGACACTCCATCTCCCCCGTTCCGCGACCGTAGACGGAGTAACCAGCCGCGCAACTCGGCATACTTGCAGACGCCAGCCCCATCTTCAACCCATCAGTCGCTCCACTCGACGACCCGACGACGGACCAGTCGTCACCCGGCTTGTCAACCCCTCAACACTGGGGGTTTTCCCGTATCGCGCGGCTGGACGGCCGCGGGTTAGCGTTCCCGGCATGCCAGGCCGGCAGAAACACCCGTACCAGGCGCCGGCGAACTGGGGGATTCTCCTTGGAGGGGAAATGAGCAAAGCTTCGGTCGAACTTCTCGAAAGCGTCGGAGCCGGGGACATCAAGCACCCTGGGGGAACACTTCTTTCCCATCTGCTGCGGGTGGAAGGAAAGCTCACGGAATGGGGCGCCCGAGAGGACGTCCGTGAAGCGGGTCTGACGCACGCGCTTTTCGCCCCGGACGGTTCCCCCGATCCCATGTATTCCATGCTCGACCTGTCCGAGCGACCCCGTGTCGCGAAGGTCATCGGCGAAGCCGCCGAAGGGCTCGTGTACCTCTACGGCGCAATGGACCGTAAGTACACCTACCCGCACCTGGCCGATGAGAAGGACCACTGGCGCGACCGGTTCACCGGTGAGCTGCGGACACTGACCGAGCAGGAAATCCGGGACCTGATGGAAATCAGCGTGGCGAACGAATGCGATATCGCCAGCCACAACCCGGAGTTCCACGCGAAGTACGGGCCCGAGTTCCTCGAACTCTTCACCCGCATGCGTGCGACCCTCAGCGAGGACGCCTGGGGCGAGGTTCAGCACGTCCTGGGATGATCCCCCGGACAGACAGCGAGGCCGCCCCGTGGACTGCCACGGGGCGGCCTCGCTGTCTGTCCGGGGTCAGGACAGCCGGAGGCGGTGCTCCCGCATCCAGGCGTCCGTCTCGAGCAGCGGGAGCAGCAGATGCCCGGTGCCCGCGTGCGTCATGGTGCGGCCCCCGTGCCCGGCCAGCTCCAACACCCTTTCCCGGTCAAGGAGTTCGGCGAGCGGCGACGAGGGATCGTCCAGCAACGCCGTTACCGCCGCGCGCGTGCGGGCCTCCCATTCCCGGCCGTGCACCGCCGGGTACGCGGACTTGGGGCGGGACAGCACCGCCTCCGGCAGCAGATCCGCCGCCGCCATCCGCAGCAGACTCTTCTCCCGGCCGTCGGCGGTCTTCATCGCCCAGGGCGCGTTCCACACGTACTCGACGAGCCGGTGGTCGCAGAAAGGCACCCGGACCTCGAGCCCCACCGCCATGCTCATGCGGTCCTTGCGGTCGAGGAGCATCGCGAGCGGCCCCTGGAGACTGAGGAAGAGCACTTCTCGCATACGCGCCTCGAGGCCGTCCTCTCCCGCCAGCCGGGGAACTGCGGCGCGCAGCGTGGCATAGCGGTCGGCCTCCAGTTCGGCGGGCCGGATTTCCTTGCGTATCGCGGGAGTCAGGCAGTCCGAAAGGCGTGGGGCGTCACCCAGCCACGGAAAGGTGTCGCGCCAAACTGTGATCGGGTCGTGGAACCAGGGATAGCCGCCGAAGACCTCGTCGGCCGCCTCTCCCGAGAGGGCGACCGTGAAATGCTCGCGCATCGCCGCGAACATCGCGTACATCGAGGTGTCGAACGGCCCGAGCCCCGGCAGGTCCCGGGCCCTGCGCGTGGGCAGCAGAGCTTCCTCCAACTGAGTGGATTCCAGGACGACTTCACGGTGATCGGCACCGATGTGCGCCGCCGCGAGGGCTGCGTACGGGGCATCGCGCTCGGGCCGCAGCAGTGTTGGCCGGAAGTCCTCCTCTTCTCCCGCGAACCGGACGGAGTAGGTGGCGAGCGTCCCCTCGCCGGCCCGGTCCAGACCGTGTGCGGCCAGTGCCGCCAGGGCGCTGGAGTCGAGTCCGCCGGAGAGCATGGCCGCCCGGGGCACGTCGGCGACCAGCTGCCGCTCAACGACGTCCTCCAGCAACTCGCGTACGTGCCCCACCGTGGCACCGAGGTCATGGGGGTGCTCCCGGCTCACGAGACGCCAGTACGGGTACGAGTGACAGCCGCGCCGGTCGACGCGTACGACGTGTCCGGGCTTGACCTCGTGCAGGCCGCGCAACGGGGTCTCGCCCGGCAGCGCCAGTCGCGGGTTGAACAGGATCGGCAGCGCCTCGACGGAGAGGGTCGCCACGAAGTCGGGATGGGCCAGCACACCCTTCGGCTCGGAGGCGAACAGCACTCCGTGGGGACGGGGGGCGAAGTAGAGCGGCTTGACGCCGAGCCGGTCCCGGGCGAGCACCAGCTCCTCCCGCGCCGCGTCCCACACGGCGAACGCGAACATGCCGTTCAGCCGCTCGACGCAGCCGGCCCCCCATTCCTGATAGGCGCGCAGCAGCACCTCGGTGTCGGACCGGGTCATGAACGCGTGGCCGAGACCGGAGAGCTGGAAGCGCAGCTCACGGAAGTTGTAGATCTCCCCCGCGTACGCCAGGACCACGGGCGGCCCGCCGAGCCCGGCCGTGCCGGCCATCGGCTGCGCGCCCCCCGCGACGTCGATGACCGCCAGCCGGCGGTGCCCCAGGGCCGCGTACGGGCCCAGCCAGGTGCCGCGGGCGTCGGGGCCGCGGTCAGCCATGGTGTCGGTCATGGCGTCGAGCACGCGCTGGGCGTCGACCGCGTCGCTCTGGTGGCCGCCGAAGTCCAGCCATCCCACGAAACCGCACATCCGGGTCTCCTCACTGTTCGATAGGGCTCAGGTGACGGCCCACGTGCAGGACGGCTCGCTCGAAAGCGGCGAGATCTCCCGCGAAGACGCCGTCGGCACGCGGTCGGGCCAGGACGACGTCGGTGAAGCCGAGTTCCGCACATCGCCCGACGAGGTCGGCCAGCCGCTCGGCCGAGGCGTACGGATCGGGCACGATCCTGCTCAGGTTGACCACCCGGCGCGGCGGCCCGGAAACCGCGCCGGTCTCTCCGCCCGCCACACGGCCGAGGTCCTCGACTGCCTCCCGCAGGCGACGTATCTGGCGCCGCAGCGTCGCGAACGCCTCGTCCTCCGGCTGCGTTCCGGGGCGCCTCGTGTCGCCGATGGTCACCCACAGGTCCGCGACGCGCGCCGCGAGGCGCATCCCCCGCGGGCCGGTCGCGGCCAGAGCCAGCGGGAGACGGGGACGCCGGACGCAGCCCGGCGCCATCCGCACGTCCTCGGCCCGGTAGAACCGGCCGCGGAACGCGGTCGTCTCCTGGCGCAGCAGCAGATCGGCGAGGGTGACGAACTCCTCGTAACGCTGTCCGCGTTGTCCGGGCGACAGTGCGGCATCACCGAGCGCGGCGGCATCGGGTCCGGGCACCCCGGCCCCCACACCGAGCACGAACCGCCCGTCGCTCGTGCGGTCCAGCGCCATGGCCTGCTTGGCCACGAGGACGGGATGGCGGAAGTTGGGGGTCGTCACGAGCGTGCCGAGCGTCATGGTCGTGGTGTGGCAGGCGGCGACCGCCAGCGTGGTCATCGCGTCATACCACGGCGCGTCCGCCGGGAGCCGCCAGGACAGATGGTCGAGCGTCCACGCGTGGGCGAAGCCGAGCTGCTCGACCTCGCGCCAGACTCGCGCGGCGGACCTGCCCGCGTGTTCCGGAAGGACGAGGACACCGAGAGCCGTCACACCTTCTCCAGGTCGCTGGTGACATCACCGATCCCGCGCGCGTGCAGCGCCCATCGCGCGGTCGCCACCGTGCCCAGGCCCGCGACGACGTAGACCA
This sequence comes from Streptomyces sp. NPDC047022, assembly GCF_040644155.1. Classification (NCBI taxonomy): domain Bacteria; kingdom Bacillati; phylum Actinomycetota; class Actinomycetes; order Kitasatosporales; family Streptomycetaceae; genus Streptomyces; species Streptomyces sp. NPDC047022. The sequence goes on along the minus strand of NZ_JBEYVV010000060.1, from coordinate 10,399 downwards.
CCGCAAGCACGAGCCAGCCGAGCCGGCCGCCCTCGACGAGCATCACGGTCATCGCCCCGGGCGCGAGCATCATCGCGGCCGCCTGGCCGGTGTTGAACATGCCCTGGTACTCGCCGTGGGCATCCTGCGGAGCCAGCCCCACGGACAGTCCGAACCCGCTGCCGACGAAGAACAGCTCGCCGACCACATGCACGACCGCTGCCAGGAACAGCACCACCAGCACATACGTCCCGGAGCCGTGATACGTGGCGGCGAAGACCCCGCACGACACCGCGAGGAGCAGCCCGGACCACAGGCCGAGCCGCCCGGCTCCCGCGACGGTCGCGCCGGCCCGGCTCACCCGGTTCTGGAAGAGGACGATCACCACGGCGTTGAACCCCATCAGCAGGCCCATCACCCACAGGGGGGCCCGAGTGTGCGCCGAGATCCACAGCGGTACGCCGGAGTCGAGCATGCCCCAGTTCAATGCCAGCAGGCCGTTGAGCAGCGTGGCGGCCAGGAACGGCCGGTCACGCAGCACGAGCACCCCACGCCTGGCCTTGCGGTCGGCCAGCGAGCGCACGTGCGGGACGCGCCGCAGCAGTGCCGCGGCGAACAGATTGGCCACGCCGTACAGGACAATCAGGCTCAGATAGCCGACGCGGCTGTCGGCGGACAGCACGAGTCCGCCGAACAGGGCACCGACCACGATCCCGCCCTGGGTCATCACCCGGGCCGTGGAGATGCTGTTCAGGCGCTCGTCCCCCGGCGGGGTGAGTCCGGAGATGACCGCGACCCGGATCGCGGGCGTCGACCGCTCGGCGGCGATCATGACGCAGGTGACCGCCACGATCGCCCAGAAGTCGCGCACCACCGCGTACGAGAGGATCGCGAGGCCCTGTACCAGGGTGAGCACGATCAGCGTCTCGCGGGTACCGACGCGGTCGGCGACGTAGCCGAGCGGCGCGCCGAGCGCCAGTCCCGCCACGCCGGCCAGCGTGATGCCCCCGCCGAACTGCGCGTTGGTCAGGCCGACGGACTTGATGAAGAACATTGCCCAGCAGGTGAACCAGGCACCCCGGCCCAGCGAGAGCACGAGCGCGGCCGCGTGGATCGGACCGACCGGGTGGCGCCACCACGCGAGGGTCGTCCACTCGGGTCGCCTCCATGACCGGATCATCCGGTGCTCCCGGCCGGGGCGAGGAACTCGTCGAGGTCGACGGTGCGTAAGCCGTGCACGCCCGCTGTGGCGGCGCGGATGCCGAGCCGGGCCGGGCGGGTCGCGTCATGGAAGTAGACGGCCACGATCCGGTCGGCTGGGTCGACGCTCAGCATCGGCGTGGCGACGAGGAAGTCACGCACCGCCGGGGTGTCCCGGACCGCACGCACGTACACGCGGCGGTCGCGGTAGTGGTCCCGGGGGTGGGTGATCATCGGGTGCAGGCGGCGCTTGAACTGGAAGACGCCCTTGCCCGGGAAGGGGTCGCCGCCGGCGAGGTCGACGCACCACGCACCGTGGCGCGCGGCCCACTCCACGGTCAGGTAGTAGACCGCCTTGGCGGCCCCGCTGCGGTAGTGCGTCTCGTCGCCGTCAAGCACGCCGAAGAGCCGCATCCGGAGCGCACGGCCCCCCTCCTCGAACCGGCAGACCATCCCGGCCACCCGTTTCCCACCCTCGTTGACGAACAGCAGCATGCCGTGCCGGAAGAGTGCGTCCCGGGTGGTCGCCCAGTCGGCGCTGCGGGTCTCCTCCCCGTGCCGGATCTTCATCGTCGGCAGGTGCATGCGCTCGTAGAAGAACCGCAGGTCGTCGACGCTGGTCGCCGTCTCGTACGTCCACTCGTGCCGGCGGCGCAGCTGCGCGAACTGCCTGCGTTCGTTGGGGGACACCGAGGCGAGCATCGTCGCCGGGTCGCCCACGACGTCGATCAGGGCGTGGACGCGGAACGGGAGGATGAGCGAACGATCACGGGGCAACGTGCGGGCCCGGCGGCTGGAACAGCCCACGACCAAGAGGTCGGCGTCCGCGGCGCCCGCGCCGCGGCGGATCCCCCGCCAGGTGAGCGGCGAGACATCGGCCGACTCCGGCCCGAGGAGGCCGCCCGCCCGCTCCTCGGACGGGACCGGAAGCTGCGCCCGGAGGTACGGCAGCACATAGGTGAGCCCCTCGGGGAAGCCTTGGTAGGCCAGGGTGAGACGGTCACCGGCCGACCGCGTCACCGTGTGCGGATACCGTCGGCCGGGAGCGCTCGCCCAACAGCCGCGGGCGGCGGCCCAGGGGCCGGTGCCCGCGTTCCATCGGAAGCGCACCGCGGTCGCCGCGCGAGGCAGGGCCTTCACGCCGCCGCGCCCCGGCCGGCGGACGCGGCGGCGAGGAGGGCCTTCCGCACGTCCGCCGCACCGGTGACGTCCCGCACCGCCGCTCCGGAGAGCGGGACGAAGTCGTCGGCGCCGTAGGAGCCCGAGCCATGGACGACGACCTCGTCGGCCTGGAGGAGACCGCGGTCGATGCCGTTCAGCACCCCCGTCATCACCATGACCAGGGACCATTCGCGCAGGCTGCGCGGGTCCGCGGGCAGCGTGGTGTCGGCCCGGGCGAGCAGGGCGCGGATCTCGCCGTAGCGGCCGAGGCATTCGTGAAGCGAGACGACCACGCCGCCCCCGCCGTTGCCGCGGATGATCTCGTTCATGGCCGCGGATGTGGCGGGGGCCCGCGTGTAGAAGGTGGTCTCGAGTTCTTCTCCGGTGCTGAAGGTGGTACGGGGATAGTGCGGGTCCGCGTCCTGGTGGTGGAGGCCCGTGGCCGGATCGAACCGGTAGGCGGGTGCCGGGGTGCCGTACAGGCTCTGAACCATGTCAGGGGTGGCCAGATGCTGGACGAGGAAGTACTGCGGGGGCCGGGCCCGCGCGGGCGACAGCGTGGTGCCGAAGTGGTGGCCGAGGAGCCCGAAGGCACTGGATACGGCGTGCGCGTGGACGCGTACCGCCCCAGGTTCCGCGGGCAGCACCGCGTCCTCGGCAAAGGCCCGGACGGCGTCCGCCGAACGGTAGTTGTCCAGATCCAGGGTGTGCCAGGCACGGAATCCGTACCGCGCGAACAGATCCGGTGCGGACTCCTCGAGTGCCTGCAGGACGACGGTCTTCACGTGCTCGGGGTGTTCCCGGTCCAGTACGCACATGGGGTTGCGGGCGGCGAGCTCCGGATCGCCGGCCAGTTCGGACCACCACAGCTTCGGGCGGGCCGCGTCCGGGACCACGGTGACGATCCGCAGGCGTTCCGGGTCCGCGAGGCCGGTGCGGTAGGCCCGCAGCACCGCGTCGCGCAACGCCGTCGCCTTGTTGGCGGACGACGGCGTCAGGATCATCACCCCTTCCCCGGTTCGGTCGATGTGCGCGACGGCGCGGGCCACGATGACGTGCGAGGCGAGGCTCTTGACCGTGCGCGTGCCGGGGTTGCCCATGAGGTCGAGCAGATGCAGCCGGACGGCGCCAACAGTGCCGAGTCCCGCGAAGCGGAAGTCGGTGGCGGCGAAGAACGTGCCGAGCCGCTCGGACGGTTCGGGCAGGACGAACGCCGGCGCGAAGTCCGCCGTGGGCGGCCGGCCGGCGGCGACGGCGGCCAGGGCCCGGCGAAGGCCGTTGCCGTGCTCGTCGAGGACGTTGACCGAGGTCGTCGGGGCCTCGGCAATGCTGTGGATCATCGGGCTCCTTGGAACCAGGGCGCGGTGGCCGTGCTGCGGCGTCAGGACCAGGTCACGGGGAGCCGGTGGAGACCGAAGGTGCGCTCCTCGTAGCGGAACGGAAGGTGCTCGGGGGCTCCCAGGACCCGCAGGTCCGGAAGGCGTTCGAAGAGCCGCCGGTACGCGATCTCCAGCTCGGCCCGAGCCAGGTTGTGTCCCAGACACTGGTGGACGCCGTAGCCGAAGGCCAGATGGTTGCGGCGGCCGCGGCGGACGTCGAGCACGGCCGGGTCGGCGAACGCCCGCTCGTCGTGGTTGGCGGAGGCGCCCAGGACGAAGACGCCTTCACCGGCGCGTACGGTCTGCTCGCCCACGCGGATGTCCTCGGTCGCGACCCGGGCGAGTGCCACCCAGTCGACGATCGAGTGGTAGCGGAGCAGCTCTTCGACCGCCGACGGCCACAGCGCGGGATCGGCCCGCAGAGCGGCGAGCTGTTCCGGGTTGCGAAGCAGGCTGTACACGCCGAGCGGGATCATGTTGGCCGTGGTCTGATGGCCGGACACCAGCAGCAGGAAGGCCATGCCGGCCAGCTCCTCGTGGGTCAGTCCGCCGGATCTGTGCCGCTCCCGGACGAGGCGGCCGAGCAGATGGTCGCCGGGGTCCCGCGCGGCCCGGTGCGCCAGCTCGTCCACGTAGCCGCGGATCTCCTTGAACGCGGCCTCGGCCTCCTCGGGGTGGGTGAGGCCCTTCGTCATGGTGTGGGTGCGTTCCTGGAAGAAGTCCCGGTCCTCGTAGGGGACGCCCAGGAGGCGGCACATCACCAGCGTGGCGACGGGCATCCCGAAGTCCGCGACGAGATCGGCCTCGTGACGGCCCGACAGGTCGTCCAGGACCTCGTCCACGACGGAGTGGATGGCGGGGCGCATGGCGCGGACCCGCCGCATGCCGAACTCCGAGGCCAGCATGCGCCGGTAGCGGTCGTGTTCCGGGGGGTCCATGTCGATGAAATCCCCGGGGAGCGTGCCGCGCGGCGACCCGGCGGCGTCCGCGAACGGGTGTCCCGGCCGCTGCGGTGAGGAGCTCATCGCCGGGTGGGTAAGCAGCTGCTGCGCCTCGGCGTGCCGGGTCACCAGCCACACAGGCCGATCGCGGAACGTCGCCCGTACGAGAGGGGCCCGGTCCCGTAGTTCCTCGTACTCCGGTGGCGGTGCGTGGGGGCAGCGCCGGGGCATAGGGAAGTGCGGCCGCGGCTCTTGGTCGACGTCCACTTCGGGCTCCCGCGTGCGTGACTCGTGCGCCTGTGTCATGACGTACCGTCCGGTGTGCCGTGGCCGGGCAGCTCGCGCATACGGACCAGCGGGGAGAAGAGCAGGGGGAGCGTGGAGAGCACGAGCCCCACGGCGCCGACCCACACCGCCACCCGCACTCCGAACAGTTCGCCCATGGCGCCGCCGAGCACTCCGCCGAGTGGCATGGTGCCCCAGACGAGGAAGCGCATGGTGGCGTTCATCCGACCCAGCATGTCCGGTGCCGTGGTGGTCTGGCGGAAGCTGATCTGGCTGACGTTGTAGACCACCACCCCGACCGAGACGAGGAAGGAGCCCACGACGAAGAAGACGACTCCGGCACCTGCGGTGGTCAACGGGATCAGCAGCGCGAAGGGCTGGAAGAGCAGGGGGCCGAGCCAGATGACCCGGGCCGAGCCGACCCGCTTCGCCAGCGGTCCGACCAGCGCTCCGCCGCCGAGGCCGCCGACGGCGCCGGCGGCCAGCAGGGCTCCGTAAGCCCCGGGTGACAGCCCGATGTCCTGGACGAGGAAGAGCGCCTGGACGGCGAGGAGCGCCGAGAACGCCAGGTTCGCCAGGGCCGAGCGGAGCGCGATCAGCCGGAGGATTCGGTCGGCGAACACCAGACGCAGCCCCGCGCGAATGCCCTGCACCAGGCTCGGCCGGTCGGCGGTGGAGGGCACCGGTTCCTGTGCGCGGATCCGGCTCAGCAGGAGCGCGGAGCCCAGGAAGCCGATCGCGTTGGCGATGACCGCGACGGGTGCCGTGAGCAGGGCGACCAGCCAGCCGCCGACGCTCGGCCCCACCACCTGGGCGGCGGACCGGCTGGTCTCCAGCTTGCCGTTGGCGTCGACGAGTCGGTCGCGGCCGATCAGGGCGGGCAGATAGCTCTGGCTGGCGATCTCGAAGAACACGGTGGCGATACCGGCACCAAGCGCCACGGCGTAGAGCTGGACGAGGGTGAGCACGTCGAGCCAGGCGGCGACGGGGATGGAGAGCAGGAGCGCCGCCCGTACGAGATCGGCCGTGATCAGCACGGGCCTGCGGCGCATTCGGTCCACCCACACGCCCGCGGGCAGTCCGATCAGCACGAACGCCGCGGTCTGCGCGGCGCTCAGCAGACCGACCTCGAAGGCGCCGGCCCGCATCGTCAGGATGGCGACCAGGGGCAGCGCGACGACCCCGATCTGCGAGCCGGCGACGCTGATCGACTCGGCGCCGAACAGCAGCATGAACTGCCGGTCTCTCAGCAGGCCAAGCCGCACGGCGGTCTCGGCCGTCATATCTGCTCACCGACGGGTTCCGCCGGCAGGGTGAGGGCCCGCACCTGGTCCCCGACCCTGGTACGGAGCGTGGCGTACGGCCTGCCGTAGCAGTCCCTGGTGAACTGGATCGTCCGCTCCACCGTCCATCCGGCGAACCGGAACTCGCCAGCGCCCACGTGGACGAGGCGGAACGCGGGTTCCCCGGAGAAGAACAGCGCCGGCCGCCCCTCGTGCACGTCGACGGTGGCCGTCCGGGTGCGCGGCGAGGTGAGGAAGGCTCCGTCGGGCTCGTCGAAAGTGGTGAACGAGTCGGGGATGGCGAAGGTGCAGCGGTGGTCCCTCAGCCCCGCCGGGGTGACGGGCACGTCCGGCAGTGACAGGAGCGTGTGGTCGAGCACCTTCAGCGTCCGGAACGCGTCGGGGAACAACTGAAGGAGTTCCCGCGTGGGTTCGCAGTCGATGACGAGGTGGACGCGGGTGATGTCGTCGTCGTTCCGCACCAGATGCGGGCGCGTGAAGTCGGCGTACCAGAATTCCCCGGGCTGCCAGCAGTGGGTGGTGTCCTCGATGGTGAGCACGGCGCCGGGTGTGGTGATCAGCGGTACGTGCAGGCGCACGATCCCCCAGGGCAGACCGTACTTGGTGTCGTTGTGCAGGGGGCTGGCCGCGCCGGGGCCCAGCGACTGGAGCCTGACGCAGCGCAGGGGTGCCGGCAGGTGCTTCAGCAGCAGGGCCATGTGCGGGGCCTTGGCGAGCAGCGGGGTGTCGGCGAAGTCGTCGAGCGCGGGGCCACCCGGGTCGGACCGGTCGGGGTCGCCGCCGACACTGCGCAGGGGGAGCTTGCGCCAGTCCACGTCGACACCGGGGCGAAGACCGTCACCGGAGATGATCTGCGGCCCCAGCCACGCGCTGTTCCGCAGGGCGTCGAGGTCGGCGAGCAGCCCTTCCGTGTCGAAGTGCGGGGTGAGCTTGGCCGTCGCGGGCAGCTCGGCCAGGACGGGGGCCTGTGGCCACGGCTCGAGTTCACTCATGGGTGTCGTCTCTCCACGCGTTCAGGGTGATCGGAAGCCGCTCCGGGTAGCGCAGGGTGGCACGGGCCCCGCGGTACACCGGCCCGGCCTGGCCCACGGTCCCGGGCAGGTCCAGGAGGCTGGTGAGCAGGCCGCGCAGCACGACCCTCGCGAGCAGGGTGCCAGTGCACGCGTGGGGGCCGCGGCCGAAGGCCAGGTGCGGGTTGGGGCGCCGGTCGGGCACCACCGCGTCCGGGTCGGGGAATTGTGCGGGGTCCCGGTTGGCGGAGCCGATGAGGGCCAGGACCGTCTGCCCGCGGGCGATCCGTACGCCGCCGAGGTCGAGGTCCTCCACGCATGCCCGGCTCGTGCCCTGGATCGGGCTGTCGTACCTGATGAGCTCGTCGATGCAGTTGTCGAGCAGCCTGCGGTCGCGGCGCAGCCGCTCGATCAGCCGCGGCCGGTCGAGGAGAGCGAGCAGGGCGTTGGCGGCGGCCGACACGGTCGTACTGAATCCGGCCAGGAACAGCACGCGTCCGGTGCTCCAGACGAAACCTTCCGGCACGCCCAAGGCGTTTCTCTCACGCAGTGCGTGACCGAGCATTCCGGGGGTCGATTCGTCGATCACCCAGGATTCCACCAGAGCATCGATCTCCCGACGCGCGGCGATGGCCCTCGGGAGCGCCTCCGGAACGAATCCGGCATCCATTCCGCGCTCCACCGCGTCGGTCAGCGCGACGAAGGAGTCGGTCTCCGGCGTGTCCACACCGAGGAATCGGCAGACGGCCAGGAGGACGACCGGGCGGGCGACTTCCGCCACGAAGTCGAATGGCACATCGGAAGAGAATTTCCGGAGAATGGCGGCCGACTCGTCCGCCACGAAGGCCTCGACGCCGGCGAGATCCTGGCTGTGCAGTGCGTTCATGAAGAGATGCCGCACCGGCCCGTGCTCGGGCGGATCGAGCACCTGGAGGCTCGGGTGGTCCATCTCGGGCATGTCGTAGCCCGCCCGGCGCCAGTCGCTCGCGAACGCGGTCGTGTCACGGAGGATCCGCGAACACTCCTGGAACCGCGTGAACACCCACGACTCGATGCGGTCGTGCCAGAAGACCGGCTGGGTCTCTCGGAGCTCCGTGTAGAAGGCGTACGGATTCTCTATCAGTCCGGGTGACAACGGATCGTATTCCAGCATCCCGCGTTCTCCTCTGTCGCCTTCTCCTCAGTGAAATCGGCAACGGGGCCGACTCGGCGAGTCGGCCCCGCAGTTTATTCCGCTATGGGATTACCAGCAGTACTTCATGATGTCCCCCCCCAACTCGTGGTCGGTCTTTCAAGGCTCGATCATCAAATCAATATCTCGAACATTGCGTCAACGCAGTCGACAGCAGGGCAATCCCCCTCTTGCCGCGGCGTGATACTCCGTGGTAATGCCCGACGGTGCACGGGCACAACAATGCCGGACGGGCTGGATTCCTCCAGCCCGTCCGGCATTGTTCGGACCCGTCGGACTCAGGCGGCCGGGGCGCCGCCCTCCTGCTCCGACTCCACCTGGGCGTTCCACTCCCGCTTGGAGGACTGCCAGCCCTCCTCGTCATGGCCCAGACGCCAGTAGCCGGACACGGACAGCTGCTCCCGCGGGATACCGCGTTCCACCCGGAGCAGCCGGCGCAGCTCCTTCACGAAGCCCGCTTCACCGTGCACGAAGGCGTGCACGCGGCCGTCTTGGAAGTCGAGCGCGCGGACCGCCTCGATCAGGGCCGCGCCGATGGGGCGCTCTCCCCGGTGCAGCCAGACGACCTCCGCGTCACCGGCGAACTTCTGCTCCTCCTCGGGCCCCGCCACCTCCAGAAAGACCTTGGTGCAGGTGCCCGCGGGCAGCGCCTCGACGGCGGCGGCGACGGCCGGCAGGGCGCTCTCGTCGCCGGCAAGCAGATGCCAGTCTGCGCCGGCGCCGGGGGCGTAGCCGCCACCCGGGCCGCCGAAGCGCAGGATGTCGCCCTCCTGGGCCCGCACCGCCCAGGGCCCGGCGACGCCCTCGTCCCCGTGCAGCACGAAGTCGATGGTCAGCTCGCGGCTTTCGGCGTCCCAGGAACGGACGGTGTACGTGCGGGACACCGGCCACTGCTCGCGAGGCAGCTCGGCGCGGATCTGGTCCAGGTCGAAGGGCTCGGGGTAGGTCGCGCCGGGTGCCGGGAACAGCAGCTTCACGTAGTGGTCGGTGAATTCGCCCGCGGCGAAGCGGTACAGGCCCTCACCGCCGAGGACCACGCGCTGCATGTGCGGAGTGAGGCGCCGACTGCGCACCACCCGGCCGACGTGGACGTGCCGGGCCCTGCGCTGCGGTCGTTCTGACATGACGATCTCCCCTGTGGAACGGCTGCCAAGAACTTGTAATCGCGCGAAAAATAACACCCGTGCGGCTACCCGCGAGGGGATACCGTGCAGCGGAACGCGGCGCCACCGCTTTCCGGCACCGGCGCCCTGCGGCCCAAGTGGCCGGCTCTGCCATGACGACGCACAAGAACCTGCTCGGCGGCCCGGCCCCGGGTCATGTAATTCCGACCGGCATCGGTCCAGGTCCGGGGAGATATTTGGCCGTCCGTGGGGAAACCCTCGGCGATGGTCTTTCGGGCGACTGTCAGCCCCTCCTCGGCGGGCTGCATGACGACGTTCTCGGGCATCGTGCACTCCTGTCCTCTCGGCGACCTCTCGCTCAGCCAGAGCGAGGGGTCTGGGTAGATCCGCTGTGTCGGTTGCAGACAGCGGATCCGGAGCGGCACCCGCCAACCTGGGGGAGACGAGGGGACGCCGTACCGCCCGGGGCTGTCTTTCCGTACACCGGGCGGGGTCTGGGGTGCTACAGGGAGGCCCGCAGGCCGACTTGGACTAGCGAGAGCAGCGCCGTATCCGGCTCGGTGGCCTCGACGGCGGCTTGCCCCTCGCGTGCCACTGGGCGAGTCGTTCACGCCACGCGGCCTCGGCGCGCATGACTTCGGTGCGGATGTCTGCCAGCGCCAGATCGGTTTCATCGCGCAGTCGTACGAGGTCAGCGGATGTCATCTGACGGCTTGAGCGAGCCGGGGTCCCCGTTATGTTCTTCGCGGTCCTGCAATGGGGCCGCTGGCCTTCGGGCCCGGCATGACTTTTGCCCCCTGTCGATCGGATGACCTGGGGGGTGG
>NZ_JBEYVV010000059.1:16604-17370 GCF_040644155.1 Streptomyces sp. NPDC047022 | reverse complement strand
GTTGATAGGCCAGATCTGGAAGCCCGGTGACGGGTGGAGGTGACTGGTACTAATAGGCCGAGGGCTTGTCCTCAGTTGCTCGCGTCCACTGTGTTAGTTCTGAGACAACGACCGTTGTCGGTTCAGAGCAGAACATCAACTGAAGAGTGTGCTTGTTCGCTCGAAACCATTAGGGTTTCGGTGGTCATAGCGTGAGGGAAACGCCCGGTTACATATCGAACCCGGAAGCTAAGCCTCACAGCGCCGATGGTACTGCAGGGGGGACCCTGTGGGAGAGTAGGACGCCGCCGAACAATCTTTGGAGGACCCCTGGTCCCAGCGACTCGCTGGGACCAGGGGTCCTTTCGTTTTTCCGGAGCGCGCGCCCGATACCCGGTTGCGCGAGAATGATTTTGCAGTACCGAAGACAGGAGTCACCGATGTCCCCCAACTCTCCCGACGAGCGTCCTGAGCGCGACCAGCGCCGCCGGGACAGTGGTGACCGTGGGGGCTATCGCGCGGGCGCACGTCGCGGCGACGACCGCGGTGGCCAGGGCGACCGCGGTGGCCAGGGCGACCGCGGCGGTTACGGCCGGCGCGATGACCGCCGTGACGACCGCCGCGATGACCGCCGCGGGGACGACCGTGGTGGTTTCCGCCGGGACGACGATCGTGGTGGTTTCCGCCGCGATGACCGGCGTGACGGGCGTCGTGACGACCGTCGCGGGGACGACCGTGGTGAGCGCGGCGGATTCCGCCGTGACGACCGTGACCGTGGTGGACGTCC
>NZ_JBEYVV010000059.1:0-16506 GCF_040644155.1 Streptomyces sp. NPDC047022 | reverse complement strand
CCTGCGTTCCGGCGTGACGACCGTCCGGCCGGCCCCCGTCGGGATGACCGCCGTGATGATCGTGGTGGCTTCCGTCGTGAGGGTGACCGTCCCGCCCACCGCCGTGATGACGAGCGTGGCGGCTACGGGCGTCGTGACGACCGTAGGGACGGCGACCGCGGCGGCTTCCGCCGCGATGACCGTGACCGTGGTGGACGTCCTGCGTTCCGGCGTGACGACCGTCCGGCCGGCCCCCGTCGGGATGACCGCCGTGATGATCGTGGTGGCTTCCGTCGTGAGGGTGACCGTCCCGCCTACCGCCGTGATGACGAGCGTCCCGCCTACCGCCGTGATGACGAGCGTCCCGCCTACCGCCGTGATGACGAGCGTCCCGCCTACCGCCGCGATGGCGAGCGTCCTGCCTATCGTCGTGATGACGAGCGTCCCGGCTACGGGCGTCGAGACGACGAGCGCGGCGGCCATGGGCGTCGTGATGACGACCGTGGTGGCTCCGGGCGTCGCGACGACCGCCGTGAGGGGGACCGCGGTGGCTACGGCCGCCGTGACGACCACCGTGGTGAGCGCGGCGGTTTCGGCGGACGTGATGACCGGCGCGACGATCGGCGCGACGACCGCGGTGGTTTCCGTGGGCGCGACGACCGGCGCGGCGACGACCGTGGTGCCCGCGGTCCCCGGCGTGAGGACCGCGGGGGACGTCCCGGCGGCTTCCGTGGCCGTGACGACCGGCGCGACGACCGCCGTGACGACCGACGTGGCGGCAGCCGCTTCCGTGAGGAGCGGGACCGGGACCGTGAGCCCATCAAGCGTCTGCCGATCCCGCAGGACGTCACCGGCGAGGAGATCGACAGCGACGTACGGCAGCAGTTGCAGAGCCTGCCGAAGACGCTCGCCGAAGATGTCGCCAGGAACCTGGTGATGGTCGCCCGGCTGATCGACGAGGAGCCCGAGCAGGCGTACGGGTACTCCAGGGTGGCGCTGCGCCTCGCGTCCCGCGTCGCCGCTGTGCGTGAGGCGGCCGGATTCGCCGCGTACGCCAACGAGAAGTACGGCGAGGCGCTCGCCGAATTCCGTGCCGCCCGGCGTATGACCGGGAGCATCGAGCTGTGGCCCCTCATGGCGGACTGCGAGCGCGGCCTCGGCCGGCCCGAGAAGGCGCTCGACATGGCCGGTGCTCCCGAGGTGCACAAGCTCGACAAGGCGGGCCAGGTCGAGATGCGGCTCGTCGCGGCCGGTGCACGCCGGGACATGGGGCAGCTCGACGCCGCCATCGTGACCCTGCAGAGCCCCGAGCTCGCGTCCAACTCCGTCCAGCCGTGGACCGCACGTCTGCGGTACGCGTACGCCGACGCCCTGCTCGCCGCCGGGCGGGAGAGCGAAGCGCGCGAGTGGTTCGCCAAGGCCGTCGAGGCCGACAAGGACGGCAGCACGGATGCCTCCGACCGGCTGGCCGAACTGGACGGGGTGGAGTTCGTCGACGCGCTTGACGAGAGCGACGACCGCTCCTCGGACGAGGGCGAGCACGAGGACGGCGAGGCCGCCGAGGCCACCGAGGCCGCCGAGGAGGCGGAGAACGCGGAGATCGCCGAGGACGGACACCACGGCGAGTCCGAGGACGAGAAGGACGAGGGCGCCGAGGGCTGACCTCCTGGACGCGTGACGGGGCGGGATCCTGCCCCGTCACGCGTCTACACCCGGATCAGGCGGATCAAGGCACCGCGGGAGGCGTCAGCGTCCGCAGCACCAGCCCGGACGCCGGCTTGGGCCCGAAGGACGTCGACTTTCGGGGCATCGTCACGCCCTGCCGGGCCAGCTCCCGTACGACGTCTTCACGGACCGGGTGCAGCAGCACGGCCGTTCCGCCGTCGCGTTCCGCCTTCTCCACGGTGGCGGCGGCGTCGTGGATGTAGGCGATGTGCTCCGGCGAGTCCTCGGGGATGTTCCAGACGTTTTCGAGGAGCGTGGCGTGCAGGACCGTGGCGTCCAGGGTGCGCCAGGCCAGCGGCTGGTCCGCCGGGACCGTGCGGGCCAGAAGCTCCGGGGACGGCTGGTCGAGCAGATGGAAGGCGCCGTCGCCCGCGAGGAGGAACGCGTTGCCGGCACAGGCAGCGTCGGCGAGCGTGTCCAGGGCCTGGGTCAGCGAGACGCGCAGCTCGCGCACGTGGAACAGCCCCGTGACGGCGGACAGCGCGTCCGCCACCGGCAGCCGGTGCAGCAGGCGGTGGATCGCGCGGACCCGGAGCGGATAGCGGACGGTGTCCACGAGCAGGACCAGGCCGTAGTCCCAGGGGCTGGGGGAGGTGTGCTCCGCGCGTAGACGCAGATATGTCGCCCAGCGGTGATGTCCGTCGGCGATCAGGGCCTGGTGCCGCATCAGGTCCGTCCGGATCTCGGCGAGCTCGGCGGGGTCCGTGACGGCCCAGAGACGATGGCTGAAACCGTCTTCTGTGGTGGTGCACAGCAGTGGCGGACGCTCGGCCGTGCGTTCGATGATGGCCGTCGCGCCGGTTCCGGACCCGTTGCCGCGGTAGGTGAGCAGCAGCGGTTCGAGATTGGCGGAGGTCGCGCGCATCAGGGCCGCGCGGTCGGCGACCACGTGCGGCATCACGTCCTCGTGGGGGAGGACTACGCCGTCCGAGGGATGCGATACGCGCAAGGCGCCGATGATCCCGCGCTGCAGCAGTCCGCCGCCGCGCTGCTCGTACACGTAGAGGCCGGGCTCGGCGTCGACCGTCAGAATGCCCTCGGCCAGCCAGCGGTGCAGGGTCTCGGCTGCCTGCTTGTTGCGTGCCTCCGGATCGGATGCCTGCGGAAGGATCAGGCGCACGATGTTGTGCGGATCGGCCGATTCGAGCTGGTGCAGCCCGTCCGGCCGTACGACGACGTCGTACGGCGGCGAGGTGACGGCGGCGAGGCTGCCGACGCGGTCGGGGTCGTAGCGCAGCCCCCGGAAGGGGGCCAGCTCCAGACCCGTGTGCGCCGGTACGTCCCCGGGACCTGCAGTGTTCATTGATGCATCGTAAGTGTGTCAGTGCCATGAGCGATGATCGGGGGAAAGCGAACGAACGAGGAGCGATGCGTAATGAGCCAGAGCGTCCGGACGCGGCCGGAGGGCAGCGCGCGACCCCTGAGCGAGGCCTACGACACGGCGCTGCTCGATCTGGACGGGGTGGTCTACGCGGGTGGGCGGGCGATCGCGCACGCCGTGGAGTCGCTCGGAACCGCCCGCACGGGCGGCATGCACCTGGCATACGTCACGAACAACGCGCTGCGGACCCCCGATGCGGTGGCCGCGCATCTCACGAAGCTGGGGATAGCGACCCAGGGCTCGGACGTCATCACCTCGGCGCAGGCGGTCGCCCGGCTGATCGGCGAGCAGGTGCCCGCCGGGTCCCGGGTGCTGGTCGTGGGCGGTGAGGGGCTGAGGGTCGCGTTGCGGGAGCGAGGGCTTGTGCCCGTCGAGTCGGCCGACGACGAGCCGGCCGCGGTCGTGCAGGGCTACGGCGGGCCCGAGCTGCCCTGGGGCCGGTTCGCGGAGGCGTGCTACGCCATCGCCCGAGGGGTGCCGTGGTTCGCGTCCAACACGGATCTGACGATTCCGAGCGGGCGCGGTATCGCGCCCGGCAACGGTGCGGCGGTGGAGGTCGTGCGGATGGCCACGGGTGCCGAACCGCAGGTTGCGGGCAAGCCGCAGCCGCCCATGCACCGGGAGACGATCCTGCGGACCGGCGCGGAGCGGCCGCTGGTGGTCGGGGACCGGCTGGATACGGACATCGAGGGCGCCTTCAACGGCGGGGTCGACTCGCTGCTCGTCCTGACGGGGGTGACGGACGGCGCTCAGCTGCTCGCCGCGCCGGTGCACCACCGGCCGTCCTATGTCGACGCCGACCTGCGCGGACTGCTGACCGGGCAGCCGGAGGTCGCGACGGCGGGTGACGGGTTCCGTTGCGGCGGCTGGACGGCGACGGCGGGGGATGGGCGGCTGGAGCTGGAGGGCGACGGGGCGTCCCTGGACGGGCTGCGGGCGCTGTGCGCGGCGGCCTGGACGGCGGCCGGTGAGGGTTCGTGCGAGCTGGAGGGCGGGAAGGCGCTGGCGCGGCTGGGCCTGTGAGCCGTGCGGCAGGGCCGGGGGGTGCGGACGCGGGATCGAATCGGCAAGCCAGGGTAGGCTAACCTAACTTCGTGTTGGTCGACAGTCCTCCCGAACCACGCGCGGAGACCGCCCCCGCGCCCCCAACCCGCCGGGCGATACGGTCCCTTGGGCTCCTCCTCTCCCTCGCGGTCCTGGCGCTCGTCGCGCTGACGAGCATCGCGATCGGGGCGAAGGGCCTGTCCCCTGAGCAGGTCTGGCACGGTCTGTTCCACGACTCGGGGACGTACAACGATGTCGTGGTGGCGGACCGGCTCTCGCGTACGGCCCTCGGGCTGCTCGCCGGCGCCGCGCTCGGGCTCTCCGGCGCCGTGCTCCAGGCGCTCACGCGCAACCCTCTGGCCGACCCGGGACTCCTCGGCATCAACGCCGGCGCGTCCGCCGCGGTCGTCACGGCCATCACCTTCTTCGGTGTCACGAGCCTGAGCGGCTATGTGTGGTTCGCCTTCGCCGGTGCGGCGGCCGTGGGCGCCCTGGTGTGGTTCCTCGGCGGGAGCCGCGGCGCCACACCGGTCAGGCTCGCACTCGCCGGGACCGCCATCAGCGCCGCGCTCTACGGCTATCTCCAGGCCGTCATGATCACGGACGACGCTGCGCTCGACAAGATGCGCTTCTGGACCGTCGGTTCTCTCGCCTCGGCCACCGACACGACCATCACCCAGGTCCTGCCGTTCCTCGTGTCGGGCACGTTCCTCGCCCTGGGCCTCGCCAGGCCGCTGAACGCCGTGGCCATGGGCGACGACACCGCCCGCGCCCTCGGAGCCGGCCTCAACCGCACCCGCGCCCTGTCCATGGTCGCCGCCACCCTGCTGTGCGGGGCCGCGACAGCCGCCTGTGGGCCGATCGTGTTCGTCGGGCTGATGGTCCCCCACGTCGTACGGTCCTTCACCGGCCCCGACATGCGCTGGATCCTGCCGTACGCGACAGTCCTGTCCCCCGTGCTGCTGCTCGGCGCCGATGTCCTCGGCCGTGTCGTCGCCCGGCCCGCCGAAGTCCAGGTCGGCATCGTGACCGCGGTCATCGGCGGCCCGGTCTTCATCTTTCTCGTACGGCGGCGGAGGACGACGCAGCTGTGAAGACCACCGGTACGTTCCACCGCTCCCGCACCCTTCGCGCCCCCGGCGGGCTCTCCCTGCGCCTCGACGTCCGCGCGGTCACCGTCGTCGTGCTGCTCCTGGCCGTGACGCTCGCCGCGAGCGTCGTGCTCATCGGCACGGGCGACTTCCCCATCCCGGCCGGGGACGTCCTCAGGACCCTGGCCGGGAACGGCAACGCGGGCCAGGAGTTCATCGTCACCGAGCTGCGGCTGCCGCGCGCGCTCGTCGGCCTGCTGGTCGGTGCCTCGCTCGGACTCGGCGGCGCCCTGTTCCAGTCCGTCTCCCGCAACCCGCTGGGCAGCCCCGACGTGCTCGGCCTCGGGCAGGGCTCGACGGCCGGGGCCCTGGTGATGATCGTGCTGTTCTCCGGAAGCGCCGCCCAGGTCGCCCTGGGCGCGCTCGTCGGCGGCCTCGTCACCGGTCTGGCCGTCTATCTGCTCGCCTGGAAGCAGGGCGTGCACGGGTACCGGCTGGTCCTGGTCGGCGTCGGCGTCTGCGCGATCGCCACGGCGGTCAACGGCTACCTGCTCACCAAGGCCGACCTGGTCGACGCGGCCCGCGCGTACTTCTGGATGACCGGATCCCTGGCCGGACGGGACTGGGACCAGGTCTGGCCGTTGCTCGTGCTGTGCGCCGTCCTCGTACCACTCGTTCTCGGCAACGCCCGGGGACTGCGGATGCTGGAGATGGGCGACGACGTCGCGTACGCCCTCGGCGTGCGCGTGGAGCGCGTACGGCTGCTGTTGACGGTGTCCGCGGTGCTGCTCACCTCCGGTGCCACGGCCGCCGCCGGCCCGGTCGGGTTCCTCGCGCTGACCGCACCCCAGCTCGCCCGGCGCCTGACCAGGTCGCCCGGCCCGAACCTCGTCCCCTCCATGTTCATGGGCGCCGCCCTGCTGATCGTCGCGGACTGGGCCTCGCAGTGGGTCTTCGGAGCGGACCAGTTGCCCGTGGGTGTGGTCACCGGGTCACTCGGCGGTGTCCATCTGCTGTGGCTGCTGGTCACCGAACGCAGGGCGGCCCGCATATGAGCCCCCTGAGCAGCGCCCAGGGCGGCGGTGCGGAAACGAACGACAAGAGGAGCACCGTGAACCGTCTTCGCGCCGAGAAGGTCACCCTCGCCTACGAGGAGCGCGTGATCGCCGAACGGTTGTCCGTGGAGATCCCCGACAACTCCTTCACCGTGATCGTCGGCCCGAACGCGTGCGGCAAGTCCACGCTGCTGCGCGCCCTGTCCCGGATGCTCAAGCCGTCCCAGGGGCGGGTGCTCCTCGACGGCCAGGTCATCCAGTCGATGCCGGCGAAGAAGGTGGCGCGGACGCTGGGCCTGCTGCCGCAGTCCTCCATCGCGCCCGACGGGATCACCGTCGGCGACCTCGTGGGCCGTGGCCGCTATCCGCACCAGGGGATCCTGCGCCAGTGGTCGAGCGAGGACGAACGAGTCGTACAGGAGTCGATGGCACAGACCGGCGTCGCGGAACTGGCCGACCGCTACGTGGACGAACTCTCCGGCGGCCAGCGGCAGCGCGTCTGGATCGCCATGGCGCTCGCCCAGCAGACCCCGCTGCTGCTGCTCGACGAGCCGACGACCTACCTCGACATCCAGCACCAGATCGATGTGCTGGACCTGTGCGCCGAACTGCACGAGGAGCAGGGGCGCACGCTGGTCGCGGTGCTGCACGACCTCAACCACGCCGCGCGGTACGCCACCCACCTCATCGCCCTGCGCGACGGCGAGGTGATCGCCGAGGGCGCCCCCGGCGACATCGTCACCGCCGCGCTGGTCGAGGAGGTCTTCGGGCTGCGCTGCCAGGTCATCGAGGACCCCGAGACGGGCACACCGCTGGTGGTGCCGGCGGCACGCGCGGGACGCGCCCGGGTTCCGCTCGAGGAGGCGTCCTGAGACGCACCGCAGTCCTGAGATCTACAGGAGCTTTCTGAGGCGGAACAGGTCGAGAACCGCCGCCTCCAGCTTCACCCTGCCCGAGGCCCAGGCCTTGGCGAAGTTCAGCCGGCCGTCGACCATCGCCACCAGGTCGTCGCCCGCCATCGCCAGTCTGATCTGAGCCTTCTCGCGCGGCGCCCCCTGAATCGTGTCGAGCACCTCGATCCGGCCGTCCTCGAGACGACCGACGAACGTGATGTCCAGGTCGGTGATACGGCAGCTGAGAGAGCGGTTGAGGGCCGCGGCGTCGCGCACGTCCCCTTCAGCGCCCGCCAGATTGTCCGAGAGCTTGTCGAGTGCGCTGCGGCACTCCTCCATCGTCGCCATCGTGAGCGACGGTACCCCAGTGCTTCCCGGCGCTTCGAGGTAGCGTCGGGGCATGAACGACTCTGTGTCCGAGGCCGAGGCCGAGGTCCCGGCGGAAGCGGCGGCAGTGGAGCCGGACGGTCCGGACGGCCTCCCGCACGAGCCGGAGGACGACCCCGCCGCGCCCTCGCCGCTGTACGTGCCCCGCACCCCCACCGGCAACGCCGACGTCGACGCCCAGCTCGAGCGGCTGGCCGATGCCGACCACCTCGCCACCGACGGGCACATGGAGGTGTACGAGGATGTACACGGGGGGCTGCGCGACGCGCTGACCGCGCTCGACGCCCGCCCGGGACCTCCGGCGCCCCCCTCGCCCGACCGATACAGGAGCTGAACCGAACGTGTCAGGAGTCGCACGCCGCCGTCTGGACGCGGAGCTGGTCCGCCGGAAGCTGGCGCGTTCGCGCGAGCATGCCGGCCAGCTGATCGTGGCGGGCCGGGTCACCGTCGGCAAGACCGTCGCGACCAAGCCCGCCACCCAGGTGGAGACCGCGGCGGCCATCGTCGTCGCCCAGGACGACAGCGACCCCGACTACGTCTCGCGCGGCGGGCACAAGCTCGCCGGTGCCCTCGCGGCCTTCGTGCCGCAGGGGCTGGAGGTCGGGGGCAGGCGGGCGCTGGACGCCGGAGCGTCCACCGGGGGCTTCACCGACGTCCTGCTGCGCGCGGGCGCCGCCCGTGTCGTCGCCGTCGACGTCGGATACGGACAACTCGCCTGGTCTCTGCAGAGCGATGAACGCGTCACCGTCAAGGACCGTACGAACGTGCGCGAGTTGACGCTCGAAGCGATCGATGGGGAGCCTGTGGATCTTGTCGTGGGGGATCTGTCGTTCATCCCGCTCGGACTGGTTCTGCCCGCCCTGGTGCGGTGCACGAAGCCGGACGCCGATCTGGTGATGATGGTCAAGCCGCAGTTCGAGGTGGGGAAGGAGCGACTGGGCAGCGGCGGTGTCGTGCGCAGCCCGCAGCTGCGCGCGGAGGCCGTGTGCGGAGTGGCCGCACGGGCCGCGGAACTGGGGCTCGGCGTGAAGGGCGTGACGGCCAGCCCGCTGCCCGGACCGTCGGGCAACGTCGAGTACTTTCTGTGGCTGCGAGCCGGAGCACCCGCACTGGACCCGGCCGACGTTGACCGTGCAGTGGCGGAGGGGCCGCGTTGACACAGAACCGAGCTCGTACTGTTTTCCTGCTCGCTCACACCGGGCGGCCCGCGGCGATCCGCAGCGCGGAGCTTGTGGTGAAGGGGTTGCTGAGCTGCGGGATCGGGGTGCGCGTCCTGGAGGCGGAGGCGGAGGACCTGCCGCTGCCGGACGAGGTGGAGCTGGTCAAGGAGGCCACCCCGCAGTGCCTTGACGGCTGCGAGCTGCTCATCGTGCTCGGTGGTGACGGCACACTGCTGCGCGGCGCCGAGTTCGCCCGTGCCTCCGGGGTGCCGATGCTCGGCGTCAACCTCGGCCGGGTCGGCTTCCTCGCGGAGGCCGAGCGCGACGACCTCGACCGGGTCGTGGACCGGGTCGTGATGAAGGCGTACGAGGTCGAGGAGCGCATGACCGTCGACGTCGTCGTGCACAAGAACGGCGACATCGTGCACACCGACTGGGCGCTCAACGAGGCGGCCGTGCAGAAGGTCTCCGCCGAGAAGCTCCTGGAGGTCGTCCTGGAGATCGACGGGCGGCCGGTGACCGGCTTCGGCTGCGACGGCATCGTGTGCGCCACGCCCACCGGGTCGACCGCGTACGCCTTCTCCGCGGGCGGGCCCGTGGTGTGGCCCGAGGTGGAGGCGCTGCTCATGGTGCCGATCAGCGCGCACGCGCTGTTCGCCAAGCCGCTCGTGACGTCGCCGGACTCCGTGCTTGCGGTGGAGGTGCAGCCTGATACCCCGCATGGGGTGTTGTGGTGCGATGGCCGCCGGATGGTGGAGTTGCCCCAGGGGGCGCGGGTCGAGGTGCGGCGGGGGGCCGTGCCGGTGCGGTTGGCCCGGTTGCACCATGCGTCGTTCACGGATCGGCTGGTGGCGAAGTTCGCGCTGCCCGTGTCCGGGTGGCGGGGGGCGCCGCACTGAGGGTGCGTCGTCCCTGCGGGTGCGCGGGGGTTTTGCGCAGTTCCCCACGCCCCTGTCGTGTTCCGCCGGCGGTGCGTTGTTCGTCTGCGGGCTTGCTGTGGCTGGTCGCGCAGTTCCCCGCGCCCCTGGTCGGTGCTCCTTGGGGTGCGTTGTCGGGTGCGGGTTGGTTGTGGGGTTCTGCGCAGTTCCCCGCGCCCCTGTCGCAGTTTCCCGCGCCCCTGACGCGCGTGCTTCGCGCGCATGCCGCGGGGGTGTGGGGCGGCATTCCCGTCGCAGTCCCATCCCTCGGCGGGGTGATATGGGGTGGTCGGGGTGGTTCCTTCACCTGCGGGTTCAGCCCAGGGGGGCGGGGGCCGTCGCACAGTCGGTGGCTGACCTCGTATGGTCTTGTCCGTGTTGGAGGAGATGCGGATACGGTCGCTCGGAGTCATCGATGACGCGGTCGTCGAGCTGTCGCCCGGCTTCACCGCCGTGACCGGTGAGACCGGTGCGGGGAAGACCATGGTCGTCACCAGCCTCGGCCTGCTGCTGGGCGGACGGGCCGACCCGGCGCTCGTGCGGATCGGGGCGAAGAACGCGGTCGTGGAGGGGCGGATCGCCATGCCCGACGGCGCCTCCGCCGCCGTACGGGCCGAGGAGGCCGGAGCCGAGCTCGACGACGGGGCGCTGCTGATCAGCCGTACGGTGTCCGCCGAGGGGCGGTCCAGGGCGCACCTGGGCGGGCGTTCCGTGCCCGTCGGCGTGCTCGCGGAGCTGGCCGACGAACTGGTGGCCGTGCATGGGCAGACCGACCAGCAGGGGCTGCTCAAGCTGTCCCGGCAGCGGCAGGCCCTGGACCGGTACGCCGGTGACGCGGTCGCCGTGCCGCTCGCCAAGTACGGGGAGGCGTACCGGCGTCTGCGGTCCGTCTCCGCCGAGCTGGAGGAGATCACCACACGCGCCCGGGAACGGGCCCAGGAAGCCGACATGCTGCGCTTCGGGCTCGATGAGATCGCGGCCGTCGAGCCGCGGGCCGGTGAGGACGTGGAGCTGGCCGAGGAGGCCGAGCGGCTCGGGCACGCGGAGGCGCTCGCGTCCGCGGCGACGGCCGCGCACGCCGCGCTGGCGGGCAATCCGGAAGACCCCGAGAGCGTCGACGCCGCCATGCTGGTCGCGGGAGCCCACCGGGCCCTGGAAGCGGTGCGGTCGCACGACCCGGCGCTGGCGGTCCTCGCCGACCGGATCGGCGAGATCGGGATCCTGCTCGGTGATGTGGCCGGTGAGCTGGCCGGTTACGCCGACGACCTGGACGCGGACCCGCTGCGGCTCGCGGCCGTCGAGGAACGGCGCGCGGCGCTGAACGCGCTCATCCGGAAGTACGGCCAGGACGTGGGTTCCGTCCTGGAGTGGGCCGAGCAGGGCGCCGCACGCCTGACCGAGCTCGACGGCGACGACGACCGGATCGAGGAGCTGACCGCCGAGCGGGACGGGCTGCGGGCCGAGCTGGGAGGGCTGGCGCAGGCGCTGACGGACGCCCGCGCGGAGGCCGCCGAGCGGTTCGCCGCCGCCGTCACGGCCGAGCTGGCCTCCCTCGCCATGCCGCACGCGCGCGTGTCGTTCGAGATCCGGCAGACCGAGGACCCCGAAGGCGTCGAGGTCGGCGGACGCACGGTCGCGTACGGGCCCTCGGGCGCCGACGAGGTGGAACTGCTGCTGGCACCGCACCCCGGCGCGCCGCCGAGGCCCATCGCCAAGGGTGCCTCCGGCGGTGAGCTCTCCCGTGTGATGCTCGCCGTCGAGGTGGTCTTCGCGGGGACGGATCCCGTGCCGACGTACCTCTTCGACGAGGTCGACGCGGGCGTCGGCGGCAAGGCGGCGGTCGAGATCGGCCGGCGTCTCGCACGGCTCGCGAAGACCGCGCAGGTCGTGGTCGTCACCCATCTGCCACAGGTGGCGGCGTTCGCCGACCGGCAACTGCTGGTGGAGAAGACGAACGACGGCTCGGTGACCCGCTCCGGTGTGAAGGTCCTCGAGGGCGAGGACCGTGTCCGGGAGCTGTCCCGGATGCTGGCGGGACAGGAGGACTCCGAGACGGCCCGGGCGCACGCGGAGGAACTGCTGGCGACGGCGCGGGCGGACGGGTAGGGGGCCGCCCGGCGGGCCCCACAACGCCCCCGCTTCCTGGCATGCTTGGCTTGCCCGGCGCATACGCCGAGCGTTTCGTGCGGTCCACCCCCGCCGCGCGATCCTTCTGTACGTTTCTTCGTGACCGTCCGACGCCGAACCAGGAGCCCCGGCCACGTGAGCCTTGCGAGCAGCCACTCACCGCACGGCCGGTCGCCGCTGCGCACCGTGCAGGTGCTCGGCGGAGGAAGCGCCGGCAGCAGCGCCCATGTGCGCACGCTGACCTCGGGGCTGGTCGCCCGGGGCGTGCAGGTCACCGTGTGCGCCCCCGTCGAGGCCGAACGCACCTACGACTTCACCGGCGTCGGCGGCCGTCATGTCCCCGTGCCCCGCAGCACGGACCCCTCCGCCCTGGCCGCGCTGCGCATCGCCTGCGGCGAGGCCGACCTGGTGCACGCGCACGGGCTGAACGCAGGACTGCGCGCCGCGCTCGCGCTCAGTGGCCGCCGCGTCCCGCTGGTCGTCACCTGGCACACCAGGGCGCACGCCGGGGGCGCCCGCGCCCCTCTGCTGCGTCTGCTCGAACGGCGCGTGGCCAGGGCCGCGTCCGTGGTCCTCGGTACGTCGTCCGATCTCGTCGACCGGGCCCGCCGGCGGGGCGCCCGGGACGCCCGGCTCGCCGCCGTGTCCCTGCCCGGGCCCCGGATCTCCGTCGACGGCGACGACGAGGACCGGCCGAGCCCCAAGGTCCGCGCCGAACTCGGTGTCACCGACCGTCCGTTGCTCATGGCCGTCGGCAGCCTGGACCGGCATCGCGGGTACGACGTACTCCTGGACGCCTCGCGCGACTGGTGCGGCCTCGATCCCCAGCCGCTGGTCGTCATCGCGGGGGAGGGGCCGTTGCGGACGGTGCTCCAGCGGCGTATCGAGGACAAGGGGCTGCCGGTGCGGCTGGTGGGGCGGCGCGAGGACGTCGGGGAACTGCTCGCCGCAGCGGATCTGGCGCTTCTGCCCAGCAGTTGGGAGTCCCGGTCCGTGCTCGCCCAGGAGGCCCTGCAAGCGGGCGTGCCGCTGGTCGCCAGCGATGTCGGGGGCATGCGGGAACTCGTGGGTGACGCGGCGGAGCTGGTGCCGTACGGCGACGCGGGGGCGCTGGCCGCTGTGGTGGTGGGGTTGCTCGGGGATTCCGCTCGGCGGGAGGAGCTGCGGCGGCTCGGGGTTCGGCAGGCTGCCGGGTGGCCGACGGAGGACGAGACTGTGGCGCAGGTGCTCAGTGTCTACGACGAGTTGACACGGGTTGTGCCGTACGCGTAGCGCTGCGCGCGGCCTTGGGGGGTGTTGCCCGGGGGTGCGGTCTTTTGCGCAGTTCCCCGCGCCCCTGGTCGGTGCTCCTTCGGGTGTGTTGTCGGGTGCGGGTTGGTTGTGGCTTGTCGCGCAGTTCCCCGCGCCCCTGGCCGGTGCCCGTCGGGGTGCGTTGTTGTCTGCGGGTTCGTCGTGGGGCTTTGCGTAGTTCCCCGCGCCCCTGTCGAGCGGCTGCTCCCCGTGGGGCTGTCAGGGGACGTGGCGGCGGGCTTGTAGGGCCAGGCTCAGGGTGAGGACCGTTTGGGGGTCGTCCAGGTCTGTTCCCAGGAGTTCGCCGATGCGGGCCAGGCGGTTGTAGAGGGTCTGGCGGTTCAGGTGCAGTTCGCGGGCCGTTTCCGCCTTGCGGCCAGCGTGGGCCAGGTACGTCTCCAGCGTGGGCAGCAGCGGTGGCTTCGAGCGGTGGTCGTGGTCGCGCAGTGGACCGATCGCACGGTCCACGAAGGCCGCCAGGTCCGGATGCTCGCGCAGCCGCCACAGCAGGAGGTCGATGTCGAGGCGCCGGGCGTCGTACCAGGGGTGCTCCGGCAGCCCCTGCGCCGCCGTCGCCGTCGCCGCCGCGTGCCGCAGACCCGCCGACGCCGCCGTCCAGCCGCCCGCGGCGGCGACCACCACGACCGGAGGCCGGGTGCCGGGCCGGTGCATGCCAGCGCGCTCCACCCCTGCCCGCAGCGCCGCGGCCACCCGGTCGGCGACCGCCGAGCGCTCCGTCTCCGAGCGCAGCCCCAGCAGCAGCGGCACCCGGCCCTCCACCGGCCGTACGCCCAGCAGAACCGGTACGCCCACTGAAGTGAGTTCCTCCGCGACCGCCCGTGCCAGGACCGCCCAGCCCCCGCTGTCCGGAGACAGCCCGTCCGCGAGGCGCATCACCACCGGCAGCAGCGGGCCCGCTCCCGGTTTGAAGCCCAGCACCCGTGCCTGCGCGGGCGCGTCCTCGGCGGTGATACGGCCCTCGGCCAGATCGGTGAGGAAGTCGCCCCGCCCGCGTGCCGCCAGCTCCTCCTCCTGCCGAGCCTGCATCAGGACCACGGCGAGGATGCCCGCGGCACGCTCGGCGGCCATCCGGTGCACCGGCACCACCGGCGCGCTGACCGGCAGCAGCACCAGCCGGGCCCGTACGGAGCCCGCACCCGGTCCGCCGCCGGGGACGTCCACGAGGGTCGTCCCGGCCGGGGGCTCGTCCTGGTGCTGGGCGCGCAGTCCCTCCCACACCTGGAGCGGGTCGGTGTCCGCGGGCCCCGTCCCGGCGGCGTACAGCAGCTGGCCGTCGGGGGTCTCCAGGAACACCGGGTTGCCGCAGAAGTCCGCCAGGATGCCCAGGACCTGCGGCACCCCGCCTCCGCCGAGCAGCGCCTGGGTGCAGCGGCGGTGCACCTCCTCGGCCCGCTGGAGCAGCGCGTAGTGGCCGTTGACGATCTCGGTGTGGATCTCCTCGGTGACCGTCACGAACGGGACCTCGCGGTGCAGCTGCACGAGCGGCAGCCCGGCCGCGCGGGCGGTCTCGACGAGGGCGGCGGGCAGCCGGGTGAAGCGCGGGCCCAGCTCCACCACCAGGGCCGCGATGCCGCGCTCGGCAAGGGTGCGCACGAACGCGCGCTGATCGGCGGGACGGGTGCCGAGGCCGTAGCCCGTGGTCAGGAGCAGCTCGCCGCCCTTGAGCAGCGAGGCGATGTTAGGGACCTCGCCCGCGTGCACCCAGCGCACCGTCCGGTTGAGCCGGTCGGCGCCGGCCAGCACCTCCGGGAGCCCGCCGCGCAGCCCGGGCAGTTCCAGGGCCCGCTGCACGGTGATTCCGGTGCCCTGCGTGCCCTGAGGTGCGAAACGGCTGTCCATGCGGTGACGCTACCTGTGCCGGGGCCCCGGGCGCACCGCCGGGCACGGGTCAGGCGGGCGTGACGTTGTGGTTGTACCGGAGCACGTTGTCCGGGTCGTAGCGCCGTTTGACGCGGGCCAGCCGGTTGAGGTTCTCGGTGCCCAGGCCCGCCACCACCCGGTCCCTGCCCTCGTCCCCGATGAAGTTCAGGTAGACCGCGCCGGTGCTCCAGGGCCGGACGTCGGCGCGCACGTTCCTGACCCACCCGAGGGCCTGTCCGTCGTCCGCCGGGTCCTCCCAGACGCCGAAGGGGTGCACCGTCCAGTCCGCGTCCCGGTAGGGGACCGGGTATTCGGAGGGCCCGCTTGCGATCGCGCCTCCCTGGGGGAACAGCACCTGCTGGGAGGGGGAGGGGACGGGCATGGAGGGGGCGCGGGCGCAGAAGACGTCGACCAGTTCGTCGGGCAGTCCGGTCACGTACTCGGCCGACCAGTGGTTGCGCAGCCCGGGCGGGATGTCGAGCATGCACTGCAGGTCGGCGTACGGCATCGCGGAGACCGTCTCGGCCTCGTGCGGCAGGGCCAGCAGCGGCCGGGCGAGCGCCCGCAGGCCCTCCTCACCGCCCACGTATGTGACCAGGACGGCGCACAGCAGCGTTCCCACCAGGTGCCCGGGGACGAACGGTTCGGGCGGGCCCGTGATGTACAGCGCGGCGCCGCCCACCTCAGGCGGTCCGGTGGCGATGATGTCGCGGTAGGCCCGCACCGCCTCCGGGCCCGTCTCGGGCGGGAACATGAGCAGTGCCACGGAGAACTCGTGCAGCTCGTGCAGCTTGAGCGTGAGCGCGGTGGCGACGCCGAAGTTCCCGCCGCCGCCGTGCAGGGCCCAGAACAGCTCGGGATTCTCCTCGGCGGTCGCGAGGACCGTGGAGCCGTCCGAGGTCACCAGTTCCACGCCGAGCAGGTTGTCCACGGCGAGGCCGAAGGGCCGGTCCAGCCAGCCGCTGCCGCCGCCGAGCACGAAGCCGCCGACGCCGGTGGTGGAGACCCGGCCCCCGGTGGTGGCCAGACCGTGGGGCTGGGTGGCGCGGTCCAGATGGCTCATCACGGCGCCGCCCTCCACGCGCACCGACGCGGACCCGGGATGGACCGTGACCTCGTGCATCCGGCGCAGGTCCACGACCAGGCCGTTGTCGTTCAGTGCCATGCCCGCCACGCTGTGGCCGCCGCCGCGGACCGCGATCTTCAGATCCAGGTCCCTGGCGAAGCGCACCGCCCGGACCACGTCGGCCGCCCCCTCGCACTGGGCGATCACGGCCGGGTGGCGGTCGATCAGGGCGTTGAAGACGGTGCGGGACTCGTCGTAGCCCGGGTCACCGGGGGCGAAGACCTCGCCGGCCAGGTCCTCGCGGAGCGCGGCGAGCGCCGCGCCCGCCTTCGACGAGGGAGCCATGACAGCCGACCCCTTCCATCGACAGGACACGGCCGAAGAAACACGACCGACGGGTCACATCTGCCTTCAGCCTAGACGAGTCTGTCCAAATACGGTCAGTGATCGAAGGCGGTCAGTGAGCGGCTGACCGCCTGGCCGGTCTGGAAGTTGTGCCAGATTGCGGCT
>NZ_JBEYVV010000058.1:0-18288 GCF_040644155.1 Streptomyces sp. NPDC047022 | reverse complement strand
CACCCGCAGGTCGCGCAGGCTGCCGTGGTCGCCCGGGAGGACGTGCCGGGCGACAAGCGCCTGGTGGCCTACCTGGTACCCGCCGACGCCGACACGGAGCCCGCTGCCCTGGCCGCCGCGGTCCGGGAGTTCGTGGCTGAGCGGTTGCCGGAGCACTTGGTGCCCTCCGCCGTGGTCGTGCTCGACGCCCTGCCGCTGACCGCCAACGGAAAGCTGGACCGCAAGGCCCTGCCCGCCCCGGATCGCGCCGGCGGCGCCGGTTCCGGCCGGGGACCGCTGAGCGTGCAGGAGGAGCTGCTCTGCCAGGCCTTCGCCCGGGTCCTCGGCCTGGAGACGGTCGGCGTCGACGACGACTTCTTCGCCCTGGGCGGGCAGTCGCTGCTGGCCACCCGCCTGACCAGCCGGGTGCGCGCGGTCCTCGGGGTGGAGCTGCCGATCCGGGTGCTGTTCGAGAACCCGACGCCGGCCGCGGTCGCCGCCGCGCTGGGTGAGGCGGCCCAGGGCCGCGGCGCGCTGGCACCGATGGCGCGGCCGGAGCGCCTGCCGCTGTCGTTCGCGCAGCGCCGCCTGTGGTTCATCGCCCAACTGGAGGGCCCGAGCCCGACGTACAACATCCCGCTGGCCCTGCGACTGTCCGGTCCGCTGGACCGGGTGGCCCTCGAAGCCGCGCTGCGGGACGTGATCGAGCGGCACGAGGTGCTGCGCACGGTCTTCCCCGCCGTCGACGGCCAACCCCACCAGCGGATCCTGCCGGTCGACCAGTGCGGCTTCGAGCTCGCCGTCACGGAGGCCCCCGAGGCCGACCTGGCCGGCGCGGTGGCCCGGGCCGCCGCGCACGGCTTCGACCTGGCCGCCGAGATCCCGCTGCGGGCACGGCTGTTCGTCACCGGTCCGCAGGAGCACGTCCTGCTCCTGTTGATGCACCACATCGCCGGTGACGGCTGGTCCACCACCCCGCTGGCGCGTGACCTGGCGGCCGCCTACACGGCACGTCAGGCGGGCCGGACACCCGCGTGGACCGCGCTACCGGTGCAGTACGCGGACTACACGCTGTGGCAGCGGGAACTGCTCGGCTCGGAGGACGACGCCGACAGTCTGCTGGCCGCGCAGGTCGGATACTGGCGCGAGGCGCTGGCGGGGGTGCCGGAGGAGCTGACGCTCCCGGTCGACCGGCCGCGCCCCGCGATGCCGTCCTACCGCGGCCACGAGACCGGCCTGGAGGTCCCGGCCGAGTTGCACGCCCGGCTGCTGACGGTGGCCCGGGAGCGGGGTGTGACCCTGTTCATGGTGCTGCAGGCCGCCCTGGCCGTGACCCTCAACCGGGTCGGTGCCGGCAATGACATCCCGATCGGTACGGCGATCGCGGGCCGCACCGACGAAGCCCTGGACGACCTGGTCGGGTTCTTCGTGAACACTCTGGTGCTGCGCACCGACCTGTCGGGCGACCCGAGCCTCGGCGAGCTGCTGGAGCGGGTCCGGGAGACGGGCCTGGGCGCGTTCGCGCACCAGGACGTGCCCTTCGAGAAGCTGGTCGAGGAACTGGCCCCGGCCCGCTCACTGGCCCGCCACCCGCTGTTCCAGGTCATGCTGACGGTGGAGAACACCGGCTCGGCCGACGGCGGTGCGGCGCCGGAGCTGCCGGGACTGCGGGTCGGCCCGCAGGCCGCGAGCACGGCGGCGGCCAAGTTCGACCTGGACGTCAGCCTCGCCGAGGCGTTCGACTCCCAGGGCGCTCCGGCGGGCCTGCGCGGCGCCGTCATCGCGGCGGCGGACCTGTTCGACGCCGGGACCGCCGGGCGGCTTGCGGGCTGGCTGCTGCGGGTGCTGGAGGTGATCGCCGAGGAGCCGCAGACCCGGCTGGCCGCCGTGGAGCTGCCGAATCCGGCGGAGCGTCGGCAGGTCATCGAGGACTGGAACCGGACCGCCAGGGCGACGGCGCCGGCCACGGTGCCGCAGCTGTTCGCGGCCCAGGCGGCCCGGACTCCGGCGGCGACCGCACTGGCCGGCGACGGCTTCGCGCTGTCGTACGCGGAACTGGACGCGCGGGCCGACCGGCTGGCGCGGCTGCTCGCCGACCAGGGCGTCGGCCGGGGGTCGCTGGTGGCCGTGGCCATGGAGCGCTCGGCCGAACTGGTGGTGGCGCTGCTGGCGGTCCTCAAGGCCGGCGGTGCCTATCTGCCGGTGGACCCGCAGTACCCGGCGGAGCGGATCGAGTTCATGCTCCGGGACGCCGCGCCCGCCCTGGTGCTGACCGTGGCCGACACGGCGGCGACGCTGCCCCCGGCGGCGCCGGCACGGCTGGTGCTGGACGATCCGGAGACGGTACGTGCGCTGACGGACCGGTCCGGCACGGGGCCGGCCGGGGCTGGGGCGAGCCCGGACGACGCCGCCTACGCCATCTACACCTCGGGCTCCACCGGCGTCCCGAAGGGCACCCTGGTGACGCACCGGTCGATCGACCGGCTGGTGCGCGACTCGAACTTCATCGAGCTGACCGGAGACGATGTCGTCGCGCAGTTGTCGTCGGCGTCGTTCGACGCGGCAACCTTCGAGATCTGGGGTGCGCTGCTGAACGGGGCGACGCTGGCCGTCGCGCCCGCCGGGGTGCCGTCCGTCGCCGAGCTAGGCCGGTTCCTGGCGGAGCGTGAGATCACCGCGGTGTGGCTGACGGCGGGCTGGTTCCACGAACTGGTGGACGCCGATGTGGAGTTGTTCCGCGGTCTGCGGTACGTACTGGCCGGTGGTGACGTGCTGTCGCCTGCGCACTGCCGCACGCTGCTGGAGCGGGTGCCGTCGGTGCGGCTGCTGAACGGCTACGGGCCGACCGAGAACACCACGTTCACCGCGGTGCAGCCGGTCGGCGACGTCGACCTGACGCGCGGTGCCGGGGTACCGATCGGCCGCCCGGTCTCGGACACCCGGGTGTTCGTGCTGGACGAACGGCTGAGGCCCGTGCCGGTGGGCGTGGTCGGCGAGCTCTACACCTCGGGTGCCGGACTGGCGCGGGGCTACGTCAACCGGGCCGGGCTGACCGCCGAGAGGTTCACGGCCTGCCCGTTCGGCGCGCCTGGCGAGCGGATGTACCGCACCGGTGACCGGGCGCGCTGGAACGCTGACGGGCAGCTGGAGTTCGCCGGGCGCACCGACGAGCAGGTGAAGATCCGGGGCTTCCGGGTCGAGCTCGCCGAGGTGCGGGCGGTGCTCGTCCAGCACCCACGGGTCGCCCAGGCCGAGGTCGTCGCCCGCGAGGACGCCCCGGGCGACACCCGTCTGGTCGGCTACGTCGTGCCGGCAGACGGGGACAAGACCCCCGCCCCATTCACCGCCGACCTCCGCGAGTTCGTCGCGGACCGGCTGCCGGCCTACCTGGTCCCGGCGGCGCTGGTGGTGCTGGATGTGCTGCCGCTGACGCCCAACGGCAAGGTGGACCGCAGGGCGCTGCCCGCCCCGGACTACGCCGCGGCAGCGACCGGTGGCCACGGGCCGGCCGGCGTTCTCGCGACCACCGTCCGGGAGGCCTTCGCGGAGGCCCTCGGGCTGCCGGAGGTCGGCATGGACGACGACTTCTTCGCACTCGGCGGGCACTCGCTCCTGGCGATGTCGCTGGTGGAGAAGCTGCGGGTGCGGGGTGTCTCGGTCGCGGTGCGCGATGTGATCACCGCCCCGACGCCGGCCCGCCTGATGAGCACCCTGAACCTGTCGGCCATCCAGGACTCGCTCGGCACGCTGTTGCCGATCCGCACCGAGGGCGACAAGCCGCCGTTCTTCTGCGTCCACCCCGGCAGCGGGCTCAGCTGGGTCTACCTGCCGCTCGCCGGCCACGTGCCGGACGGCTACCCGATCTACGGGCTGCAGGCCCGCGGCCTGGACGGCAGTGGTGAACTCGCCTCCTCCCTCACGGAGATGGCCGCGGACTACGTCGAGCAGATCCGCACCGTGCAGCCGAGCGGTCCCTACCAGCTGCTGGGCTGGTCGTCCGGTGGGCTGGTGGCGCACGAGATGGCCGTGCAGCTGCAGGCCGCAGGCGAGGAGGTGTCGGCCCTGGTCATCCTGGACTCGTACCCGCCCGACCGGGACGCGGACACCGCCCCCGAGCCGGAGCGGGCGGTGGGCGGGCCGGCGGACGACGCCGACTCCTTCGAGGCCTGGAAGGTCCGGGAGATCGCCCGGAAGACCGAGGAGACGCGCGAGCAGGTCGGCGCGGTGCTCGGGGGAGTCGCGGAGGACGACGTCCGCAGGTTCGCGGAGGTGTTCGTGAACAACGCCACGGTCCGCCGCGGTCACGAGTTCGGCCGGTTCGAGGGCGACGCCTTGGTGCTGGTCGCGGCCGAGGGCCGCACCGAACACGACGCCGACCCGGAGACCTGGCGGCCCTACGTCTCCGGAACCGTCGTGGCGCCCCGGCTGGCGTGCACCCACGACGGGATGGCCCGGCCCGAGACGCTGGCGGAGGTGTGGCTGGCGGTGGCCGACTGGCTCGGCCTGGACTGACCGTCCGTCCCAACGGCCCGGGGGCCGGCCACCAGCACTGCGGGTGGCCGGCCCCCGGCTTTGTGCCCCGTGGCCGGCCCCGGCCCGCGGCCACCGGCCCCGGGAGCGCGGTGCCGAGCTCGGAAGGGCGGGCGCCGGGCTCATGGCAAAGCGGGCGCCGAGCTGGACTCCAGCTCGGCGCCCGCTATACCGGCGGCTCGTCAGGACGTGCTGAACACCCCGCCGAGGGCCGGGATCCGGTTCGGGAGCTGTGCCCACACCTCGGGGGTGTAGAAGTGTCCGCCGGGCAGCACGTCGTGCCGGTACTCGCCGAGCGCCAGCTCGCGCCACTGCTCGCCGGCGTTCGGCTCGATCACGGTGTCCTGCGCGCCGGTCAGCACGTGCAGCGGCACGCCGACCCTGGCGCCGGGGACGTAGTGGAAGGTGTCCCGGACCCGGATGTCGGCCCGCATCAGTTCCAGCGCCAGCTCCTGGAGGTCCGGGTCCGCCAGCACGTGGTCGGGCATCATGCCGTGCATGGTCATCCATGTGAGCAGCTGCTCGTCGGTGTCCTGCTGCGCCGGGAACATGTCCTGGGGGGTCAGGCCGCGGCTCGGGGCGTTCGCGGACGACACCACCAGCGCCTCCGGGGTCCGGCCGCCGAGCCGTTCGATCCGGACGGTGACGTCGAAGGCCATCCAGCCGCCCATGCTGTGACCGAGCAGCACGTACGGGCCCTCGGTGGCGGCGGCGAGCACGGCCTGGGTGGCGTCCTCGGCGAGGGCGTCCCAGTCCTCGGCGAACTCCTCCAGGAAGCGTCCCTCCCGTCCCGGGTAGCAGATCGCCGCGAGGTCGACTTCGGGCGGCAGGACGTCGCCCCACTGGTGGTACTGCCCGGTGCCGCCTCCGCAGAAGCCGAGGCAGACCAGGGTGCGGGCGGGGTTCGCCGTCCGGCGGGAGCGGACGACGACGAGATCCTGGGCGGTGGCCATGGATGGAGTCCCTTGCGATGTGATGGATCAGGAGATGTCGGACGCCGGGGCGAGTCTGGCCTCGACGAAGGCGGCCAGCTCGCGGAGCTCCGGGTGCTGGTACACCTCTTTGGTCCGAAGGGTGACGCCGAGCTCGCGCTTGATCCGGCCGATCACCCGCAGGGCGACGAGCGAGTGGCCGCCCAGGGCGAAGAAGTTGTCGTCGGCGCTGATCCGGTCGCGACCCAGGACGTTCGCCCAGACCTCGGCGATCAGCTTCTCCACCACGCTGCACGGCTCGACGATCTCCGCGTCGGCGGGTGCGACGTCCGGGGCGGGCAGCGCCGCCCAGTCGACCTTGCCGTTGACGGTCAGCGGAACCGCGTCCACCGCCACGAAGACCGAGGGGACCATGAACTCGGGGAGCACGGGCGCGCAGTGGGCGCGGAGCTCGTCGGCGGTCAGCGACTCGTCGCCGAGATAATAGGCCACCAGCTGGCTGCCCAGCGCCGGGTCCCGGTAGTCCGTCACCACCGCGGTGGTCACCAGCGCGTGGGAGGCGACGGCCGCCTCGACCTCGCCGAGCTCGATCCGGTAGCCGCGGACCTTGACCTGGCGGTCGACCCGGCCGAGGAAGTCCAGGGTGCCGTCGTCACGCCGCCGCACCCGGTCGCCGGTGCGGTACATACGCTCGCCGTCCGCCGCGAACGGATCGGCGACGAAGCGCTCGGCGGTCAGCGCGGACCGGTTGACGTAGCCGCGGGCCAGCCCGGGGCCGGCCAGGTACAGTTCGCCCTCCTCACCGGCGGCGACCAGCGGCCGCAGATCGTCGGCCAGCACATAGGCCCGGGTGCCCGGCAGCGGGTGCCCGATGTGCGGTCCGTCGCCGGTGATCCAGGCGGTGACGGCGTCCACCGTGCACTCGGTCGGGCCGTACAGGTTGACCACCTCGATCAGGCCGTCCGCGGTCGCCTGGACGATCTCGTGCCAGGTGCGCTCCGGCACCGGCTCGCCGCCCATGAACAGCCGTGGCACCGGCCGGTCCTGGCCCCGCTCCAGCAGGCAACCGCGCAGCAGCTCCCAGTGCGAGGGGGTGAGGTCGAGGTCCTGGACCCGGTGGGCGTCGAGCACGCCGCGGAGCTGGACCGGGTCGGTGCGCTGGTCCTCGTCGAGGACGACGACGGTGTCGCCCCGGCAGACCCGGACCCACTGCTGCACCGACGCGTCGAAGGAGACGCTGGCGTTCCAGGCGACCACCCGGGGCGCCGGGGCGTAGACACCGGCCGTCTCCAGGGCCGCGACCAGGTCGGCCACGGCACCGCGGCCGACCTGAACTCCCTTGGGACGGCCGGTGGAACCCGACGTGTAGATCACATAGGCGGTGTCCAGGGGCCCGGCGACCGGCACCTCCACCCGCTCGCCGGCCGCGGTGGCCGGGTCGAGCACCGCGACGCCCGTGGAGGCCGACTGCCGGCCGGGCTCGGCCAGCAGGATCCGAATGCCCGCGTCACCGGCCATGAACTCCAGCCGTTCCGAAGGGTACTGAGGGTCCAGCGGAACGTAGCCCGCGCCGGCCCGCCACACCGCCAACAGGGACACGACCAGCCGTACGCCCCGCTTCAGGCTGACGCCGACCAGATCGCCCACGCCGACACCGCGGGCGGTCAGCGCACCCGCAAGTACGGCGGAGTGCTGGTCGAGCTCGGCGAAGCTGAGCTCACCGTCCGTGCCCCGCACGGCGATCCGGTCCGGGTCCTGCCGGACGGCACGGCGGAACCGTGCCACCAGGTCGACCGGGTTCTGAACGAGGTCAGTCACGACACTAGCTCCTTGCACCATGGAATCGGGCGTGGCGCGGCGATCAGACCGGCCCGGCCTGACGGGCGCCGATCGTGGGTCAGGCGAACGCGGGCGCGGCCTCGACGGTCGGTCGGCAGTCCGCGAGCTCGATCGGCGCACCCATGGCCACCACGATCTTCCGGTCGCCACGGAAGGGGTCCCGGCCGTGCGCGGTGAGGATGTTGTCGACCAGCATCAGGTCGCCCGGCTGCCAGGTCTCGCGGACCGTCGCCGTGTCGTACGCCGCCTGGATGGCCAGCAGGTCGTCGCTGGTCAGTGGTTGGCCGTCACCGAATTCGGTGTTGAACGGGAGGCCGTCGCGCCCGAACTCGTCGACCAGGGTCTCGCGCAGCTCCTCGTCCAGCGCCCACTCGTTCCAGAAGAGCAGGTGGTTGAACCACACCTCGGCACCGGTCGACGGATGGGTGATGACCCCGGGCCGGATCTGGCCGGTGCGCAGCCCGCCGTCCTTCTGCCAGGAGCAGCCGATCAGGCTCTCGGCGCAGTAGCGCTCCACCTCGTCGGTGTCCTCGGTGGCGAAGGCGGTCTGCCAGTCGGTGGAGATGTGCTCGGAGAAGCTGCGGGTAAGCCGCCAGCCGACCGCCCGCAGCTTGGCGACCAGCGCGGCGGGCAGCGCCTCGAGCACCTTGCGGCAGTCCGCCACCGGGGTGGCACCGCCCTGCTCCGGCGCGGTCAGGCAGCCGAACAGCAGCAGGCCGGGAAAGGTCAGCGTGTAGCTGTTCTCGTTGTGCATCCGGATCGACTGAGAGGCCGGCAGGTCGGTGGAGGAGAACACGTCGTCACCGAGCCTGCTGCGCGGGGTGGCCTTCTCCCGGTACGGGGTCCGCTCGCTGACGAGCACGTCGCGGATCGCCGCGAAGTCCTCGACACCGGCCATCGGCAGGCCGCGCAGGTAGACCGCGCCGTACGTGTGCAGCGCTGCCGTCAGCTGCGGGCGGACGTCCTCCAGCCAGGCACGTACCCCGGCGATGTCGGTCAGGCCGGCGACGTGCGTCATGGCCGGTTTGCCGGTGGCGACTTCCCAGTTCAGCGTTGGTGACACCCGCTCAGGTCCCTTCCGTGTGTCGATCCAGCCGGCCCCACGTTATTCCGAGGGGACGCACCCGGGTAAGGCGTTCAGCTGCCTGATCAACTGCTGCGCAGCGCACGTCAACGGCCTTGGTGGTGAGCTGAAGTCACCTTCCAAGACGGTTGAGTGACGATTCGTCAGACATCGCGGCGGCGCAACACCATCACCACGACGACGACCGAGACGACGGCCCAGCAGATCAGCGCGGTCCAGGCCGCCGGCACCGAGGGAATGCGCTCCACGATGTGCCCGTGGGCCATGATGCACAAGCGGTACCACGAGTAGGCGGGCATCGTGTTGCCGATGTCGGCCCGCAGGTTGTTGCTGAGCAGCGGCAGCGGCGCCTTGAAGACCAGCGGACCGACCAGGAAGAAGGCCAGCACGGCGAAGACGGTGCCCGCGGTGTTGCGGATCAGCGCGGCCAGTCCCATGCCGATCAGACCGCAGACCGGGACCATCAGGGTGGTGGCCAGGATGCTGCGCCCCACGCCCGGGGTGCTGAACGAGTAGCCGTTGATCCGGCCGGAGAAGACGGCGAAGGTGACGGCCCAGATGGCGACACTGAGGATCAGGCCGACGGTGGCCATCACACCCGCCACCACCCCGACCTTGGCGAGCATCACACGGTTGCGGTCCGGCACGGCGATCAGGCTGGTGCGGATCAGCCCGGACGCGTACTCGCCGGCGATGGTCATCGCGCCGATCGTGCCGACGGTGGCCTGCAGCAGCATGAACGTGGGGCCGTCGAAGGCATCGTGCGCCGGATCGGGGTCGGCCCTCATCCAGTTGGTCATCGTCGGCCACGCGTCGTAGGTCGTGACCGCGGCCCTGTACGCGAAGTACACGTACATGACGACCAGGCAGCCCAGCACAATGGCGGTCGACCGCAGCGACCAGAGCTTGATCCACTCGGAGCCGAGCAGGTCGCGCCAGCGGGCTCGCCGCTCGGTGGACCCGGCGTGGGACGCGGAGACCGAGGTGTTCATGGTGGCGGTCACCGACCCGCACCCCCGTCGGCCGTGGCACTGGCGCGGTACTGGACGGCGTTGGCGGTCAGCTCCATGAACGCGTCCTCCAGCGTGCCGCCGTGCGCGGTGACCTCGTGGACCCTGATGCGGTGGGTGAAGGCCAGCTCGTTCACCTGCGCCGCAGTGAGGCCGGCGACGGTGACGCTCTCCTGTCCGGTGATCTGCACCGAGCCGCCCGCGTTGCCCAGCACCTGCGCCAGCGCCTGCGGATCGGGGGTGCGGACCACGACCTGGCTCGTGGTGGCCCGGGCGGCGAAGGCGACAACCGACTCGTCGGCGATCAACCTCCCGCCGCCGATGACGACCAGATGGTCGGCGGTGTGCTCCATCTCGCTCATCAGGTGGCTGGAGACGAAGACGGTGCGGCCCTCGGCGGCGAGCCGGCGGAACAGCTCGCGCGCCCAGCGGATGCCCTCCGGGTCCAGGCCGTTCACCGGCTCGTCGAACAGCAGCACCGGCGGGTCACCGAGCAGCGCGGTGGCGATACCGAGCCGCTGGCGCATGCCGAGCGAGTAACCGCCGATCCGCCGCTTGCCCGCGTCCCCCAGGCCGACCGTCTCCAGCACCTCCTGGACCCGGCGCCGCGACAGACCGTTGCTGCGGGCGAGCGCGGCCAGGTGCGCGTTGGCGGTGCGTCCCTTGTGCACGTCGTTGGCGTCCAGCAGGGCGCCGACGTGATGCAGGCCGGTGCCGAAGTCGCGGAACTGGCGGCCGTTGATGGTGGCGGTGCCGCTGGTGGGCGTGTTCAGACCCAGCAGCATGCGCATCGTGGTGGTCTTGCCGGCACCGTTCGGGCCGAGGAAGCCGGTCACCTGACCGGGCTGCGCCGAGAAGGTCAGGCCGTCCACGGCGACGACGCTGCCGTACCGCTTCGTGAGCTCGTTGATTTCGATCACGACATCGATGGTTCCGCGGACGGCGGGGTGTCGCATCAGTCCGTGGACCGCATTCGCAGCGCCTCGCATCAGCCTGCGGGCTGAAGCCCGCGGAGCGATCCCGCTGATCGGCCCGGCAGTTAGCATCTCAAGCGTGCGCCGTCCTTCGAAGCTCCTCGCCCCGCTGCGTCGATTCTCGGCGCTGCTGAGACGGCTGTCCCCGGACGCCCTGGCAGCCCTCAGCTGGTGTGCGGTGCCCCCCTACGCGCTGGTGCTCTACGCCACCATGCCGCAGCCCCTCCATCCGGTCTTCATGCAGGCGGACGTACTCCGGCCGGCGCCGCTGAGTGTGCTGCTGCTGGCCGTGGTCATGGCGCTGCCGATCGGCTGGGCCAGCCGGCGCCCGCCACAGGTCCTCGGCGTGGTCCTGGCCGAGGTGGTCACGGCCAGAGCCTTCGGAGAGAAGAGCTGGCCGCTGTTCCTCGCCGCGGCCGTCCTGGTCTTCTACATCGCCACCAACCGGTCGCGCCGGACCGCCGGGCTCGCGCTGGCCGCCACCGTGGTCGTCTGGTTCGCCGACTCGTTGAGCTTCCGCTCCACCACAGCGGCCCTGCGCTCGCTCACCGGCCCGTCGTCGCTGATCATCGTGATGACCGCGTTCGCATGGATCGTGGGGAGCTGGATCCGGCTGCGGCAGACCCACACCGAGGCGCTGCGCACCCAGGCCGCCAAGCAGGCGGTCCAGGACGAGCGGCTGCGGATCGCCCGCGAGCTGCACGACATGGTCGCCCACAGCATCGGAGTCATCGCGATCCAGGCCGGTGCGGCGAGCCGGGTCATCGAGACCCAGCCGGCCAGTGCGCGCGAGGCGCTGAGCGCCATCGAGGACACCAGCCGGGAAACCCTGGCGGGGCTGCGGCGGATGCTCGTCGCACTGCGGGAGGCCGACTCGGACCATGCGGAATCCGCCCCGGCACCGGGCCTGGCGGATGTCGAGCGGCTGGCGGCGACCGCGGCCGATGCCGGGGTCCGGGTCGAGGTGCGCTGGAGCGGGACGCGCCGCCCGCTGCCTCCCGAAATCGATCTGTCCGCCTACCGGATCATCCAGGAGTCGGTGACCAACGTGGTGCGCCACGCGGGGGCCGCCCGGTGTCGGGTGTCCGTCGACTACACGGAGGAAGAGTTGTCCATCGAGGTCACCGACGAGGGTCGCGGAGGCGCTCCGACGAGCGTCGGCAGCGGCTACGGACTCGTCGGCATGCGCGAGCGGGTCGGCCTGCTGCACGGCCAGTTCTCGGCCGGACCGCGGCCGGAAGGCGGCTACCGGGTCGCGGCGAGGTTGCCGGTATGACGATCCGTACCGTGCTGGCCGACGACCAGCCGCTGGTGCGCGCCGGGCTGCGCATGCTGATCAACGACGCCCCTGACATCGACATCGTCGGAGAGGCCGGCACCGGTGCCGAGGCGCTCCAGCTGGCCCGGGAGCACCAGCCCGACGTCGTGGTGATGGACATCCGGATGCCCGTCATGGACGGCATCGAGGCCACCCGGCGGATCAAGGCCGAAGGCCTGCCGACGCGCGTCATCATGCTCACCACGTTCGACGACGACGAGAACGTCTACGCCGCGCTGCGCGGAGGCGCCAGCGGGTTCCTGGTCAAGGACATGGTGCTGGACGACATCCTCGCCGCGATCCGGGTGGTCGCCGCCGGTGACGCGCTGATCGCACCGGGGGTCACCCGGCGCCTGATCCAGGACTTCGCCGAGCAGGGACCGGCGCCCGCCCAGCGGGCCGCGGCCGCCGCGCCGCGCCGCGTGATCGACGGGATCACCGAACGCGAACGCGAGGTCCTGATCCTGATCGGGCGCGGCATGTCCAACAGCGAGATCGCCGCTCACCTGTACATCAGCGTGGCGACCACCAAGAGTCATGTGGCGCGCCTCCTGGCCAAGCTGGAGGTACGCGACCGGGTCCAACTCGTCATCGCCGCCTACGAAGCGGGCATGGTCTCACCCAACGGCTGAGCCCCGCCCCGACGGCCTCCGGCCGCCCTGCACACACCCCGGACCAGGGCGGCCGGTCCTTCGGTCTCCTCGTGCGTACGGTCCGTCAGTGCGACATGGCGACCAGCACCCGCCGGCTGCCGGCGAAGGCCCGGCGGCCGTGCGCGACCGCGAGGTTGTCGATCAGCAGCACATCGCCCCGCTGCCAGTCGACGTCCACGGCCAGCGCCAGCCCCTGGTCCCGCACCTCCCGTACGAACTCGTCCGGAATCGGGGAGCCGTCGGCGAAGGTCACCGACTGGGGCAGCTGGTCCGCCGGCACGATCGAGGCCAGTTCGCCCATCGTCTCCTCACCCAGGGTCGCCGGGTGCCACTGGTCCGCCTGGTTGAACCAGAGCTCCGCACCGGTGACCGGATGAAGGATCGTCGACGGCCGGACGTGCCGGGTCCGCAGCGCGTTCGACGTCGTCCACTCCCACTCCGCCCCGGTGGGGGCGAGCAACTCCTCCACCTCGGCGCGGTCGTCGGTCTCGAAGGTCGCCTGCCAGCTCTTGCCGAAGCCCCGGCCACCGTGCAGGTACTGCCGGTAGCAGAGGCCGCCGCTGAAGGCGTCCCGGATGCTCCCGTCCAACTCGGCCAGCCACCGCGCACTGTCCAGCAGCGGCGTGGCGCCCCCCGTGGCGGCCGGCTGGACGCAGCAGAAGAGAAGCCGCGCAGGCCAGGCCGGCGCGTAGGAGAGTTCGTTGTGCATCGAGATCGCGTACTCGGGCGGATATTCCGTCGAGGTGTAGACGTTTTCCCCGACCTTGGTCCTCGGTGTGTTTCCGTGGATGTACGCCAATCGCTCGGGAAGAAGCATCGGCATCACCTCCGCCAAGGCCGCCTCATTGACACCGAACCCCCTGAAAAGCAACGCCTGATGGCGTTCCAGGAGAGCCTTTACGTCGATCGAATCGAGGTGCTCCCGCAACCCCAGGGTGGTGGCCTGGACACCGGCGTGCTCGGGAGTGATGTGCTTCGGTGCCCAGTCCTGCCGAGTGCTCATGGGATATCTCCTGTGTGATTGCGGCATCGGGCCGACGGCGTCCAAGTGCCGCGGCGCCGCAGTTGAACGGTTCCGGTCGGCCGGCCGACTGCCGCGAGAGGGCGCAGCGCACCGCTGTCCTACCACCGCCGCACCGGCCTCCCAAACCCGGCGTGAACTCGTCGGCGGCCGCGCCGAATCGGGCCACCGGCCACGACGACGACCTCTATTGATCGCCTGTGTGAACGCATGTCAGAGTGCCTGGTGAGGGATGTCCGCTCGCCCGGATGCCACCGGCGGGCTCGCTCTTCCGGCCATGCTCGGCCGACGTCCGAACACGAACTGCTTGACGATATGTCAGTCCGCTGGGGCATGCCGTCATTTGCGCGGAAATCTGCGATCGAATGATTGGGGAATCACGGCCATGTCTGGATCCGAGCGCAAACTCCAGGAGCTGATGGCCGGACAACTCGGCATTTGGCATGCGCAGCAGCTCGCGCCTGACAGCCCGGTCTTCAACATCGCCGAGTACCTGGAGATCCAGGGCGGGCTGGACGTCGACCTCTTCGTGCGGGCACTGCGGCAGACCCTGGACGAGGCGCACGCCTTCCGGCTGCGCTTCCGCGAGGTGGACGGGGTGCCGCAGCAGTACGTTTCCGACGCGGGCGAACACCCGATCCACGTGGTGGACGTCAGCGCCGAGCCCGACCCCCGGGCGGCCGCGATGGAGTGGATGCATGCCCAGGTGCGCCGCCCCGCGAGCCTGCACACAGGACCGCTGCACTCGCAGGCCGTGCTGCGGCTCGGCCCGGACCTCTGCTACTGGCTCCAGTGCGCTCACCACCTGATCGCAGACGGCTACAGCGGTATGCCGTTCACCGCCCGGCTGGCCCAGATCTACGCCTCGCTGCTCGCCGGCGAGGACCCCACGGCCGGGGCGCTGGAGCCGCTGGCCCCCCTGCTGGACGCGGACCGCGCGTACCGGACGTCGGCCGAGTTCGGCCAGGACCGGGACTACTGGCTCGACGTCCTGGCCGACCTTCCCCAGAGCACCGGCACCGCCGGGTCGGGCAAGCGCCGGCTGCCGCAGCCCAGGATCCGGCACACCGAGGCGATCGACAGCGGTGCGGCCATGGACCTGAAGGCGGCCGCGCGCAGGCTGCGGACCAGCCTGGCCGGACTGATGATCACCGCCGCGGCCGTCTACCACCACCGGGTGACCGGTGAGCGGGACGTCATCCTGGCCACCCCGGTCCTCGGCCGGGGCAAGGGAGAGCTCGGCATCGTCGGTATGACCGCCAACGTCATGCCGGTCCGCCTCACCATCGACCGGGACACCTCGATCGCGGACCTGGTGCGGCAGGCCTCCCGGGCCGTGCGCGACGGCCTGAAGCACCAGCGCTAC
The DNA here is from genome assembly GCF_040644155.1 of Streptomyces sp. NPDC047022. Classification (NCBI taxonomy): domain Bacteria; kingdom Bacillati; phylum Actinomycetota; class Actinomycetes; order Kitasatosporales; family Streptomycetaceae; genus Streptomyces; species Streptomyces sp. NPDC047022. The sequence continues at coordinate 3,582 of NZ_JBEYVV010000058.1, read as the reverse complement.
CGCTACGAGGACATCATCCGCGACCTGCGGCTCCTCGACGCCGGTCCGCTGTTCGGCCTGACGATCAACGTCATGTCCTTCGCGTACCCGGTCCGGTTCGGTGACTGCGTCACCACGGCGCACCACCTCTCCTCCGGGCCGGTCGCGAGCCTCCAGCTCAACGTCATGCACCGGTTCGCAGACGGCAGTATCCGGGTCCACGGCGACGTCAACCCGGAGCTGCACGACCAGGCGGCGGCCGAGGCCGCCACCCGGCGCTTCATGGCCGTGGTCGACTGGCTCGCCACCGCCGAGCCCACCGAGCCGGTCAGCCGCGCCGACCTGCTCACCGAGGCCGAACGCCACCAGGTGCTGACGGAATGGAACGCCACGGACCGCCGGCTGCCCCGGGGCCTGGTGCCGCAGCTGTTCCAGGCACGGGCGGCACGGACCCCGGACGCGGTCGCGGTGGCCTGCGGCGGCGACGAGCTGTCCTTCGCGGAGCTGGACGCCCGCGCCAACCGCCTCGCCCACTACCTGGCGGCACAGGGCGTGGGCGCCGAGTCCCTGGTGGGCCTGTGCCTGCCGCGTGGCGTCGACGCCCTGGTGGCGCTCCTGGCGGTCTGGAAGGCGGGAGCGGCCTACGTTCCGCTGGACCCGGAGTACCCCGCTGAGCGGATCGCGTTCATGCTCTCCGACAGCCGCGCCTCGGTGCTGCTCGGCCTGGCGGAGATCCTCGACGAGCTGCCCCTGGGGCGGATCCGCACGGTGGCGCTGGACGACCCACTGGTGACAGGGGGACTCGCCGGGCAGCCCGCCACGGCGCCGAAGGCCTCGCCGGCGGCCGGGCAGTTGGCGTATGTGATGTACACCTCGGGGTCGACGGGCCGGCCCAAGGGCGTCGCCGTCACCCATGGAGGCCTGGCGAACTACGTACTGTGGGCGGCGGACTCCTACGGCATGGCTGCGGGCGGCGGTGCCCCACTCCACTCCTCGCTGGCCTTCGACCTGACCGTCACCAGCATGCTGGTGCCGCTGGTCTCGGGCTCGGCGGTACGGATCAGCCCCGTCGGCGGCGCCGAGGGGCTCGCGGAACTCATCCGCAACAACTCGGAGTTCGGCCTGGCCAAGGTGGTGCCGGGGCATCTGCCGCTGTTGGCGGAGCTGCTGGCCGACGACAAGGTGGCCGGCGCGTCCCGGCGGTGGATCGTCGGTGGTGAGGCCCTGCAAGGTGCCGATGTGCGAGCCTGGCTCAAGCGCGCACCGGACACGGTGGTGGTGAACGAGTACGGTCCGACCGAGACCGTGGTCGGCTGCTGTGTCCACGAGTTGATGACCGGTCAGGAGATCCCCGACGCGGTGCCCATCGGTCGTCCGATCGCCAACACCCGCCTATATGTACTGGACGAACACCTGCAGCCGGTGCCGGTGGGCGTGCCGGGCGAACTGTACATCGCCGGTGCGCAGCTCGCACGGGGCTATGTGAACCGTCCGGGGCTGACCGCAGAGCGTTTCGTGGCCTGTCCGTTCGAGCCGGGTACCCGGATGTACCGTTCGGGCGACCTGGCCCGCTGGACCGCCGACGGGCAGCTGGTCTACGCGGGCCGCGCGGACGAGCAGGTCAAGATCCGCGGCTTCCGCATCGAGCTGGGCGAGGTCCAGGCGACCATCGCGAGACACCCGGGCGTGGCACAGGCGACCGTCGTGATCCGGGAGGACACCCCGGGCGACAAGCGCCTGGTGGCCTATCTGGTGCCCGCCGACGACTCCGCCGAGACCACCCTCCTCACCGCCGCGGCACAGGAGTTCACCGCCGAGCGGCTGCCGGACTACATGGTCCCCTCGGCGGTCGTCGCACTCGACGCCCTGCCCCTGACGGCCAACGGCAAGCTGGACCACAAGGCGCTCCCGGCGCCCGAACACACGGCAGGCGAGAGCCGGAGCGCGGCGACCGTGCAGGAGGAGCTCCTGTGCGGGGCGTTCGCGCAGGTGCTCGGCGTGGCGAGCGTCGGCGTCGACGACAACTTCTTCGACCTGGGCGGGCATTCGCTGCTGGCCACCCGGCTGGCGAGCCGGGTGCGGGCGCTGCTAGGTGTGGAGCTGCCCATCCAGGTGCTGTTCGAGGTGCCCACCCCCGCGGGACTGGCGGCCTGGGTGGCCGGAGCGACACCCGGCCGGGTGCCGCTGACCGCGGCCACGCGCCCCGAGCGGGTGCCGGTCTCCTTCGCCCAGCGCCGGCTGTGGTTCCTGGACCGGCTGGAGGGGCCGAGCACCACCTACAACGCGTCGATGGCAGTCCCGTTGACGGGCAGCCTGGACCGGCAGGCACTGGCCGGTGCGTTCCGCGACGTGATCGAGCGGCACGAGGTACTGCGCACGGTCCTCCCGGAGCTGGACGGCGAGCCCTACCAGCGGATCCTCCCGGTCGACGAGGCCGGCTTCGAGGTGACCGTCACCGCGGTGGAGCGGGACGCGCTGGACGAGACGGTGGCCGCGACCGTGGCCCACACCTTCGACCTCGCCACCGAGATCCCCCTACGGGCCGCGCTGCTCGCCGTAGCCCCGGAGGAGCACGTCCTCGTCCTGCTGGTGCATCACATCGCGGGTGACGGGTGGTCGACCGGCCGACTGCTGCGCGACCTGTCCCAGGCGTACACCGCCCGGCTGGCCGGCGAGGCACCCGATTGGACCGAACTGCCCGTGCAGTACGCCGACTACGCGCTCTGGCAGCGCGAGCTGCTCGGTGCCGAGCACCAGCCCAGGGCCGTACTGAGCCGCCAGGTCAGCCACTGGCGTGACGCGCTGGCCGACGCGCCGGAGGAGCTGGCGCTGCCGGCCGACCGGCTGCGGCCGTCCGTGGCCACCCACCAGGGCCACGCCGTCGAACTCGACATGGACGGCGAACTGCACCGCGACCTGCGGAGCCTGGCGCGGGAGCGGGGCGTGACCCTGTTCATGGTGCTGCAGGCCGCGCTGGCAGCCACCCTCCACCGCCTCGGCGTCGGCAGCGACATCCCGATCGGCACGGCCGTCGCCGGACGCACCGACGAGGCCCTGGACGACCTGGTCGGCTTCTTCGTCAACACCCTGGTCCTGCGCACCGACCTGTCGGGTGACCCGACCTTCACCGAACTGCTGGAGCGGGTTCGCACGGCGGACCTCGACGCCTTCGCCCACCAGGATGTGCCGTTCGAGCGCCTGGTGGAGGAGCTGGCGCCTGCGCGTTCGCGAGCCCGGCATCCGCTCTTCCAGGTCATGCTCAGTGTGCAGGACCACGCCTCGGCAGGCGGCGACGCCTCGGCGCTGGAGCTGCCCGGCCTCCAGGCCGGCCGACCGGCCACGAGCGCGACGGTGGCGAAGTTCGATCTCGATCTCAGCCTCTCCGAGGTGTTCGACGCCGAGGGTGCGCCGGCCGGTATCCGAGGCGGGATCGTCGGCGCGGTGGATCTGTTCGAGGCTCTGACGGTCCAGCGCATCGCAGGGTGGCTGGTCCACCTGATGCGGCAGCTGGTCGCCGACCCCGCGGCGCGGCTGTCGGCAGTGGAACTGCTGGACCCGGCGGAGCGCCGGGTCGTGGTGGGGGAGTGGAACGACACGGCGGTG
>NZ_JBEYVV010000057.1:0-20493 GCF_040644155.1 Streptomyces sp. NPDC047022 | reverse complement strand
GGTAGCTTGTGCGAACACCAGGATGTCGGTTAGTGAGTGGCAGCATCCGGAAGACGCCGACTGCCGCGAAACCGGAACCGCCCCCCGGGGGGGTATGCCCGGACTTCGTCCGGTCTAGGGCAATCCCTTCGGGATTGCCCAACTACGGGCATGGATGCGCGCGTTGCGCGCTATGCCCCAACGCTGCGCGTTGGGGCGGGAATTGGGTGTTCGTCAGTTCTGTCTCTGTTGTCCGCTTTTGGGTCTCATGTGTAAGTGGGGTCGATTTGTTGGGAGTTGGGCAGTTCGCTGCGCTCACCGTGTCACGTCCGGCCGGAGCGGAGGGGCTGCCGGTGAGGGGGCCGTGAAGGGGTCTGGGCGGCCCGTGGAGGCTCCCTGGGGGCTTGCTGGCCCAACTGCCCTGCCCTGGGCTGGGAGGCGCTCAGATCGCCGTACAGCCATTCCGCGGGGAATTCGGCGCGGCTTTTCCATTCCACACCATTTCGATAACGGTTGCGGCGGCGCATTGATATGAATAGCGGGCATCCGGATCCGGGGTAATTCGGCCGATGGGGGCGACTAGGTAAATGTGTCCGTTATGGACGGCGGCGAATACTCGAGCGTATTCGAATAGATCGGTCACATAGACACGGTGGGGATTATAGTGCGGCTGATGGAGACTTTTAGGGTGGCTAATTCCCAGGGAGATTGCGGGGCGGATCAATTCCCCTTTTGTGATTCCCGGGGGTCCTCCGTGATATAGCAGCCTTTTATTCTTGCGCATTCTCGGATTCTCCGGATCAGAAAGGGCGCTTAGATAGGTTGTTCAGTGTTCGATGATTGTGGTGCCGGGCGTGGTGTTCTTGACGCGGTGTGCCTCGGCGTAATGGCCTGTGCAGACGTGCCAGCGGCCGTTTCGACGGCCGTCGGTCCACAATTCGATTTCCCGGACGGCGCGGGGGCATGTGCCGTCTGCGGTGCGGATGCGCTGTTCTGCGCATAGGTCGCAGTGCGGCGCGTAGGGCGCGGCTCTGAGGGGTGGGGGCGCTGGGGCGGCCGGTGGTGGGGACGGGGGGGCCGCGGGCGTGGTGCGTGGGCCGGTGAATGCGGTGAGGAGGGACTCCAGAGCCTGCACGGCGTCCTGTAGGCCGGTGTCGACGTCGTCCGGCTCCTCCAGCTCCTCGACGTCGTCCAGCTCCTCGAACTCGTCCTCCAGGGCCTCGGGCTCGTATGGCGTGGCGGGCTCCTGGGGGCGTCGGGGCGGGGCGGGGCGCTGGGGGCCGGCTGAGGGCCTGAACGGGGCTGTGGGGGCCGGTGGGCGCTGTCTTGGGGGCATGCGCCAGCGGTTGCCGGTCCGGAAGGGACGGCCGCGCTGGGGGAGGTCGGGCCGGTGGTCATCGGGGCCGGTGGTGGGGCGGTCTACGGGGATCCATCGGCCGCATCGGCAGTCGCGGCATCGGATGGTGGTGCCGCCGCGTGCCCGTGTGCCTTGGTTGGCATAGCCGCACTGGGGGCACGGGTCCATGAGGAATACGGGCAGCATTCTGCCTATGCTACGCGCTATTGCCTATGCCATTCGGCGCGCATTCCTTCTTATGGATCTTGTTTCTGCGGAGTTTTCTTCGGAGTTTCCCTATGCCGGACGATGTAGTCATACGGATGCGGGAGGCATCGTTGGTGATCGAAATCGTGTTTTCTGCGGATGCGAGTCTGTCCGCGCTGCGCGAACGGGTCCTCGAGGTTGCGGCCGGTCATCCGGACGGCCGCCCCGGCGTGAAGACGGCCATCGAGGAGGCGTTCCGCGATGGTGACGTCGTGTACGCGGTGATGACGTGCGGGGCGTGGCGTGTCGACCTGGGCGGGGGGTGGGCGGTCGGGATCCGCTCCGGCGTCCGGGAGGGGTTCAGGGGGCGGTCATGCCGTCCGTGAGAACCGGTCCGGGGATATGCGCCGTCGGGCCGTCTGTTCGTCCCACACGGCCGTGAGGAGCATCGCGCGCTCGGCGAGGATCTCGGCCTGCTCGGGGTCGTCGGCGGGGTCGCGGCCGAGGAGCTGCATGCCGCGGGCCGCGAGGCTGCTCCAGGTGCTGTCTGTGGCGGGCCGGGTGTCGATCTCGGCGTATGGGCCGCATGCGAGGCGGACGACGTCGGCGAGCTGGCCGGTGCAGACCTCAACGCGGACCGGCGCATGCATCCATGCAAGTCCCTGGGTGTTGCGGATGATCGTCCGTACCTGTGCCGGGGGGGTGGCTGCTGACCATGCCCGCGCTCGCAGGACGCGGAGTACGCCGCTGCCGCTTTTCTCGCCGGTGAGGAGCAACCGGCCGTCACCGGTGGTGTTCTGGCCGATGGTCAGCGCGTACCGGGCTATGTCGGGTAGGTACGTCATGCGCTTGTCCTATCAGAGGGGGTCGGGCCCACAGGTGGCGCAGTTCCGGGGCACGCTGTGCCTCTTTCGGAGTTCTTCGGCCGTGAAGAGGTTCGGGAGACGGGCCCAGTATCCGGGATAGGGATTTCCTTCTTGTTCGCTTTCCCGGAGTTCTTCGAGGCTTCGTTCGGGGGTACTCAATGTGGGGCAGTTCCAGCGGTGCAGCCGGTTGCCCCCTTGGCCGATGGCATAGGTGGCGCCCCCGTCCAGTTCGCGTTTGTACCGCGCAATGTCCGCACTCGCCTCGCGTCGGGCGTCGTCCACGTACCGACAGGGGTTGCAGAAGCGTTCGTTTCCGCCACCCGAAAAACAGGCGCAATTCCCGCAGCGCTGGCACGAAATGCATTCATGCACGCGAACGCCTGGCCGATGCGGCCATGCATTGACGTCCAAACTCATATGGTTATCGCCGTGATGCTGCCGGATGTTGATGAGTCCGAGACTTTGCAGCTCATCGAGATATGGCTGCTCCTCGCCTTTGGCGATTCCGGCCAGGGCGTAGCAGGGCTCGATTTCGTCGTCATCGGTGATGGCCAGGAGTACGACGTACAGAAGTCGTGCGGTCGGGCTGAGTTGGGAGTTCAGCACGGTGTCGCGGTCGACCTGGACCGGAAGCGTGCGTTGACGGGTCCTGATGGGCAATGGAGCGTCTTTCTCGAAAGTCTGAACGGTTGGACTGCCGGAATCCTCGCGGATTCGATCATCGGACGGTCACCGTTTTGCCTCCTGCCACGCCGTGATGCGAGCCAGGTGCGGATTGATCAGGTGGTGTTCGTGGGCGGTGGCCAAGCGGCATGACTGGTAGGGCGCGGCTCCGCAGCGGGGGCAGGGGACGGTGCGTGCCGGGTGCTGTTCCGGCACGCCGAGGGAGGCCCGGAGTTCTTCGGGCATCGGGGCGCCCATCAGAACGGTGCCGGACTCTGTGCTGTGGCTAGCTCGCGTTCCTCGGCGATCAGGCATCGGCCACAGAGACCCTGGGTCTGTGCCGGTCGTCCGCATGGGGTGTCGTCGTGGCCTCGGCACATCAGCAGCACGGGCGGCAGCATGGGGGGCGGCCCGGCCATCGGTCCGGTTTCGGACTGTTCCTCGAACTGCTCTTGGCCGAACTCCGCGGACTGCTCGGCGTCGTGCGGTTCCTCGATATCCGTCCAGTCGACGCCGTCAGGGACCCCAGGGGCGTCCTGGGGGCCCTCGGGGGCCTCGGGCGGGGCTCCGGCGACCCAACGCTCCCTGAGGGCGTTAGCGGCGCGTTCAGCGGCTCGGGCGTCGCACTCGGTGCACTCGGCGCCGGTGGTCAGCAGGATCCCGCTCTCGCACTCCGGCCGGATGCACTCGGTGTAGCTCAGCAGCGTGACCAGGTAGCCGATGGGGCGCTGGATCCGGTCGGGCGCGGTGTAGCTCCTCGCGGCGCGTTCGGGACCACGGGCCCCGTACCAACCGCGGTTGAGCCGCAGCACGGCGTGCTCTGCCGTCCTCGGGTGCGCACGAAACGCCGAGGGCCGTGCGTCCGTGTCGTGCCCCAGGAACGCCCTGACGGCCCGCCGGAGCGTCTTCGGGCGGGTCCCGGGCCGCTGGCCTGCCTCCTCCAGCATCGGGGCCAGCAGCCGCCAGATCTCTTCCTCGCCCGCCACCGGCCGCTCCTGCCGCGTCTTCACCACCCCGGAGCCTCGCTTGCTGCTCTTGCCTCGCTGGGCCGGGACGTTCTTCGAGTCGGCGGCTGTGCCGCCTTCGGCGTCAGCCGCTGAATCCGCCGCAGCCTCGCGCGCGCCTGCACGCGCGAGGCCACCCGCACTTTGGCCTCCGGCCGATCCCCCCGTCTTTCCCTCTTCGTGTAGTTCCACCTTCGTGTAGTTACCGACGCGATTCGTGGGGTGTCCGGAGACGCGATTCGTGAGGTCTCCGGAGACGCGATTTTTCGCGTCTCCGGGCCGACCTGTGGGTTTGTTCTTTTGGGCGGCGTACCACTCCTGGATCGAGGCGTACCCCTCCCAGCCCGGCGGGGGCTCCTCGTGCACGGTGTAGACGTTGCGCTTCCGGCTGTTGTTCGTCCCGTAGCGCTGGGGGTCGACGTCCACCAGGCCGAAGGGGATCAGTTCCTTGTTGAGCACTCGGCTCACTGCCTCCGGCCGCTTGTCCAGCATGTCGGCCAGCGACTGCTGAGAAGGCCACACGACGTCGTCGCCGCGCTCGGTGCTCACGTGGGCGCGCATGAGGCTGTAGAGCCGGTACCCGGCATCGGACAGCCCGGACATCAGGAGTGCCCATTGGCCTGTCTGGACGATCCGGAACCGGCTCCGGCGCCCGGCACGGAACTCATCCGGCTGGAAGTCGTCCTCTGAGGGGGAGGCGATGCTCATCGGGCCACCGCCCCGGACGCGTCGCTCCGGGCGGTTACAGCCGCACCGCGGTGTGATCCATCCCACAGCCGGCCGTCTGGCCGTGGCCGCTGCCGGGGGACTTCGGCCGATGCGCCCCGCTCGTACAGCGAGTCGGACGCGGTCAGCTCCACCGGCGTTAGTCCGGCGCTCCGGCGGCGCGCTGCCGCACGGTCACGGAACCGCGCGATGCGGAGCCGCTCCTCCAGCTCGGCCGCCGTCAGACGCACCGGTGGCACCAGGACGGCGCGGGCGCGGGTGCGGCATTCGCGGGTGGCGTAGATGGACGCGGGGCGCCCGTCGATGTCCGGCTCGATGTCCGATCCACAGCCGCATAGGCATACGGGCCAGCGTCGGCGCGTCCTGTCAATCTCACATGGCGGCCGTACTGACACGGCTTGTACCCTCACAGGGCACTCCTTGCATTGGTAGCGGTAGTGCGAGTGACACCGAAGGCGCGCGTCAACGCGGGTGTCGTCCGGGTACAGAGCTGGTAACTCTGTCCGGGCACGGGGCTCCACCGGATGGTGGGGCCCTTGGCGTTATCTGGGGCCGCTCATGCGGCGGTCCGTACGGGGATCACGAGCCCACGGGGTGTGATCTTGGCGCCCGCAAGGCGCATGGCGCGCATGGTGCCCAGGAACGAGGCATCGGCGTTCGCCGCGATAGCCGCAACGACCATGACCATGAGCGCCTCTTCCACGGTCAGGCGGCGTGCACTACCGCGTCCCGCGTGGACACGGTCGATGACCTTGACTAGTCCCTCGCGAACTGCGCGGTCCAGTGCCTGGTAGCTGCACACCGCAGACTCAACTACCTGCCTGAATGACACGGTGTCATCAGAAACGTCCCAGTGATCGGGCAGTGCCACAGAGAACGCCATGACCCCCTCCAGCCTCATGAAAGTTTTTCGACGCGAGAGAACTTACGCTCCTCACGCACCTCTTGACAATCCGTGAAGAGACAGCGCATTAGTGTGACTGGCAGTAGTTGATCAAGCGACCCCGCGCACGGGCCACTTGGCCGACTCGGCGCGCTGGAGCTCCGCCACCATCTCGACCCGGTCCGCCGGGATCACTCGCACCGTCGCCTCCAGCGGCTGACCGGTCCTGTCTGACCGCCCGATGAGAGTCAGCTCCAGGACCGGCAGCGCCGCCGAGATCGACAACAGGCGCGCCTCTTCAGCGGTGGGCATGCGGGCCCGCGTCGTCTCGTGCCATGCGATGGGACCGTGGCCTGCCTCTTCCAGCCGGTCCAGGTAGCCACCGGGGCCGGTTGAGGGCTGAGCGATCTGCGGGGCGTCCGACACGGCCTGATGGCTGAGCCAGGTATCGACCACCTGAAACGGTGGTTCGCCTACGGGACTGGTCACCCGGCGTCGGCGCAGCGTCGGAGTTCCCGGCTCGACTCCGAACACGTCGGCAACGGGGGCCGGTGCCGGTTCGACGGATGCTTTCGGCTGGCCGTGGATCTGCCATGGCTCCTGGGGGTGCGCGGCGGCCGGGAACACGTAGCCGCGGGCAGGGTCCCGCTCGATCGCCACGCCGCGCGTGATGCGCCTCCTCGGCGGTGCGGGCGGCTGCACGATGGCGCCGGTTCCGCGTACGACGCGGATCAATCCCTCCTCTTCCAGCACTTCCAGTGCGCGGCGAATAGTCGCAGTAGAAACGCCCCTTTCCTGGGTGAGATCGCGAATGCTCAACACCCTTCCGATCTCGTAATCGCCCCCTCGGATCTTCTGCCGCAAATAGGCGGCTTCTACCTCATACCGGGCCACTCTTGTTCCTCCTTGATCAGTAGCTGACCTGATCACGGTATCAAGACCGGTAATGGTCAACCAATAGATACGTATCTGATTGACAGAACCGGTTTTGATTGGAACTCTCTTCACCGCACCACAAAACAGCGCGGCCCCCGGTGCACCCACACCGAGAGCCGCAGTCCGAACCCCCTGAGCTGAGGGAGAACAGACATGCAAATGATCGCAGACACCGCCGTCTTACCGCCGACCGATCCTCGGCCGCCGCTCCCCCGCCGTCCCCAGCCTCACGAGGACAACGGCCGGACCCCGGTCCGGTCCCCCGGCCGCCCGCACCCCGAGGACGGCCGGTCATGAGCGACCAGGAACGCGCCGCCGCCGTCGCGGCCATGGAAGCGGCCCGCGTCAGGGCCGCCGAGGATCTCGCTCGCGCGAATGCCGCCGCCGCCGCACTCGCCAAGGTCGTGCAGCAGTCGACCGGCCAGCGCTCCGGCTGAGCCTGCCCGGCCGACCCATCGGGGCCGGGGCAGAGCACCGCGCCCGCGACGAGCCACCCCGGCCCCCTCTTTCAGCACACCCCAAAGCCTTACGAGGAGTGACAAGTGAACCTTGTCGGCAGATTGACCGGCCGCACCCGTGACGGGTCCATGGGCCGCCCCGCGGATTCCGCCCGTCAGGCAGACAGGCAGGGCTGGGCCACCTACGACCGCACCGGTGGATTCAGTCCGCGCGCCACCGGCTCCGCCCGGTCCGGCCGCCGATGGGGCCGCCGCACCTGACCGGCCCCGACACCCGGACCCCCCTTCCCTCTTCTCCTTCACCCAGGAGTCCGCCATGCGCACCACCGCCTTACCGCATACCGACCGGCCCGGCACGGATGAGCTGCTCGTCCGCTACCGCCTCGCTGCCCGCGCCTCACGCACCACCACCGCCGAGGACATCGTCCCGGTCTGCTCGACCGACCCGAACACCTTCTTCGAGGGCCAGGCATCCGGGCTCACCCAATCGCCCAACCGGCATGAGCGTTCCGCGCTACTCCTCTGCTCCCGCTGCCCGCTGGCCGCGCGCTGCCTGGTGACCGACATGCGCGAGGCGCCGTCCGTGTTCCAGGTGATCGGCGTCCGTGCGGGCCTGCGTCAGTCGGAGCGGCGCGCGCTGTACCTGGCACTGCGTCGGGCGGGCGTCCTGTGAGCGCCGACGCGATCGAGACGACCGAGCAGGACATCGAGGAGCACATCGAGGAGACGGCCGCCGAGGAGACGGCCGCCGAGGAGACGATCGCCGAGGAGACGGCCGACGTCGACACCCGGCGGGCGCGCCGGGCCCGGCGCCGGATGCTGCGCGCGATGCCGGACGCGGAGCCGGTGATGCCGGACCGCGTGCACCAGCTGGTGCACGACCGGCGTATCCGGTGGGCCACCTTCAACCTGTCGGCCGCCGCCGCCGGGCACGTCGCCCTGTGGAGTCTGACCGGCGACCCGATGACCGTCATGCACTACATGGCGCGCGCCGCCGTGTCCGTGCCGGAGATGACGGCGACCGGCATCACCGGCGTCTGCCTGGTGGCCGGGTGGAAAGGCGCGCGCCTCGTTCACCTGCACCGCTTGCCCGGGGTGCTGGGTCTCCTCGCGCCCGTGGGGGCTGCTGTGGGGGCCGCGTGCTGGGGTTCGGGCACCGTGCCGGCTGTCGGAGCCGGGCTCGAATTCCTCGGCTCCTGGGGCCCGTTGGCGGCCCCGATCCTGACCGCCGGTCCGGCCGCCGCCGCGTGCTGGTGGCTCCTCGACCGCCGCGCCGCCGGATGGTTCCGCCCGCTGCGCTGGGTCGCCCGAATACCACTCGCCACCATCGCCACCGCCGCACTCATCTACACACCCGGAGCCACCCGATGACCACCACCCTGCACACCGTCACTCTCGCGGCCGGGCCCGTCCTCGGCACCGTCGGAACGTCCGGGCTCACGTTCACCACCGGCATGGTGTTGCTGGCCGGGCTCCGCAGCTCGGACCGCGTGAAGATGAACCGCGACAAGGCGGGCGGGCTGGGCATCGCGCTGGGCACGTTCGCCGGTGCGGCCGGATCCCTGTGGAGCAGCCTGACCACCGGCGTGGCTCAGGTCCCCACCCAGTTGATCCAGGGGGCCGGGGCCGGGGACATGGGTCTCGGCGGCGTCGCCCTCGGCCTGACCGTGATGACGTTCTTCTTCCGCTGGAAGCGCGACATCTGGCCTGCGCTCCTCGGCATCTCCGCCGGAGTCATCTATGGGCAGGCGGGCGGCGTGTGGGCCCTCGGACACAACCTGGTGTTCAAACTCGCCGCCGCCCTGGGGGCGATGTGACCGCCGCCGACGAACTGCGCGCCGTCACGCGCGGATCAGGGAGCGCCCTGGTGGCTCTGTGGTCCGGATCGATGATCCTCGGCAGCAAGCTGTGCCGTTGTGCCGGAGCCGCTGGCCGGTGGGCATGGGAGCAGGCGCGCACCGACACCACCACCCAGGACGATGCCGGAGAAGAGGCGGTCCGGCGCCGTCCCGTCCTCGAGGCTTTGGGCATGCTCGCCCTCAGCGGGGCACTCGCGGCCGGAGCACTGGGCACCCTCGCCGCGCTCGCGCTGCCATATCTGCGGGCGCTGGCTCCGTGGCGGGGCGCGGCCGTCGCCGTGGGCACTCTCGCGTGGATGGTGGCGGCATGGATGGTGGCCCCGGCCGCCGCCGACGATGCCGCCGAGGACGGCGCGGGGGACGCCCTGATGGATGACGACGCGGCCCCGGCTCCGGCCGACGTCCTCGGCCGCCACGTCGTCGCCTCCCTCGCCGAGTTGGAAGCCGAGGGCCGCAGCGGCATCCACGTGACCGCGCTCATCGCGTCGGCGGAGGCCGCGGGCATCCTCGCCCCCGGCTCGACCGACAAGGCCACGATGCGCGCGTGGCTGACCGAGTCCGGGTTCCCCGTCACGAAGTCGGTGAAGGTGGCCGGGAGCGTCGACTATGGGCTACGCGTCGACCGGCTCCGGGAGGCCATCGGGGCACCCCCCGGGACCACCCTCGCGCAGCTGATCGGGGGAGGCCCCGAGGACCCCGCCAGCGGGCCCGTTCCGGCGCCTGCCGGGGCCGCGCTTCCGGCCGCCGCCGGGCCCCTGTCCGGGCGACTGCTGAGCCTGGTGAAACCCCTCCCCGAGGGCGACGGCCAGGAGGACGCCGAGGGGGCGGCGTAGAGGCGGCTACCGCCCGTTCTACCTGCGGTTCTACCGACCGGCTACCACCGTCTACCGGCCGATCTACCGGCCCCGCTACCCGGCGCCACATCGTGCGCTGACTCCCGGGGGCGGCCTGCCACTACGCCGAGACCGTCCCCGGGACGCCTCCCATCACCATGACGAGACAGGAGATCTCCAGCATGGCATTCCGACGCTCCATCCCTCAGAACGAACTCCGCGACAAGCTGACCGACTCGGACCGTGAGCAGCACGGCACCGACTACACCCCGAGCCGGGGTGGCTGGGTGAAGCGCCCGGCACCGGCGCCGACTTCCGGCGCCGGTGGCACCGGACGCGGGCGCCTGTTCGGGCGTAAGCCGTGATGCGGCAGGCTGTACCGATCACCACCCACCGGAGGACCCACCCCATGTCCCGATTCACCCGAGCCCACGGCGCGACCCTGGGACTCCTCGTGCCCGCGCTCATGGCGCTGGGCATGTCCGCCGACACGTCGTACCGCTACATGGGTCTCGCGCTCCACATCACCGCGCCCATCGAACGGGCCGCCCTGTGCGGGGTCGCGGAAGCCGCGATCATCGCCCTCACGCTGTATGCGTGGGCGACATCCACCAGGACGGCCGCCTACCTCGCGTACGCGGCCGTCCTGATTCAGGCCGTACCGGCGTTCCGGGTCTCCGGCGACAGCGGCGGACTGATCCGCGTCGCCCTCGGCCCCGTGCTCCTCGCGCTGCTCCTTCATCTGCTCCTCGGGCTGGAGCTGCGGATGACCGGCGCGCGCTCCGACTCCCTGATGAGTCAGGCCGCACGCGAACTGCGCGAGCGGCTGACTGCCCGGCTCGGGATCGGTGCGCGGGGTGCGGACTCCGCGGCCATCGCCCGGTCCCGTGCGGCCGACCGTGCGGTACGTCTCGCGGGCGCAGCAAACCTCTCACCCCGCAGTACGCGCCGAAGCGAGAGGCGTAATAAAGCTCTCGCTCAGGCTCTCGATGCCGCACGGCACGGCCTTGACGGCGACGCGGCCGACGCGGCAGAGGCCGCAATCGTGGCGCGGGTGGTGCGCCTGAAGTCGGCGGCGCATCTCGCTGACATTGCGGTGCGCCACGACTGGAATGCGGTCCTGTACGCCGATATGCAGTCGAGTGCACTGCCCGCACCAAACGGTGCGCTCGCGCGCCTCGGCGAGGCACGACGGCGCGCACTGTGGGGCATCCGCCCGGTCATTCCGCCGCGCCCCGATGCGGATCCCGCCGTTGAGACCACGCATGGTCCTGCGGAGGAACACGCCGCTCAGGACGTGTATGGATACGAGGCCAACGAGCACCAGGACCAGGAGCACGAGGGCAGTGCGGACCCCGTCTCATACGCCGCGATGCTCCTCGCACACGAGCCTCCGCACTGGGCAGGCATGACCGTACGGCAGGCGGTTGCCCGCGCCGACGAACTGATCCCTGAAGTGAAGCCTGCCGTTCTCGCGCAGGCTCTCGCACTCGTCGGAGTGGAGACGACCGCGGGCAGCATCCGCAGTACGCGCAGTGCACTGCGCAATGCGAAGCGCAAGGAACCTCTCACCCAGGGGTGAGAGACCGAAGGAACCTCTCGCCCGGCAGTGCACTGCGCAATGCGAAGCGCAAGGAACCTCTCACCACGTGGAGATCGAATGATGACCGTCTACCTGTTCCCGTTCAGTGGCGAGGAAGGATCCGACCTCACCCGGTATGAGGCGCTGGAGGTAGCCAATGCCGCCGGGTTCATGGTCGCTGAGACGGAAGCACTCCGCGAGCATCCCGAAGTGCCGCTCACGTGGGCCCGGCGGGATGAGCTGCTGGAGAGCATCGGATACCGGCGCACGGGCCCATGGGTTCCCCAGGGCGATGACGAGTCGCGTTTCCAAGCAACGGTCGAACCGGTACCCGGGCACAACTCCAGGCCGTGACACCCCGCGCCCGTGCGACCCATCAGACCGGACCGCGCGCATCGCGCGGCCGAACCGCACAACGAGAGAAGGGGAGATCATCATGAACTGTGGAAACTGCGGAGCCGCTGCCCTTCAGCAGCCCGGCGGGGGATGGATCTGCTCGCGCCTGTGCGGGTGGTCCTCCGGCGTGGCGCCGGTAGCCTCCAACCATGCCGACCGACCCGGAGCAGCCTGTGACACCGCCGACCACTGACCGGCCCCCCTTCCAGTTCCAACGGGAGATCACGGCGAGCACCTGCCCGGAGTGTTCGGCGGAAGTGCACGGCGTGAACAACCGGTTCGCATGCACCCTGTGCGGGTGGGTCTCCCCGTGGGATCAGTCGTCATCCCCTCTGCCGACGGCCGAGGACGATCCCGACTACCCCGGCCCCGAAGACTGACCCGTTCCCCTGTGGCCCCGGCACGCCGTACATCAGGCGTGCCGGGGCCACAGTCATTGGCGCGCCCCTGGGGTCACAGGTGCTGATGTAAGTAGCGCAGCACGGCGCACACCACGAGGAAGAGGACGATGCGCCCGAGCGGAAATCCGTCGGACGGCACCGGGGCATCCGGGTCCTCCCACCACGGCACATAGTGTTCCGAGAGATAGATGCGCCGGACGCGGTCGTCGTCTCCGGGCTTGAGAGCGCCATGCGCGAGACGCCGATGCGTCCGCTGCTCATTGAGCGCGTCCTCTTCCAGCTTGTGCGGTTCGTCGGAATGCACTTCGCAGCGGCGGCACTCGTATATGTACGGCATGAGGGGTCACGGTAATGGCCGCTGCTGTGTCCGCTCCGGGCTTGTCGGAAACGGCTTGGACCGGACGGCCGGCTGTGACATGTCGTCAGTCCGCGGGCCCCGTCCGATGCTTGCCGTACGGGCCTGTGACGGCAGGATGCGGCGCCGCCACGGCCGCGAAGCGGTGCCGGTGCCCCGGTAGGCTTTTCAGCAGAACCACGGACACAGAAGAGGGGGGCGCATGCCCGAGGATCCGATAGGCCAGGAGATGAGCCGCATTCTCAATGAGAAATTGCAGCGCGTCATCGATAAGCAGACTGAGCACACCATCGCTCTCGCCAACCACACGGCCGCACTCGACCGGCTCGAAAAGGGTCAAGAGCAACTGAAGGCGATGATCCAGGAACTCCTGAACCGCGAGCAGTGAGCAGCGGCCCCCGCCGGACAGGTGGGGGCCGTCGTCGTCTGCGCACCCTCTACGCTCGGGCTTCCGTCCCCGTACCAGAGCGCAGGAGACAGAGCATGGGCCAGCTACCGGCCGAGGGCCGCAGAATCGCGATGATCGGCAAGGGAGGCTCCGGGAAGTCGACCACGCTGGGATATCTCCTCGCGCACTGGGCGGCCGACGGGATCCCCGCCGCCGCACTGGACGCGGACGAGCCGGGCGAGGGGGAGTTGGGCAGTCTGTACGCGTGGTCGGACATGGTCGATCTCGGGGCGCCGGTGTACCGGGCGCCCGCGGCGAGCCGCATCGGAGCCGAGGCGCAGCGCCTCACACCTCCGGCTGGACTCCTCGCCGTCGACACCGGGGCATGGGAGCGGCGCGCGGGTAACGCGCACTTCGCCGTGCTCGCGTCCGTTGATCTCGCCGTCCTTACCTTGCAGCCGACGACGATGGAGATCGAGCGGGCCGGGTCCGTCCTGGCCGCGCTGGACCAGCTGGCCGCCGTCGGCGTCACCCCGCCGCGTCTGGTCATGCTGCTGACGATGGTGAACCGCGCCGCCGCGTCCGCGCTGGAGACTCGTCGGGACCTGGAGGGTTCCGGCTGCACGATCCTGCGGACCGAGATCCCGCGCTCGGACGCCCGCGACGGCTACGCGCAGGCTTTCGGGCAGGAACCGCGCGTGGTGCCCGGCTCACCCATGGCGCTCCTCGCCGAGGAGCTGATCGAGGAGTGCATCAGGTGAGCCGACGTGCCGCTGTCGACCGTGGGGCGCTGCTGAGCGGCCTGCGTTCCCGCACCGCGCCGGAAGCGGAAAACCCGCTCCTGGCCCGGACGGCGGGCGATCCCCTCGCCGCGCTGAAGGCATTGGGGGAGTTGCTGCCGGACCTCGATGACGTCCAGGACGTGGCCGACGACGATGTCTCGGAACTGACCGCGATCGAGGCGCGGCAGAAGGACGAGACCGAGGAGGTGATCCGGACGGCGGTCGCTGTCGGCAACGCAGCGATCTGGATCATCGCCGAGGCCCTGGAGCGCGCTGCCAAGGGCAAGTGGTGGCGCCGGAGCCACCCGACGTATGCGGCGTATGTGGGGGACCTCACCGGCCGCTCCGCGTCCTATGTCCGCCGGTTGCGCCTGGGTGCGCCGCTGGCCCTGGAGACGGCCGCGCGGACCGGCCGCGTCCCGAACCCCGGGCAGATGGACCAGACGCGCAAAGCGGAGCAGCAGCACGGCACGGAGGCCGCGATCCTGCTCTTCCATGTCGTCTCGGACGTCGCCGGACAGCTGGGTGGCAATGCGACGGCCGAGACACTCGGGACGGTCCGCCAGGAGCTACCGCCGGTGCTGCCGGATGCGCCGGAGGAGATGCGGGCGACGATCGAGCGGGTTGCCCGGCGCACCCTCGGCGATGACGGCGCGGACGACGAGACGGGGGCGCGCGACGACGATGCGGGCGACGGCGTGCGAATTCGCACACCCCGGGATGAGGCGGCCGGGTCCGGCGAGGGGGAGGAGATCGAGGACGCCGAGATCATCCCCGATCACCTGGCCACCCTCCAGCACGCCCTGAAGACGCTGAAGGCGGTCAACCGCGCCGCCACCAAAGACACGTTCGCGCAGGGCGCCGCCGACGCGCAGACGGCCGAGGAGTACGACGCGGTGCGCCTCGCCATCGTGAAGACGGCTACCGCGATCCGGAACAAGGCGTTGCACGGCCGGAGGGACTGAGCGTCCGGCCGCGCCCGTGGGGTCCCCCGTCCAGCACCGGGCGGGGGACCCTTTGCACGTTCACAGGACAATCAAAGGTACGATTCACCGTACGGAAAGCTTGGTTTTCCTGGTACGATAGGGCTACGCCCGATCCACTGACACCGAGGAGCACCGAATGACCGCCACGACCGCCCCCCGCCGGAGCGACATCACCCGGTCCCTGAACTCGCTTCTCGGCAAGGATCGCCGGGATGCCGCCCACGGGTGGGACGTCATCGCGAACGGCGCCATGGTCCTGATCACCCTGAACTTCACCAACCTCGACACCGAGGCCGCCGCCTGGGACGTCATCAGCAAGCGACTCGGGGGCCGCTACCGGCTGGAGTACACCGAGCAGCTCGCCGACTACTCCGGACTGCCCGAGGAGTACGAGTACTGCGCACTCATCGAGGTGCGCGCGCTGACCGCCCCCCAGGAGACGGAGCCTGCCCCGGCCGCCGTCCAGCCGGTGACAGTGCCGACCGTCATGGGCGACACGGTCACGGTCGCCGTCCCGGTCCTGGTCTACGAGTGGCTGATGAACACGGGCATGGGCACGGGGGCCGATGACATGGACCCGGAGTGCAAAGAGACCCGGCTCGCCCTGGAAGGCGCTACGGACCACGGCGCCCACCGGCTCACGCCCTGCACCACCACCGTGCTTCGCCTCCTGGAGGAGTACGCCTACTACTGCGAGGAGTCGAACTCCTCGGACGCCGGTGACCCCGCCGAGACGGCCGCCGCGCAACTCCTCACGCGCCGCGTGCAGAGCGCCCGCGCCGCCCTCAAGACGGCGCGGAACGAGCGGGCCGCTCAGGAGTCCGAGACGGCCGCCGCCGTTCCCCAGTCCGGCGCACAGGACGCGCACCCGTCCCACACGTACAAGGTGGCCACGCACTACAGCATCGGCGGGCGCGCCTACAGGATGCGGTGCCGGATAGAGGCGCCGTCCGAGGAGCAGGCGCTGAAGGAAGCCGCCGAGCAGATCACGAGCGTGCACTCCTGGGTGGAGATCACCGCACAGACCATCGAGCAGATCGCTCCCCAGGACGCTCCCCAAGCTGCGCCGGTGGAAGCGCCGGAGATGCCCGCCGACGCGGCCGATTCCGAAGCACCGGCCGCCCTCTTCCCGGATGACACCAAGTGGCGTTTTCACTGCAACGTCTGGACGCCCGAGAACGGCCACCAGCAAAAGCGGTACCTGATGAACGGATCCTCGATGGACATCGCCCTCGGCAAGCTGCGGACCGTGCTGGAGAAGAGGCACCCGCGGATCGCGGTCGACCCGAAATGGTTCGAGCGTGTTGAAGCCTGACCGGCGGGCGGCCGGTGGGGGCGTCTCGTACACGCCCCCACCGGCCACGCGCCAACCTACCCCGACACCAGGAGTCACCCCATGTCAGAGCTGTTCGACGCCATCGACGCACTCATCGAGAACGCCGTCACCCTGCCGCCGCCCGCAGAGCGCGTCCGTCTGCGGACCGCGCACGGACTCTCACAAGCGCAGCTTGCCGACGCGCTGAAGGTGCGCCGCGCCACCATCACATCGTGGGAGGCAGGGCAGACCGAACCGCGCCCCCCACAGCGCGAGGCATACGCCCACTTCCTCAACCGCCTCGCCGAACTCCACCCCGCCGACCCGTCCGCCGCGCCTACCGACCCCGAGGAACAGCCGTGACTCAGACCAGGATCACCGGCTGCACCGCATGCGCCGGACACCAGCGCCCCGGGTACGTCCGCGAGTGGATCGCCGACCCCCACTCGCCGAACGGCGCCCGCTGGCAGTGGCAGCGCTGCCCCGACGAATGCACCGCCGACTCCCGGCGCGCCCGCATCAACGAGGAGCTGACCGCCCGCGGCCTACCCGCCTTCACCACCCCCGGCGCCCCCGCCGACGTCCTGGCCGCCGACGGCGCCCGCAACCGGACCGTAAAGCCCCCTGTGGCCGCCCCTGCGCCCGCCCCTGCCCCCTCGCCGGCCGACCCCGCCCACGCGGCTGCTGCGCCCGCCACGGCCCCCACAGAGGCCCGTACAGCGCCCGCACTCAAGCGGCCCGCCCTGGTGGCCGCCGTCTGTCTGGACGCCGGACGCGCCGGAACCGTCACGGCCGACGTCCCCGGCATCGGCATGCCCGGCGCCGCGACCCTGCCCGCACTGTTCGCGTGGATCGCTTCCGGCCCGGCCCTCGGCATCGCCCCCGTCCACGACGACGGCCGCCGCCACAACGGCACCATCGTCCTGACCCCGAAGCTCTGCAAAGCCCTCGGACTGCCCAAGACACTGCCCGCCGACACCAAGGGACAGCGCGCCCTGTCCAAGACGCTGCGCACGGCCGCCGACGCGGCCGGAATCGACCTGGGGGAGAAGATCGCGGGCCGCATGGCCGCCGTGCCCCGGAAGGTGCCCGGGGTGCGCCGCGCCTACGGCGTGAAGGTCATCATCACGCCGTGGCTCGGACAGACCGAGGGCCCCGGGCAGGCGGCAGAGGCGCACCTGACCCACCTCGGCGGGGGCGACGCGCCCGCCCTGGCACGCCGGTTGCGGCTGATGGCCGAGGATCTCGGCGTACCCCTCACCTCGACCCCGGCCGTGACCGCCCGCGAACTCCTGGAGGCTGTCCGCCCCCGCGAGCGCTGGAGCGAGAACCGCGACGCCACCCGCGTGCCCAGGGACGGCGCCATGCCCGCCGGTGACCACTGTGTGCCCGTGGCGGCCGGACGGGACCATCCCCTCACCCATGCCGCCCTGGAGGCAGGGGAGACCATCTGCCGGGAAAACGATCTCGGCCGCTGGCACCGCCCCCTCACCCCGGGGGAGGCAGAGCAGCCGTGGGCCGTCGAGATCGACGTATCCGCCGCGCACCTGTCCGTCACGGAGTCGCTGCCGCTGCCCTCCGGCCCGCTCCAGCACACCACCGCGCCCCGGTTCGACAAGCGCACCGCCGGAGTCTGGTGGTGCGACTTCACCGGCACCCGCCTTCAGGCCGCGCACGTCCCCGAGGCACTGCGGGCCGAGGCTGGCCGCATGCTGCCGCACCCCGCCACCCCCGACGGCCACGAGCCGACCGAACCGGGCTGGTACGCGACTCCCACCGTCGCCTACATGGTGGAGGCGTACGGATTCGACCCCGCCACCATCACCCAGGCGTACACCTCCACGCACACCGTGCCGCTCCTCACCCAGTGGACGGCCCGCCTGCGCACCGCCTACAAAACCCGCCTCGCCGCGCTCGGGCTGACCGACGGCATGAGCCCGGACGCGTTCCTCACCGCCCATGCTGCCCGCAGCGAGCGCGCCGCCGCCGACCCGGACGCCGCCGACGCATACGCCCTCACCGAGCTGTACAAGAGCGTCTACCGAGGCGCCACCGGCATGTGGACGACGAACGCACTCTCCCGAACCGGCGAGAGCATCCCGGACCGCGACGAACGCTGGCTCAACGAAGTCGTCACCTCCTGGCACTACCGCCCGGAGATCCGCTTCACCATCGTCGCCGCATCCCGCACCGCCATGCACCGCCGCATCACCAAGACCTACGCCCTCACCGGCCGCGCCCCCTTCGCGGTCAACGTCGACGGCCTGCTCTACGCGTGCGAGACTCCCGGCCCGCTGCCGCTCATCCCCCTCAGCGCCGACGGCAAGCAAGTCCCCGGCGCGCTGCGCCTCGGCTCCGCCCCCGGAAGCTGCAAACACGATGCGACGCTTCCCATGGCGGCCGTCCGCGAGGCACTGGAGGCGGGCGAGCCCCTCCAGGGCGCCTATGGAATCGCCCCCCGCTACGACATCCACGGCCAGCGCGCCGACACCCCCCAGGAGTGATCCATGGCAGACAAGGGACTGTTCCGCCGGATCTCCGACCGGCTGTTCCCCTCACGCAAGACGCCGGTACGCGCCACCACCCAAGCCAAGCAAGTCCGTGACAGGGAATACGGCGGCAGCACCAAGCGCATGGCCGAGGCATACGGCCGCGACCCGCGCACCGTCCAACGATGGATCAACGGGGACCGCACCCCCCAAGGAAAGGACGCCGAAAAGCTGGAGCAGGCAGCAGCCGCCGTACAAGTAACCGAACGGGGCCGCGAGCGCCGGGCCAAGCAGATCGCGGCGCGCGCCACCCCGGTAAAGGTTCGCGTCGACCGTGTCTCGGGCCAATTCAAGATCAAGGGGTCCGACGCTTTCCGTGACCGGCCGTTGGACATCGAGCTTGACCCGGAGCAGGCCGAACGGCTCGTAATGGCCGAGACCGACGACGAGACCCGGGAAGTGCTCCAGGAGGCCATTGCCGAGGAGTTCGGAGCCCGCTGGAACCCCGACGACTTCGAGTTCGACGCCAGCGGCATCGACGTCGTCTGACACCCCGGACAGCCCCCCGGCCGGACACCCCGGCCGGGGGGCTGTCCGCCGTTCTGAGCGACTCTGCGCCCACGACAGGGAGTTGGGCCAGCAACACCCCAACAGGCGCCCCAGCACGCCACCAGGCCGCGCCCCGAAGCGGGCGCGGGCTCCACTGTCAGACCGTGCCGGTACCATCCCCGCCGGTCTGACCAACCGAAGATCACCCAGGGGGAACCACCATGATTCAGCCACCCGTCCGGCACCGCCATCTGACCAAAGGCGGAGCCGTCAGGTATTTCGATGAAAACGATTCCTGCGCCGTATACCGCCTCTTCAACAACGCCGGAGAAATCATATACGTAGGGATAAGCCAGGATCCCGATAAACGAATTCAGACCCACGCACGCAAAACGTGGGGACACGAAATCGCGCGGCACGAATGGAAATGGTATGCGAACGTCCGTGAAGCCAAGGAAAAAGAACAGCGACTCATAGAGAAATACGAACCACAGCACAATATTGTCCACACGGACAGACATCAATTTATAAGCGCTGCACGCCATGGCACCGAAGCCGCGCAGCGCATGAGAGAAACCCTCGCGAAGAAGAGAGCCGCGGCGCGACTCGACGCCATGGAAGCTCTGGGACACCGCGCCGTTGCCCGCATGGGCCCCGACATGGTGCAACGCATCAAAGCGGCCGTTACAAGCGAGACAGAGACACGCATACGCGAGGGCAAGAACACCACGCAAAAACCTTGCTACCTGTGCCGGATATTCAATGCCGCCGGTGACGTCATATACGTTGCGGTCAGCCGGGATCCGGCCAAGCTTATCGAGCTGTATCGTAAGGAAAAGCCGTGGGGAAAAGAGATAGCCAGATATCAGCAGGATTGGGAACCTGACCGCGATATAGCCGACGAACACGCGCGATGGCTGATATCCACAACAACTCCCATAGGCAACGTGAAATACACGAATCAGCAGCGCCTCAATATCACTAAGAATGACCTCAGAATGCAAGAGCGTATTGCCGGAGAAAATGCGAGAGGAGTAAAGCCACCCATTTTCGGGTTCCCGCCGAATTCCCCGCAGAAGCGCTGTACGGCCATCTGAGCGCCTCCCGGCCCGTAGCAGGGCAGGGAGGCCAGCGAGCCCCACGGGAGCCCCCACGGCCCGGCCAGACCCCTTCTCGGCCCTCGTACCGGAAACCCTCGCCTCCCGCCGACGCTGACACAGGGGAGCGCAGCGAACTACCCAACTCCCAACAAATCGGCACCACTTACACACGAGACCCAAAAACGGACAACAGAGACAGAACTGACGAACACCCAATTCCCGTCCCAACGCGAAGCGTTGGGGCATAGCGCGCAACGCGCGCATCCCTGCCCGTAGTTGGGCAATCCCGAAGGGATTGCCCTAGACCGGACGAAGTCCGGGCATACCCCCCCCGGGGGGGGTGGAGCATCTGGCCACCCTGATCGACCAGACCTCCGTCATCCCGGCGGTCGACCAGATC